>JALSLZ010000001.1 GCA_026988075.1 Flavobacteriaceae bacterium
ATAACCCTGTTCCTTTAGATCAAGCAACAGCAGACCAATTAAATGGCGCTTTTGCAACTTACAATGGAGCCTTAGCATCTTTTGAAGCGGCAACTTTAATAACAACTGAAGAAAAAGAAGCAAGAACAATTCATTTTGTTGCGGGTCTAAACGCTGTTACCATTGTAGATGAATATTTAACCGATTTATCAGCTTATGGTTTACCACAAATGTATAGACAAGCTACAGCTGATGATCTATTAATTTTGACAAGTAGAACTTTTATAGGTACACAAGTTGGAGGAAATCCATTATTAATTAATGGTGTTTCTGTACCATTAGATGACCAATGGGTTCTTTCAAAAGATGAAATTATGGAAGTAAATACAGCTACAGATGCATACAATACAACTATCGAAGCTGTTGCAAACAATAAAGGTTTAGCTTTTGTAAATGCAAATGCATTAATGACTCAATTGGCAAACGGAGGTATCGTATTTGATGAATTTAATCTAAGTAACCGATATATATTTGGAGAAGCATTTTCTTTAGATGGAGCTCACTTAACTGCAAGAGGAAGCGCTTTTATTGCAAATGAAATTTTAAAAGCAATTGACACCAAATACGGCTCAAACTTTGAAGCGTCTGGCAATTTGAATAAAGCGAAAGATTTTGTTACTCAATTTCCTGCTATAATTCAATAAATAAGTATTTTTTATTATATAAAAACACTCCACAAATGGAGTGTTTTTTTTTGCATTTAATTTATTTAATTATAATTTTTATATTAATTAAATATAATTATCTTTGCACCTTGAAAACTTGAACATTATAGATAATATTTTTTATTATCATTTAACCATAAAAATAAAAAAATGAGTAAAGTTACTGGTAAAATTTCTCAAATTATTGGACCTGTTGTAGATGTAGTATTTGAATCTGGAACAGATCTTCCTAAAATTTATGATTCATTAGAAATCAAAAAGAAAGACGGTTCTATTATTGTATTAGAAGTGCAACAACATATTGGTGAAGATACTGTAAAAACAATTGCAATGGATTCTACTGACGGTATTAGTAGAGGTTATGAAGTTTTAGCTACAGGAAATCCTATTAAAATACCTGTTGGTGGAGAAATTTATGGACGTTTATTCAACGTAAATGGCGATCCAATTGATGGATTAAAAGCACTTCCTAAAGATGGTAAAAACGGTTTACCAATTCACCGAGAAGCGCCAAAATTTGAAGATTTATCAACGGCTACCGAAGTACTTTTTACTGGTATTAAAGTAATCGATTTAATTGAACCTTACGCAAAAGGAGGTAAAATTGGATTATTTGGAGGAGCTGGAGTTGGTAAAACAGTACTTATTCAAGAATTAATTAATAATATTGCAAAAGGACACGGTGGTTTATCGGTTTTTGCAGGAGTCGGAGAAAGAACTCGTGAAGGAAATGATTTACTTCGTGAGATGCTTGAATCTGGAATTATTAAATACGGTGAAGAGTTTGACAAATCTATGGAAGAAGGTGGATGGGATTTATCTAAAGTAGACATGTCTGCTTTAAAAGAATCTAAACTTACTTTTGTATTCGGACAAATGAACGAACCGCCTGGAGCACGTGCTCGTGTTGCATTATCTGGTTTAGCAATTGCTGAGTATTTTAGAGATGGAGCTGGAGATGGACAAGGTAAAGATATTCTATTCTTTATTGATAATATTTTTAGATTTACACAAGCTGGTTCTGAGGTATCTGCATTATTAGGGCGTATGCCTTCTGCCGTTGGTTATCAACCAACTTTAGCAACCGAAATGGGTGCAATGCAAGAACGTATTACTTCAACAAAAACAGGTTCTATTACATCTGTACAAGCAGTATATGTACCTGCAGATGATTTAACAGACCCTGCACCAGCAACAACATTTGCACATTTAGATGCTACAACAGTACTTTCTCGTAAGATTTCAGAATTAGGTATCTATCCTGCGGTAGATCCTTTAGATTCTACTTCAAGAATTTTAAACAGAGAAATTCTTGGTGATGAACACTATGATACTGCTCAAAAAGTTAAAGAAACTTTACAAAAATATAAAGAATTACAAGATATTATTGCAATTTTAGGAATGGAAGAATTATCTGAAGAAGATAAATTAATCGTTCATAGAGCAAGACGTGTACAACGTTTCTTATCACAACCTTTCCATGTAGCAGAACAATTTACTGGTATACCAGGTTGTTTAGTTGATATTAAAGATACAATTAAAGGCTTTAATATGATTATGGACGGAGAGTTAGACAAATATCCTGAAGCTGCATTTAACCTTAGAGGTTCAATTCAAGATGCTATAGATGCAGGAGAAAAAATGTTAGCAGAAGCTTAATAGCAATAGTTATACAGATAAACATCATAGCGAAAAACATAAAATATGAAATTAGAAATAGTATCACCAGAAGCAGTATTATTACAAACAGATGTGAATTCTGTTGCTGTACCAGGAATTAATGGCGATTTTCAAATGTTAGAAAATCACGCACCAATTGTTTCTTTATTACAAAAAGGTAATGTTAAAATTTATGGAGATATTCAAATTGAAGAACAATTTCAAGATAAATTCTCTAAAGGGGATGATAACGGAACTTGGTTAGCTATAAAATCTGGAACTATTGAAATGAGTAATAACAAAGTTATTATATTAGTTGACTAAATAAGCTAAATAATAAAATTAATAAAGCTCCAAACTTTTAGTTTGGGGCTTTTTTTTATCATAAAATAAACAAAACAGCAAATATATAATTCCATAAAAAAACGTACTTTTGCAACAGTCTACATTTAAGACTAAACTGAGATAATAGAACATGATAGATAAAATACGCATAATAAAACAACGCTTTGACGAAGTATCTGACTTGATTATACAACCAGACATCATAAAAGATCAAAAAAAATATGTTAAGTTAAGCAAAGAATATAAAGACTTAAAAGATATCGTTGATAAAGGAAATGAATACATTTCAATTGTTGCTAATCGAGATGAAGCCTTAGAAATTATTGATGATAATTCTGATGCTGAAATGGTTGAAATGGCTAAAATGGAATTAGACGAGGCTAAAATAAAAATACCTCAATTAGAAGAAGAAATCAAAGTATTGATGATTCCGAAAGACCCTGAAGATGCTAAAAATGTTATTGTAGAAATAAGAGCAGGAACTGGTGGAGACGAAGCAAGTATATTTGCAGGAGATCTTTATAGAATGTACTCAAAATTTGCATCTGATAAAAAATGGAAACTTGAAATTGAAGATATTAGCGAAGGTACTTCTGGTGGTTTTAAAGAAATAATTTTTAGCCTTACAGGAGCAGATGTATACGGCACAATGAAATATGAATCTGGCGTACATCGTGTTCAAAGAGTTCCACAAACTGAAACCCAAGGTAGAGTACACACATCAGCGGCAACTGTTATGGTTTTACCAGAAGCTGAAGAATTTGATGTAGATGTTAAAATGAGCGATATTAGAGTTGATTATTTTTGTTCGTCTGGTCCTGGCGGACAATCAGTAAATACAACCTACTCTGCCGTTCGTTTAACACACGTTCCTACTGGAATTGTTGCACAATGTCAAGACCAAAAATCACAACATAAAAACAAAGACAAAGCATTAAAAGTTTTACGTACTCGTATTTATGAAATGGAATTACAAAAAAAACTTGATGCTGATGCTGCACAACGTAACTCATTGGTATCTTCTGGTGATCGTTCTGCTAAAATTAGAACCTATAATTATGCACAAGGTAGAGTTACCGATCATAGAATTGGACTTACCTTATATGACTTAAGTAATATTATTGATGGAGATATTCATAAAATAGTAGAAGCTTTAGAATTAGCTGAAAATACAGAAAAACTAAAACAACTAAACGAATTATAAACCTAATTACTATTAATTAGATAATGAAAATTAAAGAAATAACAAACCTATTGGAAGAATTAGCACCATTAAATGATGCTGAAGATTTTGACAATGTTGGCTTGTTAATCGGCAATTATCAAAATAAGGTTAACAATATTTTAGTAACTTTAGACACGTTAGAAGTTACCATTGATGAAGCAATCTCTAAAAAATGCAATCTAATAATTAGCTTCCACCCTATTATTTTTAATGGTTTAAAACACCTTAACGGAAATAATTACGTAGAGCGAGTTACCATAAAAGCAATTCAAAATAATATTTCAATTTATGCAATGCACACTGCATTAGACAATTCGTTTGATGGAGTTTCTGCTAAAATGTGTGAAGTATTAGGCTTAGTTAATCGGCAATTTTTAATTCCTAATCCGTTAAAAAATATCGGAATGGGAATGTTAGCTGAATTTAATACAGAAATGGAAGAAATTAATTTTTTAAACTTATTGAAAAATAAATTCAACGCAAATGGAATAAGACATTCTGCTTTAATCCATAAAAAAATAAAAAAAGTAGCACTTCTTGGTGGTTCAGGAGCTTTTGCAATAGAACATGCAAAAAAATTAAATGCAGACGCATATATTTCATCCGATTTTAAATACCATGATTTTTTTAAAGCAGAAAATAACATATTATTAGTAGATATTGGACATTATGAAAGCGAACAGTTCACAAAAAACCTTTTAGTTGATTATCTTAACAAAAAAATTAGTAATTTTGCAGCTGCTTTGAATTTTAGCAATATATTTTTATCAGAAAACAATACAAATCCTATTAATTATTTATAATGGCAAAAAAGAAAGAAGTTACTGTTGAAGAAAAACTAAGAGCATTATATGACTTACAGTTGATCGACTCAAGAATTGACGAAATAAAAAATACACGTGGAGAACTTCCATTAGAAATAGAAGATTTAGAAGATGATATTACAGGTTTAAACAAACGTTTAGACAATTACAAAGTTGATATTGAAAACTTAAACGCTTCAATTACTGATAAAAAACAAGCAATTGAAGAGTCTAATACTTTAATGAAAAAATACACCGAGCAACAAAAAAACATTCGAAACAATAGAGAGTTTGATTCTTTATCTAAGGAAGTTGAATATCAAGAACTTGAAATAGAATTAGCCGAAAAAAACATCAAAGAATTTCAAGCTAAAATAGCTCATAAAGAAGAGGTAATTACTGGTTCTAAAGAAAAACTAACCAATTTAGAAACTCATTTAACTCATAAGAAAAATGAATTAAAAGAAATTATGAGTGAAACTGAAAAAGAAGAAGCTGTTTTAAATAAAAAATCAAACGAATTTAGTGCATTAATTGAAGATAGATTATTACAAGCATATACAAGAATTAGAACTAATGTTCGTAATGGATTAGCTGTTGTTGCTGTTGAAAGAGGTGCAGCTGCTGGATCATATTTTACAATTCCTCCACAAAGACAAATGGAAATTGCAATGCGTAAAAAAATAATTACCGATGAGCATAGTGGAAGAATTTTAGTTGATATTGAATTAGCAACTGAAGAAAAATTGAAAATGTCTAAATTTATTTCTTAAATAAAATAAGTATAACATATTATAAAAGACTGTCTGAAAAGACAGTCCTTTTTTACCTTATTTTCTTAATGAAATAGTAAAAACACCTCCAAATTATCAGAGTTAATATTTATACGAATAGCAAATAAACCAATAACGAGTAATCGTTTAAACCATTTTATTTTATAAAAATAATAATTTTTAAATGATACCAATTCTATTTCAAAATGCGCTAAATAAATTTGAAATATTTTGATCTTGAATTGGTATGAGATGCTATTTGTCAAAAAAATACTTTTTTAGTTTTACTATAAATAACATTATTACACTTGGAATTCCAATCCATATTAGTTCACTTTTTATCACACGTAAACCCCAAGAACTAAAAAATTTACTTGCTCCAATGGGCGAAACTTGTATTGGTCGCCATGAAAAAAAATACCTTCCATTATTAAATGGCGAAAAAAAAGCCACACCTAAACCACCAGTTGTCATTGCGTCTAAAATACTATGAGAAGCCGTTGCAAAAATAAAAAAAAGTACGTAATAATATTTTTTATCATGATTTCTATAAAAAATAAAAGTAATAATTAGACCTAAAAAAAAAGCAAACACTAAAGAATGCGTAAAACCTCTATGACCAAAAAAACTAGCGTATTTAATGCCAAATTTAAAGCCTATCACGTCAAAATCTGGGAAAATTGAACAAAAAACACCAAGTAACCAAAATTTTACATTTTTTTTAATCTTGTAAAAATTAGCACCTAAAGCGATTGAAGCCAAAGCATGCCCAAAAACAGAAGCCATATTATTTTATTTTAATCTGATACATCTTTTAAAAAAGGCACAAAAGCAAATTTATCGAATTCCTTTTTTTCAAATTCTTTTTCACTATTTCTAACAAATAAAGTCATCACTTGTTCTTTATCTCCTACAGGAATTACCAACTTCCCTCCTATTTTTAATTGCGCCAATAATGGTTTTGGTACAAAAGGCGCACCAGCAGTAACAATAATACTATCAAAAGGAGCTTCATTAGGTAAACCATTATAGCCATCGCCGTAAATCAATTTTTTAGCAACATAACCAAGTCTTGGTAAGAATTTTTTTGTTTTAGTAAATAATTCTTTTTGACGTTCAATACTAAAAACTATGGCTTTTAACGAAACCAATACCGCTGTTTGATAGCCAGAACCTGTACCTATTTCTAAAATTTTATCATTTGCCTTCACCTCAAGTAATTCTGTTTGAAAAGCTACAGTATATGGTTGTGATATTGTTTGGTCTGCACCAATAGGAAAAGCCTTGTCTTTGTATGCAAAATCAATAAAACTAGAGTCCATAAATAGATGCCTTGGTATTTTTGCAATTGCATTCAATACTTTTTCATCTTTAATTCCCTTATCTATTAGCACTTGTACTAATTGATTACGTAATCCTTTATGCTTTGGAAGGTCTTTCATCTAACCACAAAATTAAGAAATATTATTGGTTCATTTTACATAATAATCACTAATATTAACACCAATTAACACAGTTATAAAAAATTTAATTACGGATATAAAACAATTACTTAACAAAGAGATAAAACCAGTAAATTTGATATAAAATATTCCCTCTTGATATTTCTTTTTAGAAAGAGGTATTTAGGTTGCTATTAATTTAGCAACCTTTTTTATTATAACAATTATTGTAGAATAATATAAATTTTCAGTACTTTTGAATAAAATTATTTTTATGTTAAAAGCAGGCGTTTTAGGTGCAGGTCACTTAGGTAAAATTCATTTAAAATTATTAAATCAATCTTCTAAATATGAGCTTATAGGCTTTTATGATGCTGATAAGGAGCATGGAGAAAAAGTTTCTAAAGAATTTGGCTACAAATATTTTAATACTATTGAAGGTTTAATTAATGCAGTAGATGTTGTAGATATTGTAACACCAACATTAGTACATTACAATGTTGCCAAGCAAGCTTTAGAACAATCAAAACACATATTTGTAGAAAAACCTATTACTAAAACAGTTAAAGAAGCTAAAGAACTTATTGCTTTAGCTAAAAAGCACAAAGTAAAAGGACAAGTTGGACATGTAGAACGATTTAACCCTGCATTTACAGTAGTGAAAGATTTGATTAACTCGCCTATGTTTATTGAAACACATAGATTGGCAGAATTTAATCCACGTGGAACTGATGTACCTGTCGTTTTAGATTTAATGATTCATGATATTGACATTATATTAAGTGTGGTTAAATCAAAAGTGAAATCAGTTCATGCAAGTGGTGTTTCGGTAATTAGTGAAACTCCAGATATTGCCAATGCGCGTTTAGAATTTGAAAATGGTTGTGTTGCAAACTTAACCGCAAGTAGAATTTCTATGAAAAACATGCGTAAATCGAGGTTTTTTCAAAAAGATGCTTACATTTCGGTAGATTTTTTAGAAAAGAAAAGTGAAGTTGTAAAAATGAAAGATGTACCTGAAAATCCTGATGAGTTTGCTATGATTTTACAAAATGCTGAAGGCGTAAAAAAACAAATCTATTTTGAAAATCCTGAAATTGAAAACAACAACGCCATTTTAGATGAGTTAGAAACTTTTGCAGATGCTATTAATAATAATACGACACCAGTTGTTACTTTAACAAACGGAACTGAGGCTTTAGAAATAGCGCAACAAATTATTGATTGTTTTTAATGTAGACAAAATAGATTAATAAGAATACAGTATAAATAATTCTATATTTTTAAACGAAAAAATTTATATTTCAAAATAAACAAACACACAATTAAACATATAAAATGAAAAACATAGCAGTAATTGGAGCAGGAACAATGGGTAATGGTATCGCACACGTTTTTGCTCAAAACGGATACCAAGTAAATTTAATCGATATTGCGCAAACTTCTTTAGATAAAGGCATTGCAACTATTACAAAAAATTTAGACAGGTTACTAAGTAAAGAACGTATTACTGAAGAGGTTAAAGCAAATACTTTAAATAATATTACTACGTTTACAGACACTAAAAAAGGTGTTAAAAATGCAGACTTAGTCGTTGAAGCGGCAACTGAAAATGAAGCTTTAAAATTAAAAATATTTAAATTAATAGATGAATTTGCTCCTGAAAAAGCAATTTTAGCTACAAATACGTCTTCTATTTCTATCACAAAAATAGCAAGTGTAACTAATAGACCTGAAAAAGTAATAGGAATGCACTTTATGAATCCTGTACCAATTATGAAATTGGTAGAAATTATTAGAGGTTATTCTACAAGCGATGAAGTTACTAAAACAATAATGGAACTATCATCAAACCTTAAAAAAACACCATTAGAAGTAAACGATTATCCTGGTTTTGTAGCAAATAGAATATTGATGCCAATGATAAACGAAGCCGTAGAAACACTTTACAATGGTGTTGCAAAAGTATATGAAATTGATAATGTTATGAAATTAGGAATGGGACATCCGATGGGACCTTTACAGTTAGCTGATTTTATTGGTTTAGACGTTTGCCTTTCTATATTAAACGTTATGTACGATGGTTTTAAAAATCCAAAATATGCCCCTTGCCCATTATTAGTGAATATGGTACAAGCAGGAAAACTTGGTGTAAAATCTGGCGAAGGATTTTATGATTATTCAGAAAGTAGAAAAGCAGAAAAAGTAGCTAAACAATTTGTGTAAAAAATATTTTATTAAAAAAAACACTTACAATTAAATTGTAAGTGTTTTTTTTATTCAATAAATTTGCTTCGTTATGACTTTATAACTACGCTTCTTTAATCAATTTTTCTAAATAATGTTCTGTAACTCCAAAATCACTTTTTAATTGTTCAATTTTTTGACCAATTAATTTAGAGTCATTCTTTTTTGAAGATTTCTTACCAACCAACATCACATTTTTACGAGTATGTTCGTTAGAAACAAATTCAAATATTTTAGTTTGATAATTTTCTTTTTCTAACAACAAAGCTCGCATAGTATCAGTTACCATTTCAAATTGACGCTCTTTAAAAATACCGTATTTTAAAATAGGGCTTTCTTGCGCTGTTCCTTTTACTTGTTGTCTTATTTGTTTATGACAACAAGGCGCTGTTATAATAATATCTGATTTTGAAGACAGACCTTTAAAAATAGCGTCATCTGTTGCGGTATCGCAAGCGTGAAGCGCAATTAAAATGTCAATACGTTTTTCGGTATAATCTTCAATTGATTTACATTCAAATTTTAATTTTTCAAAATCACATTTTTTTGCAATATCATTACAATAATCTACTAACTTTTGCCTTAGCTCTATACCAGTAATTTCAACATCAAAACCCTTTTGGTTTGTTAAAAAATCGTACAAAGCAAAAGTTAAATAACCTTTACCAGAACCCATATCAACAATATGAATGGTATTCGACAATTTTGAACTACTTACCAAATCATCAATAATCTCTAAATATTTATTTATTTGACGGTATTTGTCCGCCATTTTATGAATAATATTACCTTCTTTATCACTTATACCTAAATGTTTTAAAAACTCACTATTTGTAATTTTTCGTTCTTTCGGTTTATTATGCGTTTCTGGTGGTTTATTTTTAAAACTTGGGTATTGGTTTTTGGTAGTGACTACTTTCTTTTTAGAAACAAATACCTGAACGTCTTTTTCTAAAGTAAACAAAGTAGCAAAACGAAAACTTGCTAAAAGTAAATCTGCTATTAACTGTTTTGCTTCACTAAAAGCATAATTTTTTACTTGATCATTTGTTTTATATCTGTACGTAAATGACAATTGAGCTTCTTCTTTAATATAAATTAATCGTATATAAACATTGGTTAGCTCATTGCGTTTACTCAAAGGTTTACTTAATGTAATTTTAACAAAATCATCTCGTTCAATACTTTGATTTAACTCGGTAAATAAATCATTAAATTTTTCAATACTCATAAAATAATTTTGTTTTTAATTATTTTTCAAAAATAGAAAGAAATTACTAAAACTACGGTTCTATTTAGTGGAATGTTTTATTTGTTGATTTGTTTATTCGTTTACGTCATTACGATGCGCCTGAAAGAGCAAAGAAGTAATCTGTTACATCTTTATAAAATTGTTTATTTATTTTATTTACAGATTCGTTTATTTATTTGTTTACACTTCGTAATTATCAACCTTTTTACTATTTTTGAAATCATGAAAATATACACTTACAACCTAACAGTTAAAGCATTAGATATTGATGCTTTAAACCATGTAAACAACGTGATTTATTTACAATGGATAAATGATATTTCTATTTTACATTGGAACTCTTTATCTAACGAAAGCATCAATAAAAAATATATTTGGGTTGCTTCAAGACACGAAATTGATTATATAAAACCCGCTTTTTTAGGTGAAAAAATAACCATAAACACATGGATTGAAACACTTGAAGGGGTGAAATCTATACGTAAAGTCGAAATTCTTAGAAATAACGTATTACTAGCAAAATCAAAAACCACTTGGGTTTTATTAGATGCAAAAACACAACGATTGGCAAGAATACCAACAGAAATATTAGATATTTTTAATTCCTAAATTTGGTAAATTCTTTCAAAAAAACTACCAATCTTCTCCTGCTTGTTCTTTTAAATCTGCAACAAAATCTCTAATATCTAATTCGTTAGATTTCATATCGTATTTTGTCATACTTGACAATAAGTAATCCAAACTTTCTACTGCATTAATTTCAGTAGAAACTACTTGTTCTTCTTCATGACCTTCGATTGGCTCATCTTCTGGAATAGCAACATTAAAAGTATCGTTCTTTTCAATATGCTGAAAAGTCAAACGAATTACTTTAGCTAATAATGGTTGGTTTTCTAACACAACCATTTCACGCATTGCTTTTAAATCTTCAATAATAGCTGTTGTAACACCATCTTTAGCGATTTCTGCTTTTATTTTTTCAATTAACTTGTAGTATTTCGTATTTATCAAAACTTTCTTTTTTCGGTTATAAGTTGCAAATATAAATTAAAGAATTTAAATTTAACTAAATGTTAATATGAATATCAAATTTTGGTAGTATTTTTGATGTTTAATTGCTATAAATTCAACAAATGAAAATAATAAAAAGAATTCTTCTTGGCTTAATACTATTAGTAGGAATAGGAATTGTTACTTTATATTTTTACAAAGACACGTTAATTAAACGATTTGTAGAAAATTACAACAAAAATTACAACATTACAATTGCTTATAACGATACTGATTTAAATTTATTTAAAAAATTTCCGAATGCAAGTGTAGCAATTAATGATTTAAATATTGTTAACGATATTAGTAAAGACACTTTATTTGCTGCAAAAAAAGTGTTTATAGCTATGAATATTGAAGACCTATTTAAAAAAGCAGATGAAAAAATTGTAATTAAAGATTTAGAAATAGACAATTCAACACTAAACCTTATTATTAATAAAGATGGCGATGCCAGTTATAATGTTAAAAGAACAAATAGTAATGTAAGTAGTGATTCATCATCCAATGAAAATGAAAAAAATCAAACAAATGATTCATTTATTATTGATGTTAAAAAATACAAACTAATTAATGCCGACATCTTATTTAACGACAAACAAAGTAATTTAATTATTGATATTGATGGCTTAAACCATACTGGTAAAGGCGATTTTTCTGCTTCTAAATTAGATTTGGATACCGATACCAAAATTGATGAATTATCGGTTGGTTTTGACAATATTTATTATTTTAATAAAGCAAAAATTGAATTAGATGCTATTTTAGGAATCGATTTAGACAACATGAAATTTACTTTTAAAGAAAATAAAGCTAAAATAAACGATTTATCATTAAAATTTGATGGTTTTATTGCTGTTAACGATACCAACCAAGAATATGACATCACATTTAATGCACCAAATGCGAATTTTAAAAGTGTATTATCATTAATTCCGAATGCGTATTCAAAAGATTTTTCTGGTGTTAGTGCTAACGGAATTGCAAATGTAAATGGTTTATTTAAAGGCATTCTATCAGACAACAAATTTCCTAAATATCATGTAAAAATACAAACAGAAAACGCCTCGTTTAAATACCCAGATTTACCAAAAACAGTGACTAATATTAATTTTGATGGCACAATTTCAAGCACAGTCAATAATGATATTGCATTAAATATAAAGGCTTTAAAATTTACCATTGATAAAGATACTTTTGAAACAAAAGGAAATATTACTAAACTAACAACAAATCCAACGGTAGATGCAAGTTTTAAAGGCACATTAGATTTAGAAAATCTAAAAAAAGCATATCCAATAGCATTAGACCAACAATTAAAAGGAATATTAAAAGCCGATATAACAACACAAGCAGATCAATTGGCAATAGATAATAATCAATTTGACAAAATAAAAACCAACGGAACGGCAAGCTTAGAACGATTTACTTATGCTGGTAAAGATATTGCAAACCCTATACATATTAAAAATGCAGCTATAAAATTTAATACAAATAGCATTTTACTATCCAATTTTACTGCAAAAACAGGAAGCAGCGATTTAAATGCAACAGGTAATTTAGATAATTTATTTGCTTTTTTGTTTAACGATAAAAAATTACAAGGTAATTTTAATGTTACTTCTGATAATTTTGTGGTTAGTGACTTTTTAATTGATGAAAAAACAACACAAACAACAACAAACAACAAAGACAAATCTACCACAAACACAACAAATGAAGCCTTAAAAATACCCGCTTTTTTAGACATTACTACAAACTTCAAAGCAAAAAATGTGGTTTATGACAATTTGAATTTAAAAAATGTTACAGGTACAGTAAAACTTAAAAATCAAAAAGCAAAACTTATAAATACAAAAGCTAAAATGCTTGATGGAGATATCATTTTAAATGGAGATATTGACACAAAAACAACACCAGCAGTTTTTGATTTAGATATGAATATTGATAAATTTGATATCGCAAATTCGTTCAATACTTTAGAAACTTTTCAAAAAATTGTACCTGTTGCAAAAGCATTACGTGGCAAATACAACACTACCTTTAAATTAAAAGGAAATTTAGACGACGAACTATCGCCAAATTTAAATTCATTGTCTGGAAATGCATTTGCTCAATTATTGGTTAATAAAATAGACAACAAAGCAATTCCGCTACTAAATTCATTATCGTCAAGTTTAAATTTTATTGATTTTAACAAAATTGACTTTAGTAAGTTAAAAGCAGCTTTATCTTTTAATAACGGAACAGTTACTGTTAAACCGTTCGATTTAAAATATAAAGATATGACTATGAAAATATCTGGATCACATGGTTTTGATCAAAGTTTAAAATACAGCCTAAAAATGGATATTCCAGCAAAATATTTAGGAACTGAAGCTGTTAATTTACTATCGAAACTTACAAATATCAATAAAGATACCATCACTGTACCTTTGTCAACTGTAATTAACGGTACTATTTTAAAACCAACAGTCAAAGTCAACTTTAAGCAAGCGCTAACTCATTTAGCAGTAAAAGTTATTGAATACCAAAAGCAAGAACTTACCAATCAAGCAACCGAACAAGTTACTGATGCTGTAAATGAAATTTTAGAAAACAACGGAATAAAAATAGATTCGACTACAACCAATACAATAAACGATATTTTAGAAAGCACAGGTATTAAAACTGATTCAACTTCAAACGCAAGCGATGAACTTATAAACCAAGGCGTAAAAGAAATATTTAATATCTTTGGCAATAAGAAAAAGAAAAAATAATGAGTTTACAAAACTACATAACAACACCTTTAGATAATGCGGTTTTAGACACCAAAGAGCAATATGCTTTTTATTTTAAAATAGTTAAACATGCATTTAATCAGTTGGTAGATAGTTTACATAAACATGATATTTGTAACGAGCAGGAATTGGTTTTTTTTAAACAATATAGCGAATTATTAATTTACTCTATTGAAGCATTAAGGGTTAAATATTTATTTGACGATGAAGATAAAATGAAAATCGACTTAACCGAATCTGGTTTTCCAAATTATATAGAATTCCGTTATTTAATAAACGATTTATCTTTAAAAAATGATTACTTAAAAAAATTACCCGAAGTTTATAATTTAAAAGAAGAATTTTTAGAAACCCTTTTTAAAGAAAAAGAAGCAATCAGTAAAGTAAAACTGCATCAAGCTGCATCAATAATTTATTATACTACGATTGACAAACGATATATTTTTAAAAAATTTGTTCAAGGAAAAATAATAAAAACCTCACAATACGATTCTGAATATTTAGTAAGTTGGAGTTTCTACGATATTTCGCACAACAGACCTTTTATTTGTTACTTGTATTTTAATTATGATGGTAAAAATATTGAAGATTATAAAGATAAAATTTATGATGTACTAAAAATCGCAGCTGACAGAAGTATTAATATGGACACTATTGCTTATTTAATTGATAAAAAATTATCAAAAATACATCCAAAAAGAATACGAAAAATTGATTTAGGACCAATTCACAGTATATTTGCTAAAGATGAGAATGTTTTTACACATACTTTATTAAAAAGTATTTCAAAAAAGAGTTTAAATATGGATTCGTATTGTGTTTCGCTTTCGATTGATGAAGCCTATTCTAAAGGCACTTTTAAACAAGGTTCATTTTTAAATAAACAAACCTTACAAATTTGGGAAGTTGAAAAAACACAAGACTACTTATTTACATCACACAAAGTACAACAACTTTTTTACGATAAAATACCCGAAACAGTAAATTTACTTACAAAACCGCCATTTATAATTGATAAACTTCAATAAAATTATCTTTATAGATTCACTTCCAAACCATCGTAAGCCAAAAACACATTTTTAGGCAGTTGTTTTTCTACAATATGATGAAAGCCCAATTTATGACTTATATGCGTAATATATGCACGTTTTGGTTTAACCTTATTAATTAAATCAAGTGCTTTTTCTAAATTAAAATGCGTAGGATGTTCTTTGATTTGCAAAGCATTTATTACTAAAACATCTAATTTAGTTATTTTCTTAATTTCCTCATCACTTATAAAACTTACATCTGTTAAATATGCTAATTTATCAAAACGATATCCTAAAATGGGTAGTTTACCATGCTCAACCGCAATTGGCATTACATCTAAATTACCTAACTTAAAAGAAGTATCAATAACTTCATTAATAACAACACTTGGTGCGCTTGGATACTTATTTTCTGTCCTAAATATATATGCAAATCGCTGTTTTAAATCATCAATAACACGTTTGTTTGCATAGATTGGCAAATCTCCATAGCGTTGCGTAAATGGTCTAATATCATCTAAACCAACCGTATGGTCAGAATGCTCGTGCGTATAAATAATTCCATCTATTTTTTTTACCTTAGCATTTAGCATTTGCATTCTAAAATCTGGACCACTATCAATTACATAATTAAAATCATTCCAAGAAATCAATACAGAAGACCTTAGACGCTTATCTTTTAAATCGGTAGATAAACACACCTCATGAGTACTTCCAATAACAGGTATTCCTTTAGAAGTTCCAGTACCTAAAAAAATTAATTTCATTAAATTATTTGTATTAATTATAAATAAAAATAGTCCAACAAAATTACTTTAAATTTATTTAAAATAGAAAACAAAATATTATCTTTGTAACGAACTCATAAAATAATAAATAATGGCTATCAGTCTTCAAGGTGATGTTGAATTAAAACAAATTCCAACAATAAAAAGAAAAGCACTACGTATAAATTTAAACACAAATATTTACGGAACTTTTGCTGAAATTGGTGCAGGACAAGAAACTGTTCGTAATTTTTTTAGAGCTGGAGGCGCATCAGGTACAATTGCAAAAGCAATGAGTGCTTATGACAAAGATTTTTCTGACGCCATTTACGGTATTGAAGAAGATGGTAGATATGTAACCGAAGCTCGACTTAAAAAAATGATTACTCACGAAGTTGATTTAATCGAAGATAGATTAAGTAGAGAAAAACATCCTCAAAAAATATTTTTTGCCTTTGCAGATACTGTTGCTACAATAAATTTTTCTAAAAAATTTAAAGGTCATGGTTGGGTTGGTATTAAGTTTCAATTAGACCCTTTAGAAGATTTTAATGAAATTATTTTACACATTCGTTTTAAAGAAACCGATGCAAGACTACAACAAGAAACACTCGGTAAATTAGGCGTAAATTTAATTTATGGTGCTTTTTACCTTAATGATAATCCAAAACAGTTATTAGAATCACTATACGACAATATCGATTTGGATCAAATTGAATTGGATATGATTAACTTTTCTGGACCAAGGTTTATGTATGTTGATAATAGGCTAATGAGTTTGTATTTAGTTAAAAACGGATTTACAGATGCGGTAATGTTTGGACCTGACGGAAATAATTTATTACCTGCACAGCAATTATACAAAAAAAACATATTAACACTTCGAGGTAGCTTTAGACCTGTTACCAAAGTGAATTTAGACATGTACGAAAAATCGAAAGAACTATTTTGTAATGATAAAAAAGTAACCAAAGAAAATACAAAAATTTTATTCGAAATTACTTTATCAAATTTACGTAGCGCAAAAGGAGAAATTAATGAACGTGATTTTTTAGATAGAGCAGAATTACTTTGTTCTCAAGGTCACAATGTAATGATAACCAATTTTCAAGAGTACTTTAAATTAGTAGAATACTTATCTCAATTTACTAAAAAACGAATGGGAATGGTTATGGGTGTTTACAATTTAATTCAAATATTTGATGAAAAATATTACCGTGATTTAAGTGGTGGAATTTTAGAAGCTTTTGGTAAACTTTTTTTTAAGGATTTAAAAATTTATTTATACCCATTAAAAGACAAAGACACCAACGAATTTATTACAAGTGAAGACTTAAAAGTACATCCAAGAATGAAAGAATTATACAAATTCTTTAAACATAATGGTAAAATTATCGACATCAAAAATTTTGATCCTAATTATTCAAACATCTACTCAAGAGCCGTATTAAAAATGATTACTAACGGAATTGATGGTTGGGAAGAAATGCTTCCAGAAGGTATTGCCGAACAAATTAAAACAAAACGTCTTTTTACGTATTCTAAGAAAAAATTCAATAAAAGTTAAATTTATATTATTTTAAGCTTAGCATAATATATAAACAAAACAATCTAATTCAAATTAATGACTAAGCATAATGTCTTTTTCGGTGAAGCACAAAAAATGAATAAAATAGCTGACAACTCAGTTGATTTAATTGTTACTTCGCCGCCATACCCAATGATTGAAATGTGGGATGAAATACTATTTAAACAAAATAATGCCATTAAAGAAGCATTTGACAAAGCTCAATTTGAGGCATCGTTTGAATTAATGCATCAAGAATTAGACAAAGTTTGGCAAGAAAGTTTTAGAGTACTAAAAAAAGGTGGTCTTGCATGTATTAATATTGGAGATGCAACAAGAACGCTAAATAAAAATTTTAGATTATTTTCTAATCACGCAAGAATTATTGAAGGTTTTATAAATACAGGGTTTCAAAATTTACCAAATATTATTTGGCGCAAACAAACCAATGCACCAAATAAATTTATGGGTTCTGGCATGTTGCCTCCTGGAGCTTATGTTACTTTAGAACATGAGTTTATCTTAATTTTTAGAAAAGGAGAAAAAAGAGCGTTTAAAACAAATAACGAAAAAGAAAACAGACAAAACAGTTCTTATTTTTGGGAAGAAAGAAACCTTTGGTTTTCAGACTTATGGAACATTAAAGGCACTACACAAAAAATAAAAAATAAAAAATCAAGAGATCGTAGTGCTGCATATCCATTTGAGATTCCATACAGGCTAATAAATATGTTTTCTGCACAAAATGACGTAGTTCTTGATCCGTTTTTAGGTACTGGCATAACAACTTTAGCCGCAATAGCATCAAAAAGAAATAGTATTGGTTACGATATTGATAAAAAATTTAAAGATTTAATTTTTTCAAATATAACAAATCAAGAACCTTTTATTAATGATTATATAACAAACCGTTTAAAAAACCACGTTGATTTTGTTTCCGAAAGAAAAAAAATAAAAGGCAATGATGCTTTTAAATATAAAAACAATCATTATAATTTTGAAGTTATTACAAGACAAGAATTAGAAATTAAAATTCCTTTTGTTAAAAAAATAACAACAACTAACACCGAAATTACAGCTGATTATCATGATGCAATAGGCTTAACACCTGAGCAAAAAAATCAATAAAATTATTTTAATTTTGAAATTAAATTACAATTTCGGAATCCAAAAAACAGTTTCAAAATCTACTACCTTATTATTTTCAATAACAACACCTTCGCTTTCTAATAATTGCTGCATTAAATTTGTTCCTTGAAAATGAATTTTACCCGTTAATAATCCTTTACCATTAACAACTCTATGAGCAGGAATTGTTTCGTCTCCATTTGTTTTATTCATAGCCCAACCAACCATTCTGGCAGATCTTGCAGCACCTAAATATTTAGCAATTGCTCCATAAGAAGTTACTTTTCCGTACGGAATATTCCGAGCAACAACATGTACTTTTTGAAAGAAATTCAATTCACTATTTAGCAATATGTTATTCGTATTTTTAATTAATTCGTAATCTTTGATTAATTGAAATAATATTAGACGTTAAATTATTTAATACTTTCAATTCGCTTACCGATAAATTATAACGCTTAGAAATATTATACAAAGTATCTTCTTTCTTTACAATATGAAAAGACGCATTTGTAAAACCTGTATTAAATTTTGAAAAACTTACAATTTTTAGCGATTGTGAAATTTTTAACTTTGAATTCTTATTCAAATTATTCATTTTACAAAGCTGATCTACTGTTAAATTATACAATCTCGCTATAGAATACAGACTTTCTTTAGCCTTAACTATGTGTACGCCAGATTGCACACCACTAATATTTGGCGCAGCAACAGTAGGCTTTATATTACTTTGTACACCATCATCTTTTACAAATACTTCTTTACCATCGATAATTACAGTATATCCTTTTTGAGAATAAGCCATAACCGAACTTATTATTGCTACAATTAAAAAAAACTTTTTCATAGTTGTTGTTGTTGTTGTTTATATGCTGTAAATTTACTAAAATTTAATAATTCCCAAAGTGGCAATTTCATCCGTTTTTAAATTCCACGCCTCGTGAGCAATTACATTTCCTTTATCGTCATAAACAATAAATTCTGCTGTATTTGGACCTACATAGCCTTGGTTTATAGCTTTAATATCAATTTTATTATATCCTTTTTTTTCTAATTTAATGTGTAACGTGTAATACAATCCGTTTAAAGCAACGTTAGCGTTCACTTCTCTTTCATTCAAAAACACTTGCACTCTATCGCCATCAACTAAACCAAAATCTTTATACTCTATTCTTACAAACTCCGTATTACTCTGAATTGTACCTAAATTTTGAGTTGTTTTAAATGACTTATTAGAGTTGTTTTTACCGTCAAAATACTTTACAACCAAAACATCGCTATCTAATGGTTTTACACCAAACATAAAATTTCTTTTTGGAGCGTTTGGATTTAAGTATTTTTTTGCATCAATTTTATAACTAAGATTTAATGGTTTCTTTTTTGAATAAAACAAGTATGAAATATCTTTACTTTTATTATCTACATCAAATTCAAGGTTTGCATCAATCAATTTAGCGTCAATTTTAAAACCTTTACTGGAATCAAAGTTGTTATTTACAATAGTATCTTTTTGCGCAATCATTACAATTGACAGGAATAAAAAACTCCAATAAATAAAAAATCTAATCATTTTATACTATTAAAAAAAACAAAAATAATGCCACTTTATTATAAATTGCTAAATTATATCTATTTTTGAAACTAATTCTTAATTTTCTATTAAAAAGACAAATCCATTACAAAATGAAAAAAAAAGTATTTAAAACAAGTTTGTTACTTATTATTGGCTTTTTAATTTACCAAGCGTATGTGTTTTTTTTAGCACCTACTAATAATGTTAACGGAATTTATTTAGTGCCTAAAGATGCTGTTTTAATAATAGAAACTCAAAAACCAATTGACAATTGGTCTGCTATTAGCCAAAGTGATATTTGGAAACACTTACAAAAAAACAATTATTTTAATGAGTTGACAACCAGTTTAAACGGCTTTGATAATATCTTTACCAAACAAAAAAAATTAATCGACTTTATAGGTAATCGATCAATGTTTATTTCGATACATGTAACTAAACAAAAGGATTATGATTTGTTATTTATTGCCGATTTACAAAAAATAGCCAAACTAAACTTGTTAAAATCTCATTTATCTTCTTTTGTTAGTGATTCCTTTAAGCTTAACAAACGCAAATATCACAAGCATGAAATATTAGAATTTTACGATAAACAAAGTAGAGAAACTTTATACATATCGTTCATAGAAAATCAATTAATTGCCTCGTACACTCATTTATTAGTAGAACACGCTATCGATCAATTTAATGAGCCGGTTATTGGTAGAGATTTAGAATTTATAGACATCAATAAAAAAGTTGGTTTTGACAACATGTTCCGATTGTATGTGCAATACAAGCACATGAATAATTATTTAAATTGTTTTTTTGATGATTCGGATAGTTTAGTTAAAGACATTAATAAAACATTTAATTATTCTGGCTTTCATTTCGATTTAAAATCAAATAACGTAATTGTTGCCGATGGTTATACAAACACATTAAACAACGCTAATATATATTTACAAGCACTACAAAAATCAGGTTATAGCAAACATACACTTAGTAAAATTGCGCCTAAACGAACTGCTTTTTATTTGAGCTTTGCTTTTGAAAGTTTTAATGAGTTTTATAAAAATTTTGAAGAGTTACAAAGTAAAAATAAAGCGGACTTTAAAAACTACCAAGATAACTTAGACAAAATCGAAAACTATTTAGATATTGACATTAAAGAAAATTTTATTTCGTGGCTTGATAATGAAATAGCACTTATACAAATGCAATCGGTTAATAAAAATGTAAAAAATGAAATGGCACTTGTATTTAAAATAAAAAGTAAAAGCAACGCCGAAGAAAATCTTGCATACATATTAAAACGTATAAAAAAGAAAACGCCTGTAAAATTTAAAGCTATTGAATATAAAAAATACAGCATTCAATTCATGTCGATTAAAGGTTTTTTTAAAGTAATACTTGGTAATCTTTTTAACGAAATTGACAAACCATATTTTACGATTATTGATGATTATATTGTCTTTAGTAATCATCCTAATACTTTAAAAAATATTATAGATGACTATGTTGGAAAAGAAACATTAAGCAAATCGGAAGATTTTCAAGATTTTCAAAATTATTTTGACAGTAAATCAAGTGTTTTTGCTTACATAAACACACCTCTTTTATATAAAAATATTTATTCATTAGCCGATAAAAAAACAAAAAAGCAATTGATAGACAACAAAGACTTTATTATCTGTTTTCCTCAAATTGGGTTTCAGCTAACACCATATATTAACATGTTTGAGAGCAAACTTATTGTAAGCTACCAAGATGTTGATGTCGTAAAAAGTAAAGAACAATTTAAAGACAAATTAGAAGGTCCAAAATTAGCAAATACCACTAATTTAAACAGTCAAAATACGGAGAATATTTTAGTAATTAACAAAACAGATTTGTTTAACGTTCTAAAAATTAACCCAAGTGATTTAGATGCATCCGAATACATTAGTAATTACAAAAACGGTGCAATTAAGTTAAAGGTTGCTATTGAAAATGGCGTTCCAAACGGAAGATATAAAGAATACCATAAAAATGGCAAAGTAAAATTAAAAGGTCGTTTTAAAAACGGAAAGCAATACAAAACATGGAAAGCTTATGATGAAAATGGTACTTTATTAGATAAGAAAAAGTTCAACTACTAACTTTCATATTAATCGTTAGATTTGGTCTTTATACTTTTAGTAAAAATCATAAAAAAATAGACACTTAAAACAGTTATTATCCTTACAAAATTAAACAAATTAAAGACTCATTTAAAAGGCGAATTGTTCTATGACAATTTACATAAATCTATTTATGCCACAGATGCATCAGTTTACAGAAAAATTCCTTTAGCAGTTGCGTATCCAAAAAACAAGGAAGATTTAAAATTACTCATTCGCTTTGCCACAGAAAACAAAATCACACTCATTCCAAGAGCCGCAGGAACATCTCTTGCCGGTCAATGTGTTGGAAGCGGAATTGTAGTTGATATTTCAAAACATTTTACTAAAATAATTCATTTCAATAAAGAAAAAAAAACAGTAACACTACAACCTGGAGTTATTAGAGATGAACTTAATTTGTTTCTTAAACCACACGGCTTATTTTTTAGTCCAAACACATCTACCTCAAACCGATGTATGATTGGCGGTATGGTTGGCAATAATTCATCAGGCACAACATCAATTCAATATGGTGTTACTCGCGATAAAATACTCACTTTAAAAACGATTCTTAGCGATACTTCAGAAGCAACTTTTACCACATTAAACACAGAAGATTTTAAACAAAAACTAAATGGAAATAAATTAGAAAATAAAATTTACAAATCCATTTTTAAAGAATTAGCAAACACCAAAAATCAACAAGAGATTATAAATGAATATCCTAAAAAGGAAATTCATCGTAGAAATACGGGTTATGCTGTAGATAGCTTATTAGATTTTAAGCTCTTTGGAGGAAAAAACAACAGCATAAACATTTCAGAATTACTTTGTGGAAGCGAAGGAACACTTGCCTTTACTACCGAAATTACTTTACAGTTAGATAATTTACCTCCAAAAAATGCCATTTTAATTGCTTCGCATTACAATAGTATTGAAGAAAGTTTAAAAGCAGTGCAAATTGCCATGAAGCATAATTTATTTATGTGTGAATTAATGGATAAAGCCATTTTAGATAGAACAAAAGACAATAGAGAACAATTAAAAAATCGTTTTTTTATTCAAGGCAATCCCAAAGCAATTTTAATGTTAGAAGTCAGAGCAAACTCTAACGAGCAAGTAAATACAGCTGCTAATGACCTTATAAGCGATTTGACAAAAAATAATTTTGGCTATGCTCATGTAAAAGTAGTTAATAATGATATAGAAAAAGTCATTAATTTACGTAAAGCTGGTCTTGGTTTATTAGGCAATATTATTGGTGATCGAAAAGCAGTTGCTTGTATTGAAGATACTGCCGTTACTTTAGAAGACTTACCAAATTACATTGCCGATTTTACTAAAATGATGAGCGATTACAGGCAAGACGCAATTTATTATGCACATGCTGGCGCTGGAGAAATCCATTTACGACCAATTTTAAACCTAAAAAAAGATGATGATGTAAAATTATTTAGAGAAATAACCAGTAATGTTGCTAAATTGGTCAAAAAATACAAAGGCTCGTTTAGTGGCGAACATGGCGATGGCATTGTTAGAGCAGAATTTATACCCATGCTAATTGGTAATAAAAATTACGAGCTATTAAAACGAATAAAAACAAGTTTTGACCCAAACAAAGTATTCAATAAAGGCAAAATAATTGATTCATTTAAAATGGATGAATCTCTTAGGTATCAAATCAATAGAATTGAACCAAAAATAAAAACCATACAAAATTTTGACGATAACAAAGGTATTCTTCGCATGGCAGAAAAATGTAATGGTTCGGGCGATTGCAGAAAACTCGATAGCGCTGGTGGAGTTATGTGCCCAAGTTACAGAGCTACAAAAAATGAAAAAGACACCACAAGAGCAAGAGCAAATGCATTACGAGAATTTCTTACAAGTTCAGATAAAATAAATAAATTTGATTACAACGAACTAAAAAATGTCTTTGACCTATGTTTAAGCTGTAAAGCATGCGCAAGCGAATGCCCAAGTAATGTTGATGTAGCTTCGCTTAAAGCCGAATTTCAACATCAGTACTATAAAAACAATAAACCCAGTTTTAGAACAAAACTTTTTGCGAACAATAATAAATATGTAAAATTAGCGCGTTTTACGCCTACATTAGCAAATTATATTTTAAACTTAAAAATGGTAAAACAAATTTTAGGCATTGCTACCGAAAGGAGAATTCCGTTAATTGCTACAAAAAGTTTTTTAGCTTTACTAAAAAACAAAAATAGCATCAAAACAAAAAAGCAAGAATTTAAAAATGAAATTTATCTTTATATAGATGAATTTACCAATATTTACGACACACAAATAGGCATAGATACCTACGAACTACTAAATTTATTAGGCTACAAAGTGTTAATCGCAAAAAATTACGAAAGTGGAAGAGCTCATATTTCTAAAGGTTTTTTAAACAAAGCGAAAGAGTTAGCTAACAAAAATGTTAATTTGTACAACAAATTAATTACCAATACTATTCCGTTAGTAGGCATTGAACCTTCTGCCATATTAACTTTTAGAGATGAATACCTGCGTTTAGCCGATGACATTGAAGCAGCAAAAAAAATAGCAAAAAACACTTTTACTATTGAAGAATTCATTTCAAATGAATTTAAAAAAGGGACTATCAGCTCAAATCAATTCACTAAAGTGAGTAAAAATATTAAAATTCATACGCATTGTCATCAAAAATCATTGTCAACATCTCAAGCAACATTTACCATGCTTAGTATACCTCAAAATTACAATGTAACTTTATTAAATACAGGTTGTTGCGGAATGGCAGGTTCGTTTGGTTATGAAAAAGAACATTACGATATAAGTATGAAAATTGGCGAAAACAGTGTTTTTCCTAAAATAAGAAATACACATAAAGATATTGAAATAGCCGTTGCAGGAACAAGTTGTAGGCATCAAATATTAGATGGTACAAATAGAGAAACTCAGCATCCTGTTAGTATTTTAAAAAAGGCACTAATTACCAATTAGGATTTAATTGATAGAATGCATAGCTGTAATATTTATAATTTGAAATTATACAATTACAAGTGTAAAAATACGCTATAAATTATTTTTGTTTTTTTGTTATGACTGTTAACAATTTAGCAAAGGTTTTTTTGCGGTTTATTTTACCTGTTTTAGTTTCTTCAAATTTGTCTAAATAGTAAATTTCTTTAGGCACTTCGTATTTGTGAATTCCAATAAAATCAATAGCGCTTGTTTTTTTTCCTTCAATAATTAAAACCACTTTTTGCCCCAAAGCATCGTCTTGAACAGCACTTATAAAAAAACGCTGATCTATGTTTTTATCTAATTTTTCTTCTAACTTTTCAGGAATTATCTTTACACCTCCAGAATTAATAATGTTATCAAATCTACCTTCCCAACAAAAATGAGTATCATCAATAACATTAACAATATCGTTGGTTATAATTTGTTTTTTAGAAATATTTGGCGCATTAATTACCAAACAATCTCTTTCGTCTTTTTCAACTGTTATACCTGGTAAAACCTCATAGTAATTCGTAATACCTGTTAACCAATTTATTTTTTTTACAGCTATATGTGTAACGGTTTCTGTCATGCCATACGTTGAGTATATTCTTGGTCTTGCCGTTATTAATTTTTTTTGTAGTGAATTAGAAACAGCTCCGCCGCCAACAATTAAGGTTTTTACTTTATGTAAATCTTCTAAAGAATGATATACTTGCAAAGGCACCATTGCGGTAAAGTCGTACATTTTTCTTTGCTTTAAGGGATTTAATGCTGGTTCGACCACGTCTAATTCCCAACCAGAAATAACCGCACGAACTAACATCATTTTGCCAGCAATATATTTAGGCGACATACAAAGTAAGGCAGAAATTCGCTCTTCATCCAATTCAAAATATCTCGAAGTTGTTAAAGCGCTATTTATCATGTGTTCTTTTAACAATCTAATAGCTTTAGGTTTGCCTGTTGAACCTGAAGTGTGCACTGTTAAATATTTTTTAGAACTAAACCATTCTGAAAAAAATTCAAAAGCATCTGGTAATTCTAATTCTGTATAAGCTAATAATTCTTTAATTGAATTAAAGCTTATTCCGTTTAATTTAAACGTTGTGTGTATTTCTGTATTTGACATAATTTTTTACTTTTGAGGTAACCAAATATACATTAAGTTTTATATCGATTTAATAGTTCATTAAATTCTTGTGAAATTTTTAACTTTTTACTTAGCAACAAATAAACAATAGTAATCACTATTGATCTTATAATTATATTTACAAAAGGATTTAATTTTAACTCCATAAAATAAAATGCAACAAACATAATTGCTATTATAGCTAACAATAAAAATGTTTTTATCGAAAATGGTTGCATTTTAAGTTTCCTTTTTACGTATAAAATTCGCACCATAAAGAAAAAAACTACCACAATCAATGTTGCCAATGCAGCGCCATTATTTCCGTATAAATTAATTAGCCAATTATTTAATAAAATAACACTTAGCGCCATTGTTAATGATAAATAAAAATAGATTTTATAGTGTTTTGAATTCGATAAAATGGCAATATTTGTACTCATTGCCAATTCAAATAGCTTTGCTATTGAAATAAGCAATACAATAAAAACACCATTTGAATATTCGGGTATATTGATTATTGCATACAGATCTTCTACATTTAAATTAATCAATAAAAACAACAATCCGCCAACAAATAATTGATTAATTGAGCTATTTTTATATAATTTTTCAACTTCCTTAAAGTCATTATTATTAATTGCTTTTGCTGTAATTGGTGTTGCTATTTGCTGCATTGCTCGTGCTGGAATACCAACAACTGATGCAATATAAATACCAACAGAATAATAAGCAACCTTTGAAATGCCTTCTTGAATTTTAGGTATCATAAACTTGTCAATTTCTAACAAAATAAATCCTGCCGATCCTGCCAAAATGATATAAAATGAATAATTTATAATTTTTTTTAAATCTCTTGGAATTTTAAAAATTAACTTTGGTTTGTATAAATAAAGTGCATAGAACAACATTATTAACACTCTAACTCCATAAACAATGACTACAGCATAAATAAATTGATTGTTGGTAATCATTTTAAAATAAACCATTACTAATAAAATTGTGGTGCAAAATCGAGCAAAAACTTCTTTAACAAAATTACCAAAAACTGTTTGCAGCTGTACTTTACTCCAAGCATAAAACAGCTCAAAATACCCCATAAAAACGGCAATTAATAAAATTAAAAAGGTGTAATTTTTAATAATTGAATTTTTATTAGATAGCCAACTTGAAATTTGCTCATAAAAATAAATACCGATAATTGACAACGGAATTATAACCAATAAGGGCAAAAATAAAGTAGTTGTTAAAAACACATCTACCTCTTGTTTTTTCTTATACGAAGAGAAAAATTTAATAACAGTATTGTGCATTCCGAAAATTAAAAAAGGCAAAAATATGGTTGCCGTAGAAAGCAAAAAAGTAATTAAACCGTAATATTCTGAATCTAAAAAGTGCGTATACAAAAACAACACATTAATTCCGCCAATGGCAAAACCAATAAAAAGTATTAATGTGTTGGTTAAAGATTGTTTGTATAAGTTAGTCACTTAATTTTAAGATTAATTAATAATTACTTATTTCTTTAAAGAGAGCTTAGTATTTATCAACTTTCTTGACAAATATTGAAATCTAAGAAACAGCATAAGAGCCGATAAAGTTAAACTAATTAATAATCCAATCCAAATACCAAAAGTTTCTAACTCCGTTTTTAACCCTAAATAATAACTTATCGGAAAACCAATAACCCAATAGGCAATAAAGGTAATATAGGTTGG
>JALSLZ010000002.1 GCA_026988075.1 Flavobacteriaceae bacterium
CTTGGAATGGCGGTGGAGATCGCCCTTTTAATTCAAGTTATGGGAAAATGATGATGTGGTTTTTCTTAATTTCTGATGCATTAACTTTTGCAGGTTTTTTAGGCGCTTATGGTTTAATGCGTTACCGTTTTTTAGATTCATGGCCAATTGCGGATGAAGTTTTTACTCACGTTCCATTTACACACACGCCAATGCCAATGATTTATGTGGCATTTATGACCTTTGTTTTGATTTTTTCATCAGTAACTATGGTTTTAGCAGTAGATGCTGGTCATCATATGAAAAAGAAAAAAGTAGCTTTTTACATGGTACTTACTATTATTGGAGGTATGATATTTTTAGGTTCTCAAGCATGGGAATGGAAAAATTTTATCGGTGGTGATAAAGGTGCTATTCAATTACAAGATGGTTCAATAGCTCAATTTGTAGACGAAAGTGGTCATCAAATTGCATTGACCAGTTTTGTAGGAGAAAATCATTCTGATAGAATTCAACATACCAAAGCAAATGGTATTTGGAATAAAAAAGAAGCTGAATTGCCAAAAGTAAATTTGCAGCAAGTTATTGATGGTTTTAATCATAACAAAAACATCTCAATACGCACACAAGAAATTGACCTTGCTACAAAAACAAAAGTAATATTAAGTAGAGCAGCATCGCAACAATTATTACAAAATGCCAAACAAGTAGTTTATGGCGCAAACCTTAAAGTTAATGAATACGGAATGACATTATTTGGTGATTTCTTTTTCTTTATTACAGGTTTTCATGGGTTTCACGTTTTTACAGGAATTCTAATCAATATTATCATACTATTTAACGTATTAGTTGGTACGTATGAAAGAAGAGGTCATTATGAAATGGTTGAAAAATCAGGTTTATATTGGCACTTTGTAGATTTAGTTTGGATATTTGTATTCACTTTTTTCTACTTATTTTAATTTTAAAACAATAAATTATGTCAGGAGCAAATTCACATAAAGCATTAATTTGGAAAGTATTCGGAATACTTTCTGTAATTACATTATTCGAAGTGGTATTAGGTATTTATAAACCAGATGCATTACACTTATCAAAAGTATTAGGTACAAGCCCATTAAACTGGATGTTTTTAATATTAACTTTAGTAAAAGGTTATTTTATTGCATGGTTTTTTATGCATTTAAGCGATGAAAAAAAATGGCTTAGAAGATCTATCGTTTGGACTTTAGTATTTTTTATCTCTTATTTATCTTTCTTTTTATTAACTGAAGGCGGAGCAGTTGGAGAAACTTTTACAGGAGTTTATAAATCGATTACTCGATTTTATTAAAACTGTTTACACATGAAAAAATTCAATGTCTGAAAATTTATATTTTCAGACATTTTTTATTAATTACTAATTATAATCAATAATATTTAAGATGAAAAATGAAAATATTAAAAAATTCTGGGTACTTGTTTCGCTACTCATTGGTCCTTTAATTTTTTATTTATTAATATTAACAGGTAAGAATGATTTTAGACGTTTACCTATCTTAAAAAACAATATTATCGATGTAAAAACATTAGAACCCAACCAAAATGTAAGTTTTAAAGATCATATTACGATAGTTTGTTTTTTTGGTAAAAACCTATTACAACACAAAACCAATGCGCTCAATCTTAATGAAAAAATTTACAAGCATTTTAATGGCTTTAAAAAATTTCAGTTTATAGTTGTGCTACCAAACGGCACAGAACAAAAAGTAGATGAGCTAAAAAAAGACCTTTCATTTAATACCGATATAAAAAATTGGCATTTTATTCACACATCAAAAGACAAAATAGACCTACTGTTTAAGAGCTTTGGAACAGATTTAAAATTAGATAAAAATAGTTATATGCCACAAGCATTTATTATTGATAAAACCGTTTCGCTACGTGGAAGAAATCAAGATAAAGATTTTAAAAATGGAATGCTTTATGGATACAATGCCGAAACTGTTTCTCAAATTCATCAAAAAATGATTGATGATGTAAAGATTTTATTGGCAGAATATCGTTTAGCACTTAAGAAAAATAAGAAGAAAAAAGTCTTTAAAAACCCATATAAAACTAAATAATATTTTCATGAAAAACAAATCATATATCGGTATTGCATTTATCGTTTTAATTTTTGGCATTTATGCCATACCTAAAATTGTAGATGCTGTTAAAAATAATAATACCATTAAAACAAAAGGTGATATTGAAATACTTTCAAGTAAAATTGGCGCTGCGAGCTTAATGAAGTTTGAGCACATTCCTGATTTTGAATTCACTAATCAAGACAATAGAATTATTGATAATAGCTTTTATAAAAACAAAGTGTTTTTAGTTGAGTTTTTCTTTACAAGTTGCCCAACAATTTGTCCAAAAATGAATAAAAATATGGTCAAAATTCAAAATATTTTTGCTAAAAATGAAAACTTTGGTATTGTTTCTTTTAGTATTGATCCAAAAAGAGATACACCAGAACAGTTAAAAAAATATGCACTTGAAAAAGGTGCAACTATGAAAAATTGGCATTTTTTAACAGGTGAATTAGAAGCTATATATAAATTGTCAAATCAAGGCTTTAAACTTTATGCTGGCGAAAACGAAGTAGCTGAAGGTGGTTTTGAGCATTCTGGCTTATTTGCGTTAATTGATAAGAATGGGTTTATTAGATCACGTGTAATTAAAAATGGCGAGAATGAAAACCCAATAAAATTTTATGATGGCTTAGACAATGAACAGATTGAATGGTTAAAAGAAGATATTGCACTATTGCTTAGTGAATAATGCCAGCTATAAAAAAGAAGAACCCATTAAATTTATACAAATTTAATGGGTAATTTTTTGATAAATTCCCTCAAATCTATCTTAAAGTAAAAAATTGTACTGTAAATGTATAAAATAAATGTGATTAAAAAACCTTTCAATATATAATCGTACGGTTTTGTTTTATAAACGTTGTTTTTAAGTTTTCGTGTTAATTTATTGAGTGATTTTAGCAATCCATTTTGTGTTAAATATTAGCTTGGTTAAATTGTAAAATAAAAAACCTTCAATAATACCGATATACATTCCTGTAAAGATATCTAACGGAAAATGCACACCTAAATAAACCCTACTATAAGCAAATAATATTGGCCATATTAACAAAAAACGGATGTACTTAAAATTATTTTTTAATAGTAAAATAAAAAATGTACTCATTGCAAATGAGGTTGTAGCATGACCAGAAACAAAACTGTAACTGCTTCTTTGCAAAACAGCTCGTATAGATAATTCCAAATCTGGGTCGCTACAAGGTCTTAAACGCATATAATAATGCTTAATTAAGTTTACCAATTGATCTGAAAAGGTAATAAATAAAGCTATTAGTACAATTAACACTAAGCCTTTTTTAAAACCAAAATATTTATAAAGTAAATAAAATAATAATAAAAATAACGGCAACCAATTTTTTTGTTCGGTTACTAATAACCAAAACCAATCCCATTTTTCATTACCAAAACCATTTAAATAGGTAAATAGTTCTTTATCAAAAGCTACAACACCATCAGAAAATGGCGTACGATTAATCATTAAAGGCATCATTACATTTTTCTTTTTATTGGACCTGTAATATCTTCAAAATTCTTTTCAATAGTTGTTTTTGCTTTATTAACACCATCATTAATATCCGAAATAATGGTTGTGTCAATACCAGTTTTTTTAGCCGTTTTACTAATTTCTTGCTTAATATCGTTTGTTGCATCTTTTACCTGTCGCATGCCTTTACCCAGTTTTTGAGCTATTTCAGGTATTTTATCTGCACCAAAAAGCATTACTGCAATAGCAATAACAACAAATATTTCGGCACCACTTATAAATAAAAACATGTTGCAAATATAAGCATTAAAAGTAATCGTGCTATAAAAAATAATGATTCCATCTCATTTTAGTAAACAATCAGATGGTTAACCTAAGTTTTATCCAAATTTACAATCAAAATTTTAAGTGTTATAGAAAACAATTACTTTTTTTCAAATGTAACAAAGCTATAATTAAATTTATTTTTTTGATCCATATCAAAAGATTCTCGTGAAGTTTCTTTCCATATTTTTTTATCTATTACAGGAAAAAAAACATCTGCTTCAAAGCTATGATGTACAAAGGTTATATCTAATTTATCAGCGATTTTTATTGCTTCTTTGTAAATTTGTGCTCCGCCAATAATAAATGGAGAATCGTCATTTTTTACCATTGCTAAAGCGCTTTCTAAGGAGTTAGCAATTAAACAACCTTTTTGTTTATAACTTTTGTTTCTTGTAATAATTATGGTTGTTCGGTTTGGTAAAGGTTTACCAATAGACTCAAAAGTCTTTCTACCCATAATAATATGATGACCAGTTGTGAGTTTTTTAAACCGTTTTAAATCTGCCGACAAATGCCAAATTAATTGATTATCTTTACCTAATGCATTATCATTTGCTATTGCTGCTATTATTGTTGTTTTCAATGCTTAATTGTTTACTTGTGAGGTTTGTTTTGTTCTATGAAAATTTACATGGAGTAAAGTCACACTTTAAAAACAAACAATAATTATACCGAAACTTTTCCTTTGATTAATGGATGAGGATTATAGCCTACCAATTCAAAATCCTCGTATTTAAAATCAAAAATATTTTTAATATTGGGATTTAATTTTATTTGTGGTAATTCTTTTATTTCACGAGATAATTGCAATGCTATTTGTTCGCTATGATCATTGTAAATATGAGCATCACCAAAAGTATGTATAAAATCTCCTGGTTCTAAATCACACACTTGAGCAATCATTAAAACCAATAAAGCATACGATGCAATATTAAAAGGAACGCCTAAAAAAACATCTGCACTTCGTTGATAGAGTTGACATGATAGTTTACCATTAGCAACATAAAACTGAAAAAACGCATGGCAAGGTGGCAATGCGGCTTTATTATTGGCAACGTTTTCTGAAAACGAAACGGAAGTGTCTGGCATTACACTTGGGTTCCATGCCGAAACCATCATTCTACGTGAATTTGGATTGTTTTTAATGGTGTCAATAACCTCGGTAATTTGGTCTATTTCTTCGCTATTCCAATTACGCCATTGATGTCCATAAACTGGCCCTAAATTTCCGTTATCATCTGCCCAAGCATTCCAAATTTTTACACCATTATCTTTTAAATATTTTATGTTGGTATCGCCTTTTAAAAACCATAACAATTCGTGTATAATGGATTTTAAATGCAATTTTTTTGTGGTTAACATTGGGAAACCTTTTAATAAATCAAAGCGCATTTGATACCCAAAAACACTTTTTGTACCAGTTCCTGTTCTATCACCTTTAATAATTCCGTTTTCTTGAACGTGTTTTATTAAATCTAAATATTGTTGCATGTTAA
>JALSLZ010000003.1 GCA_026988075.1 Flavobacteriaceae bacterium
TATTTGATAAGAAACTTCTTTCTTGGTGCATTTTATTTCCTCCAAGATTAACTCCTACATTCCATTTTTTTATTTCTTTATTATATGATAATAAAACATCGGTATTAATTTCTTTAAATTTTACTTGGTCTTCTCTATAACCACCTTGTAAAAAACGCTGTGTACTAAAAGCTCTTTTAGATTGTCTATCATCAATATAATAATCCATACCTGATTTGAATTTTAGCTGTAAATCATCGGTAATACTATATGCTAATTTAATGTTTCCTAAAACTCTATTTTTATCAAAAGCATTTGTGTTTTCATTTAACATAAAATACGGGTTATCATGCCAAGCGTAATTATAATTAAATTGTTCTAAACCTTTGTAGCCTCTTTGCCAATACTCTTTAAGAGATTCGGTATTTACAGTTCTTCCGTACCAAGTAAACATATACATTGCGTTTTCAGAACCATATCCTGAACTTGATCTATTTCCACTATTAGAATTGATATAATTAATACCTGAAGACAATTTTAGTTTTTCTGTAATATCTACACTTCCATTCAAGCGAAAAGAATTTCTCTTTAAATCTGTATTAGGAATAATTCCTTTGTTTTTCATTGAACCTGCACTAAATAAAAAATTACTATTTTCATTATTAAGTCCAACTGAAGCATTGATTGTACTTGTGTTTCCAACTTTAAAGAAATCTTTTACGTTATTTTCATAAGTATTAAAAGGAGTTGCTGTTAAATCATTTGGAACAACTGACGGATCACTAATACTACCATCAGCATTTCTAACCCAACCTCTTGCAAAAATATCTCCTGCTCTTAATCCGTTTGCCGCAGGACTATCAAATTGTGTTATCATTTGTCCGTTTGCAACTGGTCCCCAAGACACATCTTCTTGGTCATTAGAACCTAAGCTATTATTCAATCCATCAACATATTCAAAATCTCCTGCCCAACCTTGACCGTACTTGTTTTGATACTTTGGTAATCTTAAGACAGATTCAAATGTTGTTCCTATGTTTAAAGAAACTGTTACTTTTTTTCCGTTTCTACTTCCTGATTTAGTAGTAATCAAAATAACTCCATTAGCTCCTCTTGAACCATACAAAGCTGCTGCATTAGCTCCTTTTAACACACTAATACTTTCTATGTCATCAGGATTAATATCTGCAGCTCCATTCCCATAATCTATTTCTTGCATACCGCTACTTCCTCCTGTATTTTCACCACCATTTAAAGTAGTATTATTGTCAATAGGAATACCATCAACAACAAATAAAGGTTGGTTATTACCAGAAGTTAAAGATGCCTCACCTCTAATTATAATTCTTGAAGTGGAACCAACACCAGTAGAACCATTTGTAATTTGAACTCCTGCTATTTTACCATTAAGTGAATTAACAATGTTAGTTTCTTTAGCTTCATTAAATTCTTTACCTTTTATATTAGTAACCGAATATCCTAATGACTTCTCTTCTTTTTTAATACCTAATGCCGTTACAACTACTTCATCTAAAGATTCTGCCGAAGCATCAATTATAATTTTCCCTAAATCAACTACCGTTGAATTTTTAATGGAAAACGGTATCTCTTTGTCTTTGTATCCTACAAAAGAAATACTTAATATGTAATCTTTCTTTTCTAAGTTTGAGATTTTAAATACTCCATCAAAATCAGATGTTGTGCCTTTATCTATTCCTTTAATAAGTACTGTTGCTCCTGGTAAAGGCATACCAGAATCATATAGCAATCCTTTTACAGAACCTATATTTTGCGCCATTATATTTGATGCGAATAAGATTGCTAGTAATACAATAATGTTGTTAAATTTTTTCATTTTTGTTTAGTTAATTGTTTTAATATTAATATTTACAAAAATAGAGTAACAAAGACCTTGAACATATATTTTAAAATTATGAAATGTTTATTTTTATGTAAAAAAAACGTGTGGAATGTAAATTAATCCTTAATTAAAAAAACAAAATTAATAAACAACATAGCAGAGCCTCAAGGTATTAAAGTAGGAGTTCCTTTTTTATTTCGACACTCTGCATTGGGGAATTAAACCAAAAAATGATTCATGTAAAATTAATAATAGCAACAAAACACAATTCATCTATAAAATTCAACAATTCAGTATTCTTAATAATTTTTAATCACAAATTGTATTTACTTTTACATTATAAAACAATACATTATGATTAAAATAAACAATTTAACAAAATCGTTTAATGGTTTTAAAGCAGTTAATAATATTAACCTCTCTATAAAAAAGGGAGAAATATTTGGATTACTTGGTCCAAATGGCGCTGGAAAATCGACACTTATTAACATTATAAGTACACTAATAAAGTCTAATTCTGGAACTGTTTTTCTTAACGGAATTGATTTAAATTCAAATCCAAATGATTGTAAACAAATAATAGGTGTTGTTCCACAAGAAATTTCTTTATATGACAATTTTTCGGCTTACGATAACCTTTTGTTTTTTGGAAAACTTTACAAAGTAGATTCAACCATATTAAAAACAAGAATTAATAAACTACTTGCATTAATCGGATTGGAAAACAGAAAAAACGATCTTATTAAAACTTATTCTGGCGGAATGAAACGTAGAATAAATATTGCTGCTGCACTATTACACAACCCAGATATTTTACTTATGGATGAACCAACAGTTGGTGTTGATCCACAAAGTAGAAATCAAATATTTGGTCTAATTGAAACTTTAAATAAAAAAGGATTAACCATTGTTTACACAACACATTATATGGAAGAAGTAGAACGCTTATGTAATACTATTGCTATAATGGATAAAGGTAAAATAATAACACATGGTAATTTAGAAGAACTTAAAAATCAATCTAAAACTAAAGACTTATTAAAGTTAAAGTTTAATGTTATTTCTAATGAACAAATTAACAATTTTAAAAATAATTTTGATTTTGAAATCACAAATACAAACAATGAACTAAGTCTATTTTGTAATATAGAAAAAAATCTAAATGCTATTTTAAATTATTCCGTTAAGGAAAGTTTAATAATTAAAAATATACAGCAAAACAAAACAACTCTTGAAACAATATTTTTAAAATTAACAGGAAGAAAATTAAGAGATTAATTAACATTATATAAAGTATATTATTATGATAAAAACTATTGCATTAAAAGACTTAAAATTATTCTTTTTAGATAAAAAATCGGTTATAATAACTTTTATATTACCAATATTATTAATCTCGCTATTTGCTTTTGCTTTTGGAGGAATAGCAAGCTCAAACAAATCAAGAGTAATTGACTTGTTATTAGTTGATAATGATAATAGTAGCGAATCTAAAAATTTAAAAAAAGCGTTAGATTCAATCAAAGGAATAAAAATTATTACAACAAGCATAGAAAAAGCAAATAAAACTGTTAAAAAAGGTAATTATGTGGCTGTTTTGGTATTAAAAAATGGCTTTCAAAAAGCGGTTTTAAATTCAAAACCTATTCCGTTAGAATTAAAATACGATCAATCAAGAGAAATTGAAGTTGGTATGTTACAAGCAGTGTTAATGGAAAAATTAATGGCTAAGGTTAGCAAAAAAGCCATTTCAAAAAACATTGAAAAGTTTTTAGATGCAGAATTTGCTAACATTACACCAAACATGAAAAATAAAATATTAAAATCTACTTCTAAAAACAATGGAACTAACACCAATAATTTTATTGATTTTAAAATGACTCCTATCTTAAAGGAAGCTGGTAAAAAAACAAATTTTGGTTTAATTCAAGCAGTTGCAGGCACATCAATTATGATGTTACTTTTTAGTATTGCAGAAATTGGCGGCGGTTTGTTAGATGAAAAAGAAAGCGGCACATTAAAACGTTTGTTGTATTCGCCTTTAAAACCAAAAGAAATATTATTTGGAAAAATGAGTGCCGCAGTAATCATTGCTATATTACAACTTTTAGTCATGTTTTTATTCTCTTGGCTTGCTTTTGGTTTACCAATATTTAAAAATTTGTTTTCTTTAATTATTCTTATTTTAGCTGTAGCTTTTGCAATTGCAAGTTTTGGAATTTTTTTAGTATCTATTGCAAAGACAAGAAAGCAATTAAGTGGTTTAAGTTCAATGGTTATTTTAACTATGTCTGCTATTGGCGGAAGTATGATTCCTTTATTTGCAATGCCACCTATTATGCAAAAAATAGCTGTTGTTTCTGTAAATTATTGGGGAATTCAAGGTTTTTACGATATCTTTGCAAGAAACCTTACATTAATTGAATTACTACCAAGAATCGGTGTGTTATTTAGCATTGGTTTAATAATGAGTTTTATATCAATAAAATTATTTAAAAAGAATCTTTTAAATTTAATATAACTGATTGTTTTTTAACCTAAGTTACATAATACAGACGAATTTTTAGCGCTAATATCCTTGTAAATATTAGTACTAAAAATTTGTTTTAATAAAATTAAAATTGATTAATTGTTTTACGAATAGCAACTAATTTGGTTAACAAATCTTCTAAATAATCTAATTTTAACATATTAGCACCATCTGATTTTGCACAACTTGGATCGTAATGTGTTTCTAAAAAAACACCGTCAACACCAACAGCAATTCCAGCTTTAGCAATAGTTTCAATAAGTTCTGGCTTTCCTCCTGTTACACCACTTACTTGGTTGGGTTGTTGCAAAGAGTGTGTAATATCTAAAATTGTTGGTGCATATTGTTGCATGGTTGGTATTCCTCTAAAATCAACTATCATATCTTGATACCCAAACATAGTACCTCTATCGGTTATCCAAACTTGATTATTACCACTATCGGTTACTTTTTTAACAGCGTGTTTCATAGCGTCTGCACTCATAAATTGTCCTTTTTTTAAATTGACAACTTTGCCTGTTTTTGCAGCAGCAACGACCAAATCTGTTTGACGAACCAAAAAAGCAGGAATTTGCAACACATCTACATATTTTGCTGCTTTTACTGCATCACTTTTTTCGTGAATATCAGTTACTGTTGGCACATTAAAATGCTTACCTACTTTTTTTAATATTTCTAATGCTTTTTCATCACCAATACCTGTAAAACTATCTAACCTTGAGCGGTTTGCTTTTTTAAAACTTCCTTTAAAAATAAATGGAATTTTCAATTTATCGGTTATTAATTGGATTTTTTTACATATTTCAAAAGCCATTTCTTCACTTTCTATTGCACAAGGACCAGCCAATAAAAAAAAGTTACCTGAATCTGTGTGTTTTATTTTCGGAATTAAATTGATATCCATTTTTATATGTTTTTTTGCAAAGATAGTCTTTTGATGTTTATTTCTTTATTTGAATAAATACTATCTTTGTTTTTAGATTCAAAAC
>JALSLZ010000004.1 GCA_026988075.1 Flavobacteriaceae bacterium
AAATTAAGTTTTGAAGTTATTGAAACAAATAATATAGATCAAGTAACAACAAAAATTTTAGTAGATGGCATTTTACATTCTAAAAAAGGAGTGAATCTTCCAAATACAAAAATTTCGCAACCAGCATTAACAAAAAAGGATAAAGCAGATGCTAAATTTGCTATTTCGTTAGAAGTTGATTGGATTGCCCTTTCGTTTGTTAGATCGGCTAACGATTTAAAAAAATTAAGAAAACTTATAAAAAAATATTCCGATTGTAAAATACCAATTATTGCTAAAATAGAAAAACCAGAAGCAATTAGAAATATAGATGAAATTGTACGAAAATCAGATGGCGTTATGGTTGCTCGAGGAGATTTAGGAGTTGAATTACCTATGGAAAAAGTACCATTACTTCAAAAAATGATTGTCGAAAAAGCCAAGTTAGCAAGAGTACCTGTTATTATTGCTACTCAAATGATGGAAACGATGATTGAAGATTCTGTACCAACAAGAGCAGAAATAAATGATGTAGCAAACTCTATTATGGATGGCGCAGATGCGGTGATGCTTTCTGGCGAAACTTCTGTGGGGAAACATCCTTTAAAAGTAATTGGTCAAATACGTAGAGTTATTGAAAGTGTTGAAAATTCACCACGAATAACTGTTTCTCAAAAAGCGCCACATATCCGTACAAAAAGATACATGACAAAATCTATTTGTTATCATGCCGCACTTATGGCAAATGATGTTGAAGCTAAAGCAATACAAACTTTAACAAATAGTGGTTATACCGCTTTTCAAATTTCTGCATGGCGACCGAATGCAAATATTTTGGCATTTACATCTAATAAACGTATTCTATCAAGGTTAAATTTACTTTGGGGCGTTAAAGCATTTTTTTACGATGAAAATAAATCGACTGATGATACAGTGCAAGATTTAGAAGACATTGCAAAAAAAGAAGGTTATGTTCATGAACGTGATATGGTAATAACATTATCGTCAATGCCTGTACAAGAAAAAGGAATGGTTAATACTTTACGTCTAACTGAAATAAAATAAAACATATCATTAAATTATTTTTTGATGAAAAATGTTTTACAAACTGATAATGGAGAAAAAAATCAGCTTTAAAAACATTAATAAAATAGCAATACCTGCAATTATTGCAGGTATTGCAGAGCCTTTATTATCATTAACCGATACTGCTATTGTTGGAAATGTTAAAATGAATTCGGTAGAAGCTTTAGCTGCCGTTGGTATTGCTGGCTCGTTTATTTCTGCCTTATTTTGGATTTTAGCACAAACACGTTCTGCTATTTCGGCTATTGTTTCTCAGTATTTAGGAGCAAATAAATTAGAGAAAATAAAATCACTGCCAGCACAAATTATTATTATTAACATAATAATAAGTGTAATTATTTATTTTGCTACGGTAACATATATTCATCAAATATTTCAGTTTTATAATGCCAAAGGTTTGGTCTTAAACTACGCAGTATCGTACTACAAAATAAGAGCCATTGGTTTGCCATTTACCTTGTTTACTTTTTCTGTTTTTGGCGTTTTTAGAGGTTTGCAAAACACTTATTATCCAATGATTATAAGTATTATAGGTGCAATTATAAATGTTTTGTTAGATTTTGCATTGGTTTATGGAATACCAAACATAATAAAACCTTTACATGTTGAAGGTGCAGCAATTGCCAGTGTTATTGCGCAAATTATTATGGCAATAATCGCATTAATATTATTGCTTAAAAAAACACCTTTTAATTTAAAATTCACGTTACCATTTAATGCAGAAATTAAACGTTTACTTTTATTAAGTGTTAATTTGTTTATTAGAGCATTGGCATTAAATTTTGCTTTGTATTTATCGAATTCATTTGCTACAAATTATGGTGATAAATATATTGCAGCGCATACTATTGCATTTCAAATATGGTTATTTTTTGCTTTTTTTATTGATGGTTATTCCAGTGTTGGAAATATCGTTTCTGGTAAATTGTTGGGCGAAAAGAATTATACTAAAATGTTTTTACTAAGTAAGGATTTGGTGAAATACACCATTGTGATTGCATTTATTTTGGGCGCTATAAATTTTATTTTTTACAAACCAATCGGGAATCTTTTTACAGACGATATTGATGTTCAAAATGCTTTTTTTAGTATTTTTTGGATTGTTATTGTTATGCAACCTATTAATGCTATTGCTTTTGTGTATGATGGTATTTTTAAAGGTTTAGCAAAAGCTTCAACTTTAAGAAACACATTAATTATTGCAACATTTATTGGTTTTGTACCGACTTTGTTAATTGCTGATTATTTTAATTTAAAACTATATGCAATTTGGATTGCATTTACGGTTTGGATGCTTTTTAGAGCTGGAATTTTAGTGTTTTTATTTAGAAAAATGATGCTAAAAAGTAAGGTTTAACCCAAATTATTTGTTACAAAATAAAATACATCGTATTTTAGCGATAAATATTTTATTATGGCAAATATTATTTATTCAGACGTAACTGTTAATATAGCAAAAATAGCTAAAGCATTAGGTCATCCTGCAAGATTGGCTATTTTGAAACACTTAAGCAATCAAAGTTGTTGTTATACAAGTGATTTGATTAAAGTAATACCAATGGCGCAATCTACTATTTCGCAACATTTAAAAGAACTAAAAAATGCAGGTTTAATTGTTGATAAAGTAGAACTTCCAAAAATAAAATACAGCATTAATAAAAACAATTGGAATAGAGCACAGCGTCTTTTTACAACTCTTTTTAATGAAGATTTTACAAGTATTAGTTGTTGTTAATTTTGGTTAAACGTTTATTGCAGTTAATAAAAAAAGCCAAGAATTTATTGTCTTGGCTTTTTTGGATAATTTTTTTAATTGAAAATTATGTTGGCTATTCTTCAATTTTTTTAATTTTAGACGAATCATTAATTTTATTTGCGGCAACTAAACTAGTAACCATATCGTTTAGCATAGAACTTGCAGCATTTGGATTATTTGGTAATAAAATTAAGTTTGAATTGCTTTCTTGACCAATACTTTGTAATGTGTCATAGTGTTGTGTAATTACAATCAATGCCGATGCTTCTTGCGAATTAATACCTGCTCTATTTAAGACTTCCATCGATTCTTCTAAACCACGAGCAATTTCTCTACGTTGATCTGCAATACCTTGACCTTGAAGACGTTTACTTTCAGCTTCAGCTTTTGCACGCTCTACTATTAAAATACGTTGTGCATCTCCTTCGTGTTGTGCAGCTACTTTTTCACGTTCTGCTGCATTAATTCTGTTCATTGCAATTTTTACATTTTCATCAGGATCAATATCGGTAACTAAAGCTTTTACAATATCGTAACCGTAATCAAGCATAGCTTCTTTTAATTCTCTTTGAATAGCTAAAGCAATTTCTTCTTTTTTAACAAAAACATCGTCTAAACGCATTTTTGGCACTTCAGCTCTTACTGTATCAAAAATAAAGGCTGTAATTTGTTCGTGTGGGTTTTGTAGTTTATAAAACGCGTTATATACATGATCACGTTGAATTTGAAATTGTACCGAAATTTTTAAATGTACAAATACATCGTCTTGAGTTTTTGTTTCTACAATAACATCTAACTGTTGAATACGTAAACTAATGCGACCAACAACTTTATCAATAAAAGGAATTTTAAAATTAAAGCCTGCGCCATAATCTTTTGTGAATTTACCAAGACGTTCTACAACGGCAATAGTTTGTTGCTTTACAATAAAAAATCCAGAAGCAAGAATAATTAAAATTGGAATAATCCATACATAAATAGGTATCATAGATATTTGTTTTAAATGGTTAATTAATAAGCTACCAAAGATACAACTTTTAAACTATTATAACAATAAATTTATTTTTCGATTTTTTACTTTATGTTGTTATATAGTACGAATGTATTTTGATAAATTTTGCAATTTTTATAAGTATACTTATCTATGTGTAGCTAATTAATTACTTTTGTTACATAATTTAAAAAATAGATAATGAAAAAGGTATTAGTTAGTATTATTTTAGGAGCAGTATTGCTATTGGTTGGTTATTTTGCAGCCGTTTATTATATTCCATACAGTGAAGGTTATAGAGCTGGCGAATTGGTTAAAATAAGTCATAAAGGTATTCTTTTTAAAACTTGGGAAGGCAGACTTTCACAAGGAATTTCTGACGAATTACAATTTGAGTTTTCTATAGAAGACAAAAGAGCAAAAGTAATAGAAGATTTAAAAAACCTTCAAGGCAAAAAAATAAAAGTTACCTATGTTGAACGTTTTGGAACTTTTCCATGGCTTGGAGATACTAAATATTATGTTACCGAAGTTAAAGAAGCTATTGATTGATTATTAAATACTTAGATTGTTAGTTTTTAATGAATTTTTTAACAGCCATTTTGTTGTTTTCGAGGTTTATTTTAACAAAATAAATACCAGAATTCATGTTTTTTGTATTGATTTTTTTCCTGTTTGTTGAAAACAATTTTTTTCCTAAAAAATTATAGATAGTGATCTTGTTAATTTTTAAATTAGCTTCCTCTTTAATAGTTAAAATGTCTTTTACAGGATTTGGATATACAGAAAAATAGGATTTAACAAAATCATCAACACTAACATATCGTGTTTCGTAAAGCGCTTGATTACCATTCGCATCAGTAATTATTAATCCAACATTGCCATGTATATCATTATAACTGTCCAATTCATATTGAAAAGCATTTGGTAGGTTTGTACTAAAAAAGCTGAAATATAAATTTTTTAGGTTAGTACTTTCAGTAGTAGAACAATCCATAGCTGTTTCGGTTAAATTAGTTAAAAAAAACTGAGTATTATTGGTGTCTATATTTAAATTTGCTTGTAATGCACCACAAAGAGTAGTTTCATAATGATTATTTAAAAAGGAAAGGTTTTGATAATTAGATTCTGTTTCGCTTTGAATAATATCAGACTCATAAGAACTTCCATCAATAATTAAATCTATTAACGACCAATCATTGCCTTCTAATTGTGCAAATGAAAAAGAAGTATATAAAAATAGAATAAATAATGTGATTTTTTTCATGATAATTAAATTTTAAATGAATTTTCAAATTTACAAAAAAATAAATTACTTACATTTTTTCTCATTTAACCTGACAGGGCAAACTCATACTTTTTAAATAAATTTTCTTAATAATTAACTGGTTAATAGCTTGTTAAGTCGTTTTTTATTCGTATATTATACTGATAATCAACAATTTAACTCAATGGATAAACAGAATAAGTTAGTCAGTATTTTCAACCAAGTAGAAGACCCTAGAAGCCATATAAACAAACTTCATAACCTAAT
>JALSLZ010000005.1 GCA_026988075.1 Flavobacteriaceae bacterium
ATTGTTGGTGGTTCTGAAGCTTTAAATAATTAGAATAATACACATAATCGTATTTATATAATAAAAACCAAATCATTAACGATTTGGTTTTTTTGTTTCTATTGTCTAATCAAATGAAAATACTATCTTTGAAATACAAACTAAAAACAAGTCCATGAAAAAAATAATATTTTTTATAGCAATAACTTGTCTGATTATTTCTTGTAAAGAGAATAAAACACAAATCAATAAGCAAGAAACTTCAAAAACTAAAAAAACGATTACATTTAATTGGTTATTGGGTAATTGGGAAAGAACTAATGATGAAGAAGGTAAAAAAACATTTGAAAATTGGATTAAAAAAAGCAAAATCGAATATATAGGTCTCGGTTTTACAATGAAAGCAAATGATACCATATCATCAGAAAAAATGCAACTAATCAAAATTAATAATAAATGGCAATTAATTGTTCGTGTCGTTGGTAAAGGTGATGACACCTCAGCAACAACCTTTAATATGATAAACAAAAGTACAGATAGTTTTACTTGCGAAAACAAAGAAATTGACTTTCCAAATACAATTCAATACAAAAAAGACGGCAAAAAATTAAAAGCAATTGTATCGAATAGTGAATTAAAAATACCATTCGAATTTGAAAGATTGGTAAGATAAACTATTTTACAAAAAAATTGAATTATGAAAAACTACATACTTCTTATTTTATTTATATTAAACCTAAACTCCTTCTCACAAAAAAAAGAACGAATACACTTTTACGGTGCTTCTTTAAGCCCTATTGGACTATATAATATTAGAAATACTAATGTGGTAGGTTATGGTGTAGATGTAACATTTAAATATAAAAATAATTATCTTGCGTTATTTGCATTAGGTGGCGATGAAGTGAAAATTATGAATATGAATGTTGGTCCTACAAAAGAAGAGAGTGATTATGAAATTAGTTTTTTGTACGGTACGAGAATTGTAGATGATAAAATAAAATTTAACATTTATGCAGGTATGAATTATTACAAACATGTTCTTACTATTCCTGAAGAAATTCCAGGCTCATGTACTGGTTATTTTTTCCACACTTGTCAATATGAAAATGTTGACTACTCAAAAACTACAATTGGCTATAATATACAGGCTAAAATAAATTATATTCTTATGAAAAGACTATCACTTGGCATACGATTTCATGCAAACATAAACGATATTAACAATCTTTATTTTGCAGGAATTCTTGTAGGCTTTGTTAGAGAAAAATAAACATCACTAAATGAAAATACTTTTTGCAAATGACAATCATCCCGTTTTAAAAAACGGTTTAATAAAACTTGGTTTTACTTGTATAGACGATTTTACTTCCTCAAAAGAAGAAATAGAAAAAACAATGCATAAATACGATGGCGTAGTGATTCGTAGTCGTTTTAAAATCGATAAAACATTCATAGACAGTGCCAATAATTTAAAGTTTATTGCTCGTGTTGGTGCTGGTTTAGAAAGCATTGATATTGATTATGCAAAAAGTAAAGATATACACTTAATCTCAGCCCCAGAAGGCAATAGAAATGCTGTTGGCGAACATAGTTTAGGCATGATTTTATCATTATTCAACAATATGAATAAAGCTGATAACGAAATTCGCAACGGGAAATGGTTTAGAGAACCAAATCGAGGTATTGAATTAGAAGGCAAAACAATTGGTTTAATTGGTTACGGAAATATGGGTAAAGCATTTGCTAAAAAACTAAAAGGTTTTGATGTAGATGTTATTTTTTATGACATTAAACCTAATTTAAGCGATAAAAATGCAAAACAAGTAACTTTACAAGAGTTACAAAAAAAAGTAGATATATTAAGTTTACATACACCACACACAAATCTTACTAATAAAATGATAAATACCAAATTTATAAACGAATTTGAAAAATCCTTTTATATAATAAATACAGCAAGAGGAACTGCCATAGTAACTGATGATTTAGTAACTGCTTTAAAAAATAATAAAATTTTAGGCGCTTGCTTAGATGTTTTGGAATATGAAAAACTATCGTTTGAAAACTTTTTCACCAATAACAATCTACCAAGTGCATTCAAATATTTAATCGAATCGGATAAGACAATATTATCTCCTCATGTTGCAGGTTGGACAGTAGAATCTAAATACAAATTAGCTAAAACTATTTTAGATAAAATCACTTTGTTTTACGATAAATAGATAGCATACAGTTTATTAACTTTTAAAAACAATTCAGGTAACTTATTACGGAATTGATTTGGTGTTTCAAAATAATTTTCCGTTATAACGGACAAAAATTCATATTGATTTTCAAATGCATATGCTCTAAAATAATCAGCCTCAATTAATTTATCTCGCATGGCTTTATCCGTTAAAAATTCTAATATGTTTTTAAAATTTTTAATGAATGTTATGGCTTCGTAACTTGTACTTTTAACAAAGCTGAAATACAACGCATGCGTAAATTCATGAATACCTAAATTTAAATTATCATCTTCTATTTTAACACCATCAACAACTCCTTGCCAAGAAAAAACAATGGTTCTCGCTCTTGGGTTTGTTTCGCCTTTATGATGTTGTTTTGTTAATTGAGAAAAATAATTTTTAGGATAAATAATAATATTATCAAACTGATTGTATAAATAACGTGACATTCTAAAAGTTAGCATAACAGCTATCGAAGAAATAACAACTCGTTTAATTGGCGTTATTACAACTTGTTCTCTTGCAATAAAATTATGCGCTTTTATAAACCGAATAACACGATATTCAAACTTTTTTTTATCATTTTTAGACAACCTTCTATAAAAGGAAAAATTACCTTCAATAATTTTCTTATGTGAATTATCTAACTTATAAAAATAGTATAATGGGTTTGTCATAATTAAATATCGTACAAAGTAAAAGCAAATAATTGAGTGTAAAAAATTATGTAAAAGAAACTTCTTAAAATAGACAACAACAACTAATAAATAAGTAAATTTGAAAATAAAACGAAATATAAAATAATGAATAGTAAAAAATTTGGCGCTTTTGCAGGTGTATTTACACCTTCGGTTTTAACCATTTTAGGGGTTATTATGTACATGCGCTTGGGTTGGGTTGTTGGTAATGCAGGCTTAATCGGAACAATTGCAATCGTACTAATTGCACATATAATTGCAGTAACTACTGGTTTAAGTGTATCTTCGGTTGCGACTGATAAAAAAATTGGTGCTGGCGGAATTTACTATGTACTTTCAAGAAGCATGGGTATTCCTATTGGCGGTTCTATTGGCATTGCCCTTTATGTTGGTACCGCTTTATCTATTGCCCTATATTTAATAGGTTTTGCCGAAAGTTTTAATGGCTATTTTGGCTTTGGTTTAACTATAAATGATTTTAGAATAACTGGTACTATCGCATTAGTTGCATTAACAATTTTAGCACTAATTAGCACATCGGTAGCAATGAAAGCACAATTTTTTATACTTGCTGCAATTATTGTTTCATTACTATCTATATTTTTTGGGACTTCAGAATTTGTTCCTGAAACAGTACAATTATTTTCCACCGAATCGTCTATGTCATTAGAAGTGGTATTTGCTATATTTTTTCCAGCAGTTACTGGTTTTACAGCAGGAATTGCGATGAGTGGCGATTTAGAAAACCCAAAGAAATCAATTCCTGCTGGTACTTTATACGCCATTGCTGTAGGTTTGATTGTTTATATTGCACTTGCCATTTTTATTAGCTTAAAAATAGATACTGCAACCCTTAAAAATGATTATAATATTTTAATGAAAATAGCATTATTTGCTCCTGCTGTTGTTGCAGGAATTTGGGGTGCAACACTATCGTCTGCTTTAGGCGGAATTTTAGGTGCTCCAAGAATTTTACAAGCCATGTCTTTAGATAAAGTAACTCCAAAAATATTTGGAAAAACAAATAAAAAAAACGAGCCAATTAATGCCTTATTATTGGTTTTTGTTTTAGCTGAAATCGGAATTTTAATAGGAGAATTAGATGTTATTGCAAGAGTTGTTTCTATGTTTTATTTAACTGCTTATGGCTTTATTAATATCTCTTACTTTTTAGAAAGCTGGGCAAATCCAGATTTTCAGCCAACTTTTAAAATTAAACGTTGGATAGGTTTACTTGGTTTCTTTGCGTCTTTTGCAGTAATGTTTAAGTTGGATATGATTGCCATGTTTGGAGCTTTTATTGTTGTTGGCTTATTGCATTATTGGTTACAAAAAAAGCAAGTTACCATACACGAAAACGATGTTTGGCATAGCGTTTGGGGAAAAATTGTTAGTAAAGGTCTTAAAAAAATAGAAGGTAAAAAAACCGATAATTTAACTTGGATTCCAAACATTATTTTATTTAGCGGACAAAGTGAGCATCAAAAATATTTATTACAGCTCAGTAAAACCATTTCTGGTAAAACAGGAATTGTAACTAACTTTAATCTAATTGTAGATAAAAATCTTAAAAGACCTCTTAAAAAATCAGATCAAATTACACGAAATGATATTTTTACAGAGTTAGATATCTTTGGAAGACAAATTAAAGTCAATAATTTTTATGATGGCATAACAAATATAGCCTCAATATTTGGTTTTTCGGGTGTTGAACCTAATACAATAATGATGGGTTGGCCCAAAGGAATTGAGAATTCAAATCAGTATGCAGATATGACTGCTAATTTATTACATTTAGATTACAACCTTTTGTATTTAGATTTTGATCATGAAGTAAAATTTGGAGATTACAAAACTGTCGATTTTTGGTGGCGAGAAACCGATAGTAAAAATGCAGAAATGATGCTTAACATTGCTCGTTTTATCTTAGAATCTCCAAGATGGAAAGACACAAGCATTAGAGTGCTTTTTGTAAATAATAGCAATAAAAATGAAAAACTAATACGTTTAAAAATTACAGAATTAGTCGAAAATTTAAGAGTAATAGTAACCATTAATATAATTAACAATGCGGTTGAGCAAATTCCTTTTTATGAAATTATTGCTAAACATTCTGTTAAAACGAACTTAACAATAATCGGAATTCCAAATTATAAAATTGAAAAACAAGCTGAATATGTTTTAAAAACAAATTATTTATTTGAAACAATAGGCTCTACATTGTTAATAAAAGCTTCAAATAATTTTAATGTATTAGATTTAAACTTTAATGTTTAAATCTCCTCAACAAAAAAATGAAAATACATTTATTGTATTTTCATTTTTATTTGTGACTCTGGTAGGATTCAAACCTACAACCGCTGGAGCCGAAATCCAGTGCGCTATTCAGTTGCGCCACAGAGCCT
>JALSLZ010000006.1 GCA_026988075.1 Flavobacteriaceae bacterium
AAAAAACAAAAATTATTGAATTGTTTTGATAATACCCAACTTTTATAACTGACCCCTTTTTATCATAAAAAAACCTTCAAAACAATATGTTTTGAAGGTTTTTATATTTAATACAATTAATCTCTACTACTAAAGATCAAATTTAATTCCTTGAGCTAATGGTAATTCAGCTGTGTAATTAATGGTATTAGTTTGTCTTCTCATGTATGCTTTCCAAGCATCAGAACCAGATTCACGTCCGCCACCAGTTTCTTTTTCGCCACCAAAAGCACCTCCAATTTCAGCACCAGAAGTACCAATATTTACATTTGCAATTCCACAATCAGAACCTGCATACGATAAGAATTTTTCCGATTCACGCATATTATTAGTCATAATAGCCGAAGATAAACCTTGAACAACACCATTTTGTAACTCAATTGCATTTTCTAAATCGCCCTTGTATTTTATTAAAAATAATAATGGTGCAAAAGTTTCGTGTTGTACTATTGCATAATGGTTTTCTACCTCAGCAATACTTGGTGTAACATAACAACCACTTTCATAACCTTCGCCAGTTAATTGTTTTCCTTCAACTGCAAACTTACCACCTTGATCTTTTACTTGTTGAATTGCTGCTAAATAAGTAGCTACTGATTCTTTATCAATTAAAGGTCCAACGTGTTTACTTTCGTCTAACGGACTACCAATTTTTAATTGACCATAAGCTGCAACTAATTTATCTCTAACAACATCATAAACATCTTCATGTATAATTAATCTTCGTGTTGAAGTACAACGTTGTCCACAAGTACCAACTGCTCCAAAGGCAGCTCCGATAATTGTCATATCTAAATCGGCACTTGGTGTAATAATTATTGCATTATTTCCTCCTAACTCTAATAAACTTCTACCCAATCTACCAGCAACTTCTTGTGCAACTATTTTACCCATTCTGGTAGAACCAGTTGCAGAAATTAATGGCACATTTTTATTTGAAGTAAGCATTTGACCTACTTTATAATCGCCATTTACGATACATGAAATACCTTCTGGTAAATTATTTTCTTTTAAAACATCGGCAATTATATTTTGACAAGCAATACTACATAATGGCGCTTTTTCTGATGGTTTCCAAATACAAACATCTCCAGCAATCCAAGCAAGAGCTGTATTCCAAGCCCAAACAGCAACAGGAAAATTAAATGCAGAAATAATACCTACAATTCCTAACGGATGATATTGATCGTACATTCTGTGTCCTGGTCTTTCTGAGTGCATGGTAAAACCGTATAATTGTCTTGACATACCAACGGCAAAATCGCAGATATCAATCATTTCTTGCACTTCTCCTAAACCTTCTTGTAAAGATTTACCCATTTCATATGAAACCAATTCTCCTAAAGGTTGTTTTAATTCTCTTAATTTATCGCCAAATTGACGTACTAATTCACCTCTTTTTGGTGAAGGAATTTCTCTAAATTCTTTAAAAGCACTTTTTGCAGTTTCAATAACTTTATCAAAGTCTTCTTGAGTTGCTGTACTTACTTTACCAATAAATTTACCATCTGCAGGCGAAAATGACTCAATCATTTCTCCACTACCAAAATTATTTGATCCTGTTGAAACTCCTTTATTCGTTTCTGATAGCCCTAATTTATTAAAAACCGATTTAATATCAAACATAATTAATTTTTTAATTTAAATTTTTATTTTTTAAAACGCTATTACTATTTTTTAAAAATCATCATAGCATTTCCTTGTGCAAAAATACAAAAAAATATGCGTACGATATGTATATATAATTCCATAAAAAAAGTCGTTCTGTACGGCGAACAGAACGACTAAAATTTGTTTGAATTAATCAAACAAAAACCAATTAAAAACTATAATATAAACCGGTGTTTATTCCAATAGAATACGGTTTAAAACCACCTGCTTTTTCTGAAAATGTATTTAAATGATATTTAAATATTGGCGAAATGCTATATTTTATCGATTTTGATAAATTTAAACCTGTGTCAAAACCAAAATTTACAGAGTAACTTGTTTTATTTACATTTAAAGCTTCCCCAAGATTAATAACACTACTAAGTGCTCGCTCAAAAGTTACTTGGTTTTTATCTAAAAACAAAGTACTAACTCCTCCATTTAAATTAACATTAATTTTTTTATCTACTAATGTATATTTTACCTCAATGGGTATTTCTATATATTTTAATTCTTGCTTTAAATCGCCTAAAAATGTTACATCGGTTGTATATGACATTTCACTATTAGAAACAAAACGATAATCAGAATTACTCAAATTAGTATCGTTAATTACCTGTAAAACAACACCAACATCTTTAGTTAAATACGATAAATTTGTTTTTCTAACACCTGTTTTTACGCTCCATTTCTCACTTAAATTATACGCAACATTTAAACCGTAAGCATACGAATTTGAGTTGGTTTTTTTATTGCTCGAAATTGTATTTGATATAGGCGAACCTTTTGTCATACTTGCATAATAAATTGGTGAAATTACCGTACCTATTTCCCATTTATTTATCTCGGTTTTTACATCTTTTGCAATTGAATTAATTTCAGATTGGATGCTTTTTTGCTGTAATTGTATTTTTTTAAATTTATAATTATTTGCTATTAATACAATTGGTTTTAATTTAACTAATTCAAATTTAGAAGTATTCTTATTTAATACCTCAGTTTTTTTATTTTTTGAATTTATCACAATAGTATTGGAATTCGTTTTGTTAACCAAAACACCATTATTTTTACTAATTAAATTTGCAACAATACTTGTATTGCTATTGTTTAAATTGATCGATTTTTTACTTTTAGTATTCATTAAGCTAACATCATATTGCTTATTTAAGTTATTGTTTACAACACTACTATTCTCCTTTTTATTATTTAAAATCACTTTTTTTATAGTTTGTACAACCAATGAATTGTTTTTTTGTATTTCTTTAGTTTTACTAGTTGTCTGTATGCTTTGAGTATTTACATTATTAGTAATACTTTTATTGTTGTTTTTTACGCTAACATGATTCGCACTTGAATTAATTTTATTTTGATTTGAAATAATAAATTTACTTTTTACCAACTTCTCAGTATTTTCTTTTACTAAAGGAATTGAGTTCATATTCGCAACATATAAAACACCTAACATTACAATTACAGATGCAACAATAGCAATTAATCTAAAATTTAAAAAAGCTTTTTTTGGTTTTAGCTCTTTATTAATTTTAGACCAAACTTTCGGACTTGGATTTACTTCAAAGTCTTTAAATTTTTCTTGAAATAATCTGTCTATATCTTTCTTAAACATTAATTTTTATTTTTTTTTTTAGTTTTGTTTCTGTTTCTATTCTTTCTTTTAAATTCAATCGAGCTCTTGATAAATTTGATTTTGAAGTTCCTACTGAAATATTGAGTAATTCAGCAATTTCTTTATGCGAATAACCATCTAAAACATATAAATTAAATACCATTCTATATCTATTAGGTAATTCTTGTATTAATTGTAGTAAGTATTTTAACGAAATATTATCCTCTTCTACTTCAACATCTATTTTATCAGGGTATTGATCTGTTACAATATTTAAAACGGATTGTTTTCTATATTTTTGTAAACAAATATTAACAGCAATTCGCTTTAACCAACCTTCAAAAGAGCCTTTATTTTTGAATTGCTTTATTTTACCAAAAATAGTTATGAAACTATCGTGCAAATTATCTTCGGCTTCTTGTTTGTTATTTGAGTACTTTAAACACACACCAAATAATTTACCAGCATAAATCTGATAAATTTCCGATTGTGATTTTTGATCACCTCGTTTACATTTTTTTATGAGTTTTTCTAATGTAATAAGCCGTAATTTATGTGTTTTTGTATTAATTAAGATGTAAAAAAGTTAAAATGGTTGCGTAAAAAAACTATTTTTGTACTTTATATTTTAATTTTAAATGATGAATAAATATAGTGTTTTTAATTTAACTACCGAAACTGACTTTGAGCACAAAGCCTTAGAGGTTTTTCGTTTTCAAGCTAAAAACAATCTTGTCTACAAACAATTTATTGAATTATTAAATGTTGATATTAACCAAGTAACTAAAATTGAAGAAATTCCATTTTTACCAATTTCATTTTTTAAATCACATAAAATAGTTTCAAATACTCATAAAATTGAAGAAATTTTTTTTAGTAGTGGCACAACAAATGCTAATTTGAGTAAACATCATGTTACCGATTTAAAATTGTACAAAATGAGTTTTACCAATGGTTTTAATCATTTTTATGGAGATATAAAAAACTATACTATTTTGGCATTATTGCCAAATTATTTAGAACGTAAAGGTTCTTCTTTAGTGTATATGGTTACTGATTTAATTAATAACACAAAAAAGAAAGAAAGTGGGTTTTATCTAAATAACTTATCCGAATTATCTATAAAACTAAAGGCATTAGATAAAAAAGGAGCAAAAATATTATTAATCGGTGTTTCATTTGCTTTGTTAGATTTAATTGAATTGAATACTTTTAAATTAAACAATACCATTATTATGGAAACTGGCGGAATGAAAGGACGCAGAAAAGAATTAATTAGAACCGAATTGCATCAAGTTTTAAAAGAAGGCTTTGGCGTTGACACAATTCATTCTGAATACGGAATGACCGAACTTTTAAGTCAAGCATATTCTAACGGAAATGGACTATTTAAAACACCTTCGTGGATGCGTATTTTAATACGTGACACCGAAGATGCACTTAGCATATTACCAAAAAACAAAACTGGTGCAATTAATATTATTGATTTAGCCAATACAAATTCTTGTTCATTTATTGCAACACAAGATTTAGGAAAAATAGATACGAACAATAATTTTGAAATATTAGGACGGTTTGATAATAGCGACATTAGAGGTTGTAATTTAATGGTTGTTTAATTTCGTTATATTTTACAATAAAAAATAGTAAATTTCATAGAAATAGTGTACTTTTATAACACCATGCAAAAAAAAATATTACTTGTTGATGATGAACCAGATATTTTAGAATTTTTAAAATATAATTTTAAAAACGAAGGCTACGATGTTACTATTGCAAATAATGGCAAATCTGCCATTGAAATTGCAAAAAAATACAATCCCGATTTAATCTTATTAGATGTTATGATGCCTGGTTTAGACGGCATGGAAACCTGCTTAAAATTAAGAGAATTACCTCAATTTACCGATACCATTATTGTTTTTTTAACTGCACGTAACGAAGACTATTCTGAAGTTGCTGGTTTTGAAGTTGGCGCTGACGATTATATTACAAAACC
>JALSLZ010000007.1 GCA_026988075.1 Flavobacteriaceae bacterium
TCCAAACTCTACCTTGCGCAATTTCTTTAACCTTATCATTATCTATATTTCTACCTTTTGCAACTCGATCTACAAATAGTTCGTAAATTTCTACCACACCTTCTTTAGTTACATTATAAAATTCATCAGTAATCGGTTCAAAAACACTATAAGGATGTGAATTTTTATTGGTAGTAATCTGTTCTGCATTAATACCAATTTTGTCGGTAAATTCACTAAAATTAGGCACCATTCCAAAGACACCAATAGAACCGGTAACGGTAGTTGGCTCTGCAAATATTCTTTGAGCATTACACGAAATGTAATATCCGCCAGAAGCAGCATAATTACCCATAGAAACCACTAAAGGTTTTTCTTTTTTAGTCAATTCAAGCTCACGCCAAATTAATTCAGAAGCTAAACTACTTCCTCCAGGAGAATTTACACGTAAAACAATAGCTTTAACATCTTTATCTTTTACCGCTTTACGCAGCGCATTAATAATAGCTTCTTGACCAATATACGTTTCATCACCTTCGCCATATTTAATTTCTCCTTGTGCATAGACTACAGCTATTTTATCTTTAGCTTTAGATTTTATTTTTCCTTTACCAGATTTAATATAATCACTTAAAGTAATTCGGTTTATTTTTTTATCTTTTACAATACCTAATTTACCTTTTAATAAAGCATCGTATTGATCTAAATAAATAACATCGTCAATTAAATTGTTTGCTAAAGCTAATTTAGCATTTCGACCTAATAATTCATCAGCAATATGGTCTATTTCTTCAACAGAAATATTTCTACTTGTTGCAATATCTGTTTTAAATTCTTTCCAAATAGACTGTAATAATTCGGTCATTTGTTCACGATTTGCATCACTAATTTTATTAGCAATAAAAGGCTCTACGGCAGATTTGTATTTTCCATGACGAATAACTTCAAATTTAACACCATATTTATCTTCAAAATCTTTAAAAAATAAAAGTTCAGCAGCTAAACCTTTTAAATCAACTGTTCCAACAGGGTTTGTATAAAGAGAGTCTGCAACTGAGCTAACATAATAACTGGATTGACTGTAATAATCTGAATAGGCAGTAATAAATTTACCTGAGTTTTTAAAATCAGCTAAAGCATCTCTAATGTCTTGTGTTTGAGCAATACCGGCATTTAAACCTAAGGTGTTTATACTAATACCTTTGATTTTTTTATCTATTTTAGCATTTTTTATAGCTGCTAAAATTTCGTGCAATTGCATAAATTTATTTTTAGCGCCAAACATTTCTTCTAATGGACCTTCTACATTGTAATCATCTGTAATCGGTTTTTCAAAATTCAATTCTAAAATTGAATTCTTTTTCACTATTACTTTGTCGTTATTAGATAATGCTGCAAAGATAATAAATACCATAAAAAAGATTCCTATGGCAATAAACACACCTAAAATAGTTGCTGCTAAATTTCTTAAAAATTTCATAATTATTTGTTTGTATTTTTTATTTGACGTTATTAGTAGCTATATGTTACAAAATTAAAAATGTTTATAAATAGCGTGGCAAATATATACTTTTCAAAATACTTTTTAGTTTCTTTGTAGCAGTCTTATGAATACAAAAAAAACTACTTTTTTATCACTTGGCAGTAATCAAGGTAATCGTCTTGAATACATTCAAATTGCCGTTAACAAAATAGCCTGTTCTGTAGGTAATATTGTAAGTATTTCATCAGTTTATAAAACCAAATCTTGGGGTTTTGAAAGTAATGATTTTTTAAATGTTTGTATTGAGGTTTCTTTACGATTACCTTTAGAGAAATTGTGGAAAGAAATTGAAAAAATTGAATTAAGTATTGGTAGAGTTAGAGATGCTTCAACGGGTTATAAATCAAGAACAATTGATGTTGATGTTTTATTAATTGACGATGAAATTATTGTTTCTAAAAATTTAATTGTTCCACATACAAAAATGTTAGAACGAAACTTTGTGTTAATCCCTTTAACTGAAATTGCACCCCATTTTAATCATCCAGTTGTTAAGCAGAATTTAAAAACTTGTTTAAACAATTGTTCCGATAATTCAGAAGTGTTTAAAACGGATTTAAAAATAAACAAACCAATTTCTATAAGCGAAAAATACAACTACATTGCTATTGAAGGAAATATTGGTGCTGGCAAAACAACGTTATCTAAAATGATTGGTGAAGACTTTAATTCAAGGCTGGTTTTAGAACGGTTTGCTGACAATCCTTTTTTACCAAAATTTTACAAAAACAAAGACCGTTATGCATTTCCATTAGAAATGAGTTTTTTAGCAGATCGCTACCAACAATTATCAGATGGTTTAGCTCAATATGATTTGTTTAAAAATTTAATAGTATCCGATTATTACATATTTAAATCTTTAATATTTTCTCAAATAACACTTCAAAAAGACGAATATAATTTATACAGGCGTGTGTTTGATGTGATGTATAAAGAAATAACAAAACCAGACCTGTATATTTATCTATACCAAAATACAGATAGACTAATAGAAAACATAAAAAAAAGAGGTCGCTCTTACGAAACGGACATTAAACCCGATTATTTAGATAAAATCCATAACGGATATTATAACTTTATTAAATCACAACAAAATTTAAACACCTTAATTATAGATGTTTCTGAAATGGATTTTGTAAAAGATATAAATGATTACAATAGTGTTATTAATATGATTGTAAATAATTAAAATTTTATATCTTTGTTAATTACTAATCAAACCAAGCTACCATGAAGACAAGATTGTTTATATTATTAATCTTTAGCTATTTAATTTCTAATGCTCAAGATAATTCAGGCATTGATACTTGGAGTATTGGCGGAGGCGCTGTAAATACTATTGTTAACGGAGATTTAACTTCGGTAAACAATTTAGATTCTAATTTTATGAACGTGGGTTTTTATTTATCGGTAGATAAAATGATAACTCCGGCATTTGGTTTTGAAATTAAAGGGCAAGCATTGCAACTACAAGGTTTTTCACAAGAATTATCATCAACTTATCCAATTGAATATACCAATTACAATACAGGTGATTTGTATTTTGAAGGTGAAACTTTTGGAGGCGAATTTAATGTAGTAATTAATTTAAATGGTTTGGCTGCAAATCCGTATGCAAAAAAGAAAAGAAAATTAAATTACACCACTTATTTTGGTTTGGGTTACCATTCTTACAATTCAGAATTATTTAGTTATACGGATGCGGTTGGTTTTTCTTACACACCAATTGACAACCTTAAAAGAAGCGCTATGTATTATACCGCAGGTTTAGGTGTAAGATATTATTTAAATAAAAGAGTTGATTTAGAGTTAAGACAAAACTTTAATTTTAATACAAAAGATGATTTAGATGCTGCTGTAACACAAAAACAAGCTGTAGAGTCCTTTTACACAACACAATTAGGTTTGGTAATTAAATTGTTTAAAAAAGGTCATCAAAACATCGTTTGGAACGATAATTATATTTCAGAAGATTTTGATACAGATGGCGATGGCGTAGTAGATAGGTTTGATAAAGAACCAAACACGCCAAAAGGCGCTAAAGTATATGCAGATGGTTATGCGGTTGATTTTGATAAAGATGGTATAATTAATCTTTATGACAAATGCCCATTAAAATTTGGTCCAAAAGATAGAGAAGGTTGTCCAATTGATAAAGAAGTAGATACCGATGGTGATTTGATACCAGACTTTATAGATAAAGAAAATGATACGCCAAAAGGCGCTAAAGTATATCCAGATGGAACTGCGTTTGATACAGATAAAGATGGTGTAATTGATTTTTACGACAAATGTATTTTAATAAAAGGAAGTAAAGAATTTGAAGGTTGCCCTAAAGATTCTGATAATGATGGTGTTTATGATACAAATGATTTATGTCCAAATATTCCTGGTCCAAGTAAAAATAATGGCTGCCCAATCGTGGCAAAAACGAATAATATTTCTAAAGAAGAACATGCACAATTAGTTAAAATTGCTAAAAGCATCTATTTTTCTTCAGGTAAATATAATTTACGTGAATCTTCAAAAAGAGAATTAGAAAAAGTGGTAGATATTATGAGTAATAATCCTGATTTAAAGTTTATTATAGAAGGTCACACCGATAGTGGCGGTCAAGCAGATTACAATATGACACTATCACAAAACAGAGCGAATTCAGTTAAGAACTACTTGGTGTTTTTAGGTATAGACACTAATAGATTAAAAGCTATTGGTTATGGTTTTAGTAAACCAAACCGTACAAATAGACTTCAAGATGGAAGAGAATTAAATAGAAGGGTTGAAATTAAAGTAGATGATGACTCTGTAAAAGAAATGATAGATTCTAAAACACATTTGGTTCTTGAAAAGGAGACTTTGTTTTCTATATCAAAACAATATAATGTTACTGTTGAGCAATTAAAAGCTTGGAATAATTTAACTTCTAACACAATTATTAAAGGCGATAGAATTATAATACAAGGAAAGTAAATAGATAATATATTAAAGCAATTTATCTATTTGCTTTTTTATACTATTGCTATCTAATCCTATTTCTTTATTAAGTTGATCTGTTTTTCCATGTTCAATAAATCGATCAGGAATACCTAAACGTTTTACGACTATATTTTGATAATCATTCTCTTGAATAAACTCTAAAATTGAAGATCCAAAACCACCAGCAATAACACCATTTTCAATAGTTATTATTTTAGAAAAATTCATACAAATTTGATGCAAAGTATCTTGGTCTAACGGTTTTACAAACAACATATTAAAATGCGCTATTTTATCAGCATATTTTATGTCATTACAAATGTTAATTATTTTTTGACCAATTGTACCAACACTTAAAATAGCGATTTTACAACCAAAAGAAACTTGATTACTTTTACCAATCTCGATAGATTTAAAATTAGCAATTGAATAATCTATTTTATCTTTTGAGATATCTGAATAACCACGAGGATACCTAATAACAATAGGCAAATCTAAACCCAACTGTGCAGTATAAAGCAAGCTTTGTAACTCTATTGCGTTTAGTGGTGCAGCAATTATGAGGTTTGGTATTAAACGTAAGGACGCAATATCAAAAGCACCATGATGTGTTGCGCCGTCTTCACCTACAATACCTGCTCTATCTATACAAAAAACAACAGGTAATTTTTGTAATGCAACATCATGAATTATTTGATCGTAAGCTCTTTGTAAAAAAGTAGCATATATGGTGCAAAAAGGCATCAATTTTTGTGATGCCATTCCTGCTGCTAAAGTAACAGCGTGCTGCT
>JALSLZ010000008.1 GCA_026988075.1 Flavobacteriaceae bacterium
ATCTACTGGCAATATGTTGGTTGATGACCAAGAAGTTTTAGAAAAAATATTTTCTTCAACAAATATGGTAATTGCCTTACATTGCGAAGACGAAACAACCATTAAAAATAACTTAGTAACCTATAAATCTAAATTTGGCGATGCTATTCCTATAAAATATCATCCTATAATTAGAAGCGAAGAAGCATGTTATATTTCGTCTTCTAAAGCGGTTGCACTCGCTAAAAAAACTGGTGCCAGAATACATGTTTACCATCTTTCTACAGCTATTGAAACTGAATTATTTAGAAATGACATCCCTTTAAAGGATAAAAAAATAACTGCCGAAGTTTGTGTACATCATTTGTGGTTTGACGATACTGACTATGCCGAAAAAGGAACACTTATAAAATGGAATCCTGCGGTAAAAACAAAAAAAGACAAAGATGGTTTGTTAAAAGCCTTATTAGATAACAGGATAGATATTATAGCAACCGATCATGCACCACACACAATTGATGAAAAAAATAATGTTTACACAAAAGCACCAAGTGGCGGACCATTGGTACAGCACGCATTATTAGCCTTGTTAGAAATGCACAAACAAGGAAAAATAAGTATAGAGAAAATAGTTGAAAAAGCCTGTCACAATCCTGCTATTTTGTATAAAATAGAAAAGCGAGGTTATATTAAAGAAGGTTATTTTGCTGATTTGGTTTTAGTAGACATCGAAAAATCACAAATTATTAGTAAGGATAACATTCTTTACAAATGCGGCTGGTCACCTTTTGAAGGAACTGAATTTTCTTCAACTATTATTACTACATTTGTAAATGGAAACATAATGTACAACAATGGCGTTTTTAATGACACTATTAAAGGAAAAAGACTCTTATTTAACAGAACTTAAATGAAAAACATATTTTACTTATTACCCATTGTATTTTTAATTTCATGCACAAATAATAAAATTAAAAAACCTGATAATTTTATCGAAAAAGATAAGATGGTTGATCTTATATTAGATATGAAAATTGCACAAAAAGCAAGAACTGTTAAAAATATAGAGAAAAAGAAAAATCAAAACTACCTAACTATTGTTTTTGAAAAATACCAAATTGATAGTACTCAATTTAAAGAAAACAACGATTACTACACAGAAAACCTTGAAATATATCACGAAATCTACAAACAGGTTGAAATGAGATTGAAAGATTCTGTAAAAAAGTACACCGCTATTAAAACACTTAAAGACTCTTTAAACAACGAAAAGAAAAAAAAGAAAAATGCCGCAAAACAAGCACTCAAAAAAAAGCAACGAGAAAAAAATAAAAAAAGAACTATTGTAAATCGTGTTGTAAAAGCTCAATAAGCTTATCGGTATCGTCAAACAAAACAAACTCTCCGTTTTTTATATAAGCTATCTTTCCTGTTTCTTCAGATACAATTAACACCAAAGCATCTGTTTGCATTGAAATACCTATTGCCGCTCTATGCCTTAAACCAAAACGAAGTGGAATATCAATATCTTTTGCTACGGGTAAAATAACTCGTGTTGCCGTAATAATATTATCTTCAATTATTATGGCGCCATCATGCAAGGTGCTATTTTTATAAAAAATACTCTTTAATATTGGTTTATTAACTTCAATATGCATTTGATCGCCAGATATTTTAAATCGTTCTAAACTTGAACTTCTACCAATAACAATTAATGCACCAGTCTTAGTTTTACCCATTTCTTCACAAGCGGATACAATCTGCACAACATCAGTTTCTGCAACACTTTCGTTCTTAAAAAAATTTACATGCCGTAAAAAACCTTTTTTAGTAGATAAACCAGTTGAACCCAACATCAATAAAAATTTTCTGATTTCTTGTTGAAAAACAATGATTAAAGCTATAAAACCACCGCCGATAAATTTACCTAAAATATCACTTAACATTTCCATTTGGAGTACTTGAGTAAGTTTCCAAATAAGGTAAATAATGGCTATCCCTAAAAAAATATTAATGGCAACTGTACCTTTTACTAATTTATAAATATAAAACAGCAATACCGCTACAAGAACAATGTCTAAAAAATCAAGAAAACGAAACTCTAAAAAACCAAAAATATTCATTGATGTAAAGATACTATTAAATATGAAATAGCATAAAAATTGAAAATTATTTATTCTGTTATAATATACTCAACTTTTGCTATATTTTTTTCGCCTACTCTATTTATAATTAATGCTTTTACCTCTAAATAATTTTGAAAACTTATAACGGAATTAAACGCCATTTGAACTTTCTTATTTTTAGGTATTTCTGGCAATTTAAAATCAATAGAGTTAATGGTAACTAAAATGGTGTCATTCAAAAACTGAGGCAAATTATTTTCTTTTACCTCTTTATATACTATGCTATCAAATTGATAAAACGACAAATGATCATTCAACGAATTGACATACGTAAAATAATTATTCATTTTTTTTGTATTATGAGGCGATTTTGTATTGTGCTTAATAACCAATCGTTTTACTTCTGGCAACATTTCGTTTAACGATAACTTTTTATCAATATTAAAAAACCAATGTGTTGATGAAATTCTGTTTTTTTCATTTAAATCTAATGTTCCATCATCATTACGAAACATCCAAATAACGGAATGATCTGCAACTTTTTCGGCGCCATTCAAAGCGATTCTTGGCACTTTAACTTCTCTATCTACACATGAAAAAACACTACCAACAATTAGTAAAAACACGACTACTCTTTTCATTTTTGTTTATTTATTTTTTTGTTTCCTAATTTTTCAAGAAGTAGAATCAATGAAAATCCGATGACCGCTAAAACCAAAGCGATAACTAAATGGTTGTTTTCTACAGCAAAAGGCGAAATACTTTTTTCTTGTAAGACTCTTTCTTTTCCTCCAATTACAACAGATTTTAAGGTTTCTTTCCAAGGCCAAATTTTATTTAACGAACCAATAACAAAGCCTGTTAATATAGCTAATGTTCCATTTTTAAAATTTACAAACAACCATTTTAATACCTTTGCAAAAGATAACAATCCTACAACAGCGCCAATACCTAAAAAGGCAATACTTTTATAATCGTGATTATGAATTGCATCTAATGCTGGTTTAAAAGCACCTAACAATAGTAAAATAAAAGCACCCGAAATTCCTGGTAATATCATTGCACAAATTGCTAACGCACCTGCTAAAACTAAAAACAATGGCGAATTTTCTCCTGAGCCCATTGCAGGTATTATGGTTATATAATAAGCAATACCAGCACCAATTAATAACAAAAATACATTAAGAACGTTCCATTTTGTAATTTGCTTTGCTATAAATACAATACTTGCCAAAACCAAGCCAAAAAAGAAAGACCATACTAAAATTGGATGTGTTTCTAACAAATATTTAAACACGTTTGCTAATGTTAAAACACTAAAACCAATACCAACAAATAAGCTTAATAAAAAAGAACCATTTATTGCTTTAAAAGCAGCTAAAAAACCTGCTGTTTTTAGTAGTTTTAAATTTTTTAAATTAAACGAGTCTATGCTATGAATTAACTCGTCATATATGCCAGAAATAAAAGCAATAGTTCCGCCAGAAACTCCTGGCACAACATCTGCTGCGCCCATAGCAACACCTTTTAATGCAATTATAGCATAATCTTTAAGTTCACGTTTCATTATTATTCAAATTTTGCTATTAATTGCTTTACATCTTCACGTAAAAACATTTCTGGAAAAATATTGCTAGCCGTTTCAAGATATTCAAAATTCATTTTTAATGCTTTTCCTAAAACAATTAAGGCTTCTGAATCTTTTCTTAACAAAAAATTAATTCCTGCAAAGCGATAATAAACTTGATAAGAATCTGGATGAAATTCTGCAGCACTAATTAAAGTGTCTTTCACCTCTTCGTATTCGCCTACAAAATGTAGAACATCGCACAAAGCTAAATAAATAACCAAACGTCCATCGCCAAAGATAATAGATCTTTTAAATGCCATAGCGGCTTCTTCAAATAAATTTAATTTGATGCTAATTTCTGCAAAACGATTTAAAAATTCTGTATTTTCAGGTTCAATTTCTAAAGCTTTGCGTATATAATATATTGCTTTTTCATTCTCTTCAAGCTCTAAATACAAACTTGTTAATAACAACCACGATTGTTCTAACATTGGATCTTCGTCTATTGCTTTATGAAAATATTTAAGCGATAATTTAGAATTATCTAATTTTTGATAGCATTGAGCAATTTGCAAATATGTAAAAGCCGTAGGGTCGTCTAATTTTAAGGTAAGCATATAATTAGAAATAGCTTCTTCGTATTTATTTTCGTTTTCTAACGCTTTTCCTTTTTCTAAATAAGCACCAATAAACAATTCATCAATTAAAATAGCGTAATCAAAAGCTCTAATGGCTTCGTTGTGCTTTTTAACAGTCAAAAATTGCCTTCCTAATTGATGCCATGCTATTTCGCTGTATGGATTTTTGTTAATATATTGATTTAAAAAATCAATTGCATTGTCATGCTCATCTAACATATCGTAACAATAAATAATATTATAAAGCGCTGCATAATCTTCAATATCTTCTAACAAACAAGTGCTAAAATGGTCAATTGCTTTATTAAAATTTTCAATAAATAAATATTCCATGCCTAACAAAGAATGTACATCTTGCAAATCATCGGTTAATTTTAATGCTTTGTATAATTGCGTAATAGCTTCATCATGTCGATCCGATTTTGATAAAATAGAAGCTCTTTGTATGTAAATTTCATCGTTATTTGGGTCAATGTTTTCAATAATTCTTAACAATTTTTGAGCTGATTTCATCTTATTCTCAATAACATAAACCTCAACCTTAATCAACATTAAAGGCACTGAAGTAGGATGTTGTGACAAACTAAGGTTAATAGCTTTTTTTGCTAAATTAATCTTTCCTTTATCCAAATAATGATAAACAATCTCTTCAAACTCTCCCGAATCAAAAAAATATACTTTATTTGACTGCAACATTGATTCAAATTTTTTCAATGCAAATTGATCTTCTTCACTCATAAAATCATCCATAATCTTCCATTTTAATAATAGTAAAGATAACTAAAGCTATTTTGTACGTTTTTCAAAATAAAAATACTTCTTAACAAAATAGTTAACAGCTCACACCTATTAAAATTTAGATACAGCTTATTTAGGACCAGATATAAAAGTTAAGGAAAAGTTATAAAAAGTCATCAAATTTGCTTGTGAATGCAAAATAATTAATCTAAATTTA
>JALSLZ010000009.1 GCA_026988075.1 Flavobacteriaceae bacterium
ATGCTGGTTGCGAAATTTTTGTATTTGGAAGATTCACTCCTTTTTTAGAATGTAAAATGCCATCTACTAAAATTTTTGTTGTTACTTGATCTATATTATTTGTTTCAATAACTTCAAAACTTAATTTACCATCATCAACTAAAATAGTTTCTCCAACTTTTACATCTTGAGCAAATTTTTGATAAGTCATGTAAGCCATTTTGTTAGAACCTTTACACTCATTGGTTGTGAAGATAAAATTGTCGCCAGTTTTTAGCTTTACACCATTACCCATATCTCCAACTCGTAATTTTGGACCTTGCAAATCTGCTAAAATTGCTACATTATGACCTAATTCTTTGTTCATTTTACGAATATCACGAACAATTCGTGTAACATTATCATAATTAGCGTGCGAAAAATTTATTCTAAAAACATTAACACCTTCATGGCTTAATTTTTTAATCATTTCTTCACTATCGCATGCTGGTCCTAAAGTGGCTACTATTTTTGTTTTTTTATATGTCATAATTTAAAATATTAATAAATCCTTTGATTTTAAATCGTTTGGATTAATTTCATAAGAAGTAATTACTTTGTAAAAGGAATTAATTTTCTTAATCAATGTTGTTGTTGTTATGTTGTTGTTTTCTATCTTTAAGAAAAAATCTGCTTTTTTCTCTTCTTTAATCAATGTATAGGTATTCGAAATTTCTTCAAATAAATTAAAATGTCCATTTTCTTTTTTATCTACTATTTGCTTGTTGGCTATTAATGACCAATATTTAGCTGTATTTAAATCTTCATAACCAAAAACAGTAAACTCGCCCTCTTTTTTATGAACTTTTAATGTGAAATCTTCTTTTTTTAATTGTAAACCAAAATTTAGATTTAAAAAATAAGCCAATCTAAAATCTTCTAATACAGTTTTAATCACAATTAATGTGTAATCATGATTAAACTCAGTTAATAAGGTGTATTTTTTCTTTGCCAAAATATAATAAAAAACAAAATTAAGTATTCTAATTTAAGTTATGTTATGTAAGTGATTTTAATTTTAAAAATAATGTATCTTTTTTGTTAGTTTATAATATATTTGCAAAATCATAACATTAACTATTCCATTGCATAAAATAATGAATTTTTTATCTGATTTTAAACAAATTACAAAATTCGGATTATCGGTAAGCGTTGTAATATCTTCTATTGCTGGGTATTTATTAGCGGTAGAAACCATAAACTACAACACCTTATTTTTATTGGCTTTTGGCGGTTATTGCATGGTTGGAGCTTCAAATGCATACAACCAAATAATCGAAAAAATACCAGATGGCGTAATGCCAAGAACACAAAACAGACCTTTACCAAGCGGTCGTATGACTACAAATACCGCTTTAATAATTGCTGTAACATTAACGGTTTTAGGTATTATATCACTTTATGCTATTAACCCTAAAACGGCTATGTTTAGCGCCATATCTGTTTTTTTATACACAAGTGTTTACACACCTTTAAAACCAGTAACACCATTGTGTGTTTTTGTTGGTGCAATTCCTGGAGCAATTCCATTTATGTTAGGTTGGGTTGCCGCTACAAATAATTTTGGTATAGAAGCTGGAACTTTATTCGCCATTCAATTTTTTTGGCAATTCCCACATTTTTGGGCAATAGGTTGGTTGCAATTTGACGCTTATAAAAAAGCAGGTTTTAATATGATGCCAACCAATGGCAAAAATAAAACAGCCATACGGTTAATCATTATCTATACTATTTTGATGATTATTGCTTCTGTAATACCGGTATTAAAAAAAACAGGCTCGTTTTACATTTTACCAATTACCGCAGTTATTGTTTTGCTACTTGGACTGGTCATGTTACATTACGGATTTGTTTTATACAAACACAAAAATGATAAAACAGCAAGAAAATTAATGCTTTCGAGTGTTTTATATATTACATTAATACAAATTATCTTTGTAGTAGATAAATTTTTACATTAAAATTATGATAAACGATTTAGAAAAAAAAGAAAAAACCTTTAAGCAAATGTTGTACTTTGCTTTAGTATCATTAAGTATGTCTTTTGCTGGTTTAACGAGTGCATATATTATTAGTAGAAAAAGAGAAGATTGGGTTTCGTTTGATTTACCAAAAATATTTTATTTAAGTACTTTATTAATCATATTAAGTAGTGCTTGTTTTTATTTCGCAAAAAAATCAATGCAAAAGGAAAACAAAAAAAAGACAACTATCTTATTATTAGCATCCTTTATTTTAGGAATTGCGTTTATTTATTTTCAATATCAAGGCTATGTAGAACTAACCAATGCAGGTCTATATTTTACAGGTAAAGAAAGTAATGTGGCATCTTCATTATTTGACATTGTTGCATTTGCACATGTTATTCATGTTTTAATAGGTTTGCTAGTAATTCTCGTGCTATTATTTAATAATTACAGAGGTAAATATTCAGCTGCAAATTTTTTAGGAATTAAACTTGGTGAAATTTTTTGGCACTTTTTAGGAGGTCTTTGGGTCTTTCTATTTTTATTTTTTCTTGCTATTCTTTAGGCATATTTCAATAAGATTTCTATCTTTGTATTTTATGATATTTATCATTGACAAATCAATTAACTAAAATTAATATTTATATGGAAGTAACTATCCAAAATGAAAACGCAGGAACAACTTGGAATGGCGGTGGAGATCGCCCTTTTAATTCAAGTTATGGAAAAATGATGATGTGGTTTTTCTTAATTTCTGATGCATTAACTTTTGCAGGTTTTTTAGGCGCTTATGGTTTAATGCGTTACCGTTTTTTAGACTCATGGCCTATTGCCGATGAAGTTTTTACTCACGTTCCATTTACACACACGCCAATGCCAATGATTTATGTGGCATTTATGACCTTTGTTTTGATTTTTTCATCAGTAACTATGGTGTTAGCAGTAGATGCTGGTCATCATATGAAAAAGAAAAAAGTAGCTTTTTATATGGTGCTTACTATTATTGGAGGTATGATATTTTTAGGTTCTCAAGGATGGGAATGGAAAAATTTTATTGGTGGTGATAAAGGTGCAATTCAATTACAAGATGGCTCAATAGCTCAATTTGTAGACGAAAGTGGTCATCAAATTGCATTGACCAGTTTTGTAGGCGAAAATCATTCTGATAGAATTCAACACACCAAAGCAAATGGTATTTGGAATCAAAAAGAAGCCGAATTACCAAAAGTAAATTTACAACAAGTTATTGATGGTTTTAATCATAACAAAAATATCTCAATACGCACACAAGAAATTGACCTTGCTACAAAAACAAAAGTAATATTAAGTAGAGCAGAATCGCAACAATTATTACAAAATGCTAAACAAGTAGTTTATGGTGCAAACCTTAAAGTTAATGAATACGGAATGACATTATTTGGCGATTTCTTTTTCTTTATTACAGGTTTTCATGGGTTTCACGTTTTTTCTGGAATTCTAATCAATATTATCATATTATTTAACGTATTAGTAGGCACTTACGAAAGAAGAGGTCATTATGAAATGGTTGAAAAATCAGGTCTTTATTGGCACTTTGTAGATTTAGTTTGGATATTTGTATTCACGTTTTTCTACTTATTTTAATTTTAAAACAATAAATTATGTCAGGAGCAAATTCACATAAAGCATTAATTTGGAAAGTATTTGGAATACTTTCGGTAATTACATTATTCGAAGTGGTATTAGGTATTTATAAACCAGATGCACTTCATTTATCAAAAGTGTTGGGCACAAGCCCATTAAACTGGATATTTTTAATATTAACCTTAGTAAAAGGGTATTACATTGCTTGGTTTTTTATGCATTTAAACGATGAAAAAAAATGGCTTAGAAGATCTATTGTTTGGACTTTAGTATTTTTTATCTCTTATTTATCTTTCTTTTTATTAACTGAAGGCGGAGCAGTTGGAGAAACTTTTACAGGAGTTTACAAATCGATTACTCAATTTTATTAAAACTGTTTACACATGAAAAAATTCAATGTCTGAAAATTTATATTTTCAGACATTTTTTATTAATTATAATCAATAATATTTAAGATGAAAAATGAAAACATTAAAAAATTCTGGGTACTTGTTTCGCTACTCATTGGTCCTTTAATTTTTTATTTATTAATATTAACAGGTAAGAATGATTTTAGACGTTTACCTATCTTAAAAAACAATATTATCGATGTAAAAACATTAGAACCCAACCAAAATGTAAGTTTTAAAGATCATATTACGATTGTCTGCTTTTTTGGTGAAAATTTATTGCTACACAAAACCAATGCGCTCAATCTTAATGAAAAAATTTACAAACATTTTAATGGCTTTAAAAAATTTCAGTTTGTAGTTGTGCTACCAAACGGCACAGAACAAAAAGCAGATGAGCTAAAAAAAGACCTTTCATTTAATACAGATATAAAAAATTGGCATTTTATTCACACATCAAAAGACAAAATAGACCTACTGTTTAAGAGCTTTGGAACAGATTTAAAATTGGATAAAAATAGTTATATGCCACAAGCATTTATTATTGATAAAACCGCTTCGCTACGTGGAAGAAATCAAGATAAAGATTTTAAAAACGGAATGCTTTATGGATACAATGCCGAAACTGTTTCTGAAATTCATCAAAAAATGATTGATGATGTAAAAATTTTATTGGCAGAATATCGTTTAGCACTTAAGAAAAATAAGAAGAAAGAAGTCTTTAAAAACCCATATAAAACTAAATAATATTTTCATGAAAAACAAATCATATATCGGTATTGCATTTATCATTTTAATTTTTGGTATTTATGCCATACCTAAAATTGTAGATGCTGTTAAAAATAATAATACCATTAAAACAAAAGGTGATATTGAAATACTTTCAAGTAAAATTGGCGCTGCTAGCTTAATGAAGTTTGAGCACATTCCTGATTTTGAATTTACAAATCAAAACAATCAAATTATTGACAATAATTTTTATAAAAACAAAGTGTTTTTAGTTGAGTTTTTCTTTACAAGTTGCCCAACAATTTGTCCAAAAATGAATAAAAATATGGTTAAAATCCAAAATATTTATGCTGACAATGAAAACTTTGGTATTGTTTCTTTTAGTATTGATCCAAAAAGAGATACACCAGAACAGTTAAAAAAATATGCACTTGAAAAAGGTGCAACTATGAAAAATTGGCATTTTTTAACAGGTGAATTAG
>JALSLZ010000010.1 GCA_026988075.1 Flavobacteriaceae bacterium
CTTGGATCGCCTTTAGACAACCTGTTTTAAAAGAAGCGGCAAGACGAAACGGAAAAACATTTAAATACACTTACGAAGTAAATCCGGGAGAAGTTTGGGAAGAAGACGAATTTTGGATTGAATTATCGTGGCGAATAGATCCAGATGGTTCTATGGGAATACGCAAAACATTTGAATCTCCATATAGAAAAGGAGAAAAAATCACCGTAGATGAATACTACCAATACATTTTTGAACGTGTAGATGGTTTACCAGACGCTGCAAAAAAAGATGGGTTTACTGGTGCATTTGCCGAGTTAAATTACATGAAAAAATACGGCGCTTACGAAATTGAAAAAGGAGAATCGTATCATAAAAACGAAACACCTTTAACAGAAGAACAATTACAAGGAACAAAAGTAGATCCTATTAATAAAGTAATTTCTAAAGACGGTAAAAAAATTGGCGTTATGGTAAACGATAAAGCCGTAGTTGGTTTTCCAACACCATCACGTAAAAACGAATTTTATTCGCAAACAATGGTCGATTGGAAATGGCCTGAATATGCAACACCAACCTATATAAAATCACATATTCATTTAGATGAATTAGATAAAACAAAAGGCGAATACGTTTTAGTGCCAACATTTAGATTGCCAACGTTGATACATTCTCGTTCTGGTAACGCAAAATGGTTGGTAGAAATTTCGAATAGAAACCCAATTTGGATGCATCCAGATGATGCTGCTAAATGGGGTTTTAGAACAGGTGATTTAGTAAAAATGAATACCGATATTGGCTTTTTTATTGATAAAGTTTGGGTAACACAATCTATGAAACCAGGTGTTGTAGCGTGTTCTCATCATATTGGTCGTTGGAAAAAACCACAAGATCAAGCAGGAAATCGCTGGGCTGTAAACACCGTAGATATTTCTAACAATGGAGAAGGCGTTTGGAAAATGAGCACTATTTCTGGCATCAAACCATTCGAATCAAAAGATAAAGATTCTAAACGTATCTTTTGGAAAGATGGCGGCGTACATCAAAATATCACACACGCAGTACATCCAGACCCAATTAGCGGAATGCATTGTTGGCATCAAAGAGTGCGTATTGAAAAACCAGCAGCAGGCGAAAAATATGGAGATATTGCAGTAGACACTAACAAATCTCACGAAGTATTTAAAGAATGGTTAGCAATGACAAGACCAGCACCAGGACCAAACGGAGAAAGAAGACCTCTTTGGTTTAAACGTGCTTTTACACCAGATAAAACTCCTGGAGGCGCATATTATATTACCGATGAAGATAAGAAAGAATAAAATTATCAAATAAAAAAAGCGAGAAATTAGTAGTAATTTCTCGCTTTACAGTTAATCTATTAACACAATATTAAACTCCATATCTTCTTCTTTTATTCCAAACAACATGTTTGGTATTTTGAAAATTTATTATGGTAGTTTGTTTAACTTCTTTTGTTCCTTTTTTTAATATAGTATTTGTTTTCATATTTGTATTTTTTAATATTATTCCTTTAATTTTTAAGGACGGCAAATTTACAATTAAAATTATTATAATTAAATAAATATTGAATTATTTTTATCGCTCAAAATCATATAGTTAAGTTATTTGTGTGATTTATTCATTTAATTAATACTCATAAAAAGGAATTTACGAACACAAGAATGTAATTTTTATAAAAATATTCAAATAAAAAACAAAATATTAACTAAAAATAAAATTAGTACTTTTACTATTTAAAATCCTTTTATATTTAACATGAATAAAATATTTCCTTTTTTAGATTGGTTACCTTTAGCAAAACAAACATGGAAAGATGATTTAATTGCAGGAGTAACAGGTACAATAATCGTAATTCCTCAAGCCGTTGCCTTTGCAATGATTGCAGGCATGCCACCTATATATGGTTTTTACACTGCAATGTTAACACCTGTAATTGCAGCTATTTTTGGGTCTTCTTATCATTTAGTATCTGGTCCAACAACAACAAGTTCAATAGTTTTATATGGAGTAATTAGCAAATTTATTCATCCCGAGAACGACATAGAAGCTTTTGTTTCACTTGCTATACTACTATCATTTATGGCAGGTATCATTAAATTAATTATGGGCTTAGCAAAAATGGGAAAATTAGTAAATTTTGTTTCTAATTCTGTTATCATAGGTTTTTCTGCTGGAGCTGGAGTATTAATAGCTTTTAAACAGTTAAAACACATTTTCGGAATTGAAGTACCACAAGGAAGTAGTTTTTATCATATAATTCAATACATAAGTTTACATATTGCCGAAACAAATTGGTATGCATTTAGTGTTGCGGTTGGCACTTTATCAATAGCATTAATTATTCGAAAAATTAAAAAAATATCCAGATTATACATGTTAATTGCCATGGTTTTAGGTAGTTTATTAGCTGTTTGGCTAAGTAAATATACTGGCAGTATTCAAACTGTTGGTGTAATACCATCTCATTTACCACCATTTAACTTACCAAATTTTAATTACGCTGATATGAAAATGCTAACATCAGGAGCAATTATATTAGCTATTTTGGGTTTAGTTGAAGCAGCAGCAATTTCACGTTCAATAGCACTACATACTCACCAACAACTGAACACCAATCAAGAATTTATTTCTCAGGGAATTTCAAATACAATTTCCAGCTTCTTCTCTTGCTATACAAGTTCAGGCTCATTTACACGATCAAGTATCAATTACCAATCTGGTGCTAAAACACCAATGTCTGCTATTATTTCGGCAATTGGCTTAATGTTAGTTGTATTACTTTTTGCAAAATACGCAGCGTTTTTACCAAAGCCAGCAATGGGTGGAATTATCTTGTTAGTAGGCTATAATTTAATTGATTTTCAACACATTAAACAAATAATCAATAGTAGTAAAAGAGAGCTAATTGTATTTGGAGCAACATTTTTAGGCACTTTGTTTTTAGACTTACAAATAGCTTTGGTATTAGGTGTGTTTTTATCTTTATTCTTTTATTTAGAAAGAACATCAAAACCAAATATTGCAATTTTAGGTCTTGATGAAAATAAAAAATTAATTAATACTATTCGAAAAGAAACTACGGAATGTTCAAACCTTAAAATAGTAAGAATAGACGGTTCTATTTATTTTGGAGCAATAGAAGAAGTATCAAATTATTTTACAGAACTATACAAAACAGAAGGCGCAAATCATTTATTAATAGTTGCGGACGGTATAAATTTTATCGACTTAGCTGGCTCAGAATGGTTGATGCACGAAGTTTTAAAATGGCAAGAAAAGAGAGGTGGCATTTATTTTAGTGGTATGAAAATTATTAGTCAAGATGTGTTAAAAAAAGGAGGTTTTCTAAAAAAAATGGGGTATAATATCTTTTTTAACACTAAAAAAGATGCAATACAAGAAATACATAAATTAATTAATAAACCTTGTAACGTAAAAGCTTTTGAAGAATGCAAAACAAATACACATTAAAATAAGCCTAATACATCGTTTGTTTTATCACTCCTTTTCTTCAAAAAACAGATCCATAACGTAGGCTATAAATAGATTTTTATTCATCAATGAGTAATAAACTAATCAATTTCTTTCAGCTCATTTTAAAATGTACTTGATATAATTAGCGTCTAAATACTTTTTTAATTTGATAAAAAAATCGCTGTATTAAGCGTAAATCTTCCGTAACAATCTCTGCTGCACCTTGCATTTCTTGTTTGAAAGCTATTTTTTTATTGTAGGAAGTAATTAATGGTTTGGATAAGCCAACTTCTACTAAATAGAAACCATCTTTATCTGGAGTTAAAGATATATTATGGACTTTTCCTTCTAACATTCCAAATTCATAATCTGGATAATTGGCAAGTTTGATATTTACTTTTTGACCGATTTTTATTTTACCTGAATTTTGTTGTGGCGTTTTTAAACGTGCTATAAACTGTGTGTTTTCAGTAGGGATTACTGTAAAAACTAAATCGCCTTGGTTTACATTTTGGTTTTTATTCCATACATTTAAAAAAGAGACATTCCCTTTAATATTAGATTTTAAGACATAACGTAATTCCCAATTTTTCACACTTCGTTTCAATTGATTTAACGCTTGAATTACATTCTTTAACAATATCATTTCTTCTTTGGTACTGCTTATTTCTGTTCCTTTTGAAGTTCTTTGTGCATTGCTAATACTTTCTCTTAATTGAGAAATAGACGAACTCATGGTTTTAAAATTCCGTTGAGCTTGTAGATATTCTAATTGCTTTTTTTCGTATGCTTGTGCTGCAATAATACCTTTTTCAAAAAGTTGTTTATTTCGATTTAATTCTTTTTCTTTAAAATGGAGTTCTGCTAGTTGAATTTCTTTTTGTGTCTTTAAATTTTGTAAACGTCTTTTTAGCTCGTTAATAGTGGTTTTGTTTGCTTTAGCATCGTTTGCAAAGGGTTGTAAATCTCTATTTAATTTATATTGAAGATACGCATTTTCAAATAAAGAAAAATCTTGGTCTAAATCGCCTAAAAACAATACAGGAAAACTGTCAATTGGAAAATAAAAAGGTTTGTTATGGCTAATTTTTAAAGTATCTAATACCTTTTGTAATAGAAAAACATCTTTATAATTTGCAGTATTTTCAATAACGGCTAATTTCTGATTATTTTTAACGACTTCATTATCGTTTACTAAAATAACATCAAACTTTCCTGTAGCTTTGGCGTATTCTTTTTGTGGCGGGTTTTTAGTAGTTACCAAAGCTTCTGAAACAATAATATCTGGGTATTTTACAAACCACGAAATGGCTAGTAAAAGTATAATTAATGATAAAAACAAGACACTTCCCCAACGTATCATCCAATGAGGCACGCTGGTTAAAATTTCCTGCACTTCTTCGCTTCTAAGTTCAATTTCTTCGATATGTTTGTTTTTTTGTTTGTTCATTTGTTTTGTTTAAGTCATTGCGATGAGCCTGAAAGAGCGAAGTGGCAATCTATTGATTTAAAAGATTGCTTCAATCGTACCTCTTTCGCAATGACGGTACGATATTTTGTTTTTTTTGTTCATTTGTTTATTCGAATAAACAAATCCACTATTTCCCAAGTTCCAACTGATTTTTAACTAAATGATAATAATTCCCTTGTTGTTTAATTAATTTGTTATGATGACCTACTTCTACTATTTTTCCTTTAT
>JALSLZ010000011.1 GCA_026988075.1 Flavobacteriaceae bacterium
CCCATTATACATTATCTCTACATTCTATATTCAAAACCTTGACCGATATTATATTAAAGAAATTTCAAAATTTAAAAATATCTGCTTTTTATTCACAAAAACACCTTATTTTTGTTAAAAAACTAATTTGAATTTAATAATAGACATCGGAAATACTCGAGTAAAAATTGCTGTTTTTAAAGATAATAATTTATACAGTTTAATAAAGATTCAACCCGATACAATTTTAACTGATGTAACGTCAATTTTAAAAAAACAAAAAATAAAAAACACAATTATTTCTTCCGTTTCAATAATTGACCTAAAACTTATTTCGTTGTTAAAGAAAAAAACTTTTTTAATTGTATTAAATGCAGCCACTAAAACACCTTTTATTAATTTATACAAAACACCAAAAACATTAGGAGTAGATAGAATTGCATTAATGGCAGCAGCGAATAATCAATACACAAACAAAAATGTACTAGTAATTGATGCGGGAACTTGTATTACATATGATTTTTTAAATTCAAAAAATGAATATTTTGGAGGTGCAATAGCACCAGGAATTAATATGAAATATAAAGCAATGCATCATTTTACTGCCAAACTACCATTACTTACCACAAAGAAACAAATAGTAATTGGAAATACTACTACTAATGCTATGCATCAAGGTGTTATAAACGGAACAGTCTATGAAATTGATGGTGTTATCAACCATTATAAGAACAATAATGATAATTTAACAATAGTTTTAACAGGAGGAGACACTATTTTCTTGGCTAAATTGTTAAAAAGTAGCATATTTGCGAATCCTAATTTTTTATTAGAAGGATTAAACCATATTTTGAATTATAATATATAGATAATGACCAAAAAAACAATTGTACTAATTACTATTTTAATTACTTTTAGTAGTTATTCACAAAGAAACAATATTTCGCCTTATTCTTTTTTCGGTATCGGACAAACGAATGAAGCAAAAACAGTTACAGAGAATACTATTGGTGCGAGTAGTGCTTTAAATAGTTCGTATAAATTAAATTTTAGTAACCCAGCATCTTTAGGTTCTTTAAGGTTTACAACTTACGCAATAGGAACAGAAAATATTTTTACAAAAATTGATGACGGCAACAAGCAACAAACATCATCTGCTTTTTCATTATCCTACTTAGCTTTAGGTTTACCAGTTGGTAAAAATGCAGGTATTGCATTTGGAATTCAGCCATTTACTAAAGTTGGTTACACAATTACCGATACATATACTAATGCAGATAATGAGTCTGAAAGCAATTTGTATCAAGGTAGCGGAAGAACCAATCGTGTCTTTTTGGGTTACGGTAAAATTTTGCCATATAATATAAGCGTTGGTTTAGAAGCATCGTATGTTTTTGGAAGTTTAGACAGAACTATTTTATGGCGAAATAGAGATAGAGTAGATCAATTAGGTACATTTTATAAAACAGATACCAAAGTTGGTGGATTTTCTTTTAAAATAGGCTTACAAAACACCTATAAATTAAACGATAAAATAAATATTAAATCAGGAGCAACTGCTTTATTAGAAAACAAATTAAATTACGAAGGTAATGAAGGTTTAATAAGTGTAATAAATTCTACTAATCCAGATATTATTATTCCAAAAGACGAAGTTTATGCAAGAGATTTTAAAGGAACTGCTAATATGCCTTTAAAAACTGCTTTAAGTATAGGTATTGCTAACTCAAATAAATGGTTTGTTGGTGTAGAGTATGATTTTCAAGACGCAACCAGTTTTAGTGCTAACTTTACACAAAACAACAACTTTGTTAAGTATATTAACACAACAAATTTAGCGTTTGGAGGTTATTATACACCAAAAGCAGAATCTATTACAAAGTATTGGCAAAGAATAACATACAGCGCAGGTATACATTCAAAGCAGATAGGTTTAGAAATAAATAATACAGCTGTTAAAGACTTTGGCATGTCTTTTGGAGTAACCTTACCAAGTAAAAGGCAACTTTCTAATTTAAACTTAGGTTTTGATTTTGGAAAAAGAGGAGAAATTAATAATAATGGTTTAATTAAAGAAAATTATTATAACTTTCGCCTCAGTTTATCTTTAAATGATAAGTGGTTTATAAAACGTAAATTAGATTAAATATTATATTATGAAAATGAAACTAAAAACAATAACAATTATTACATTTCTGTTTGCAGGATTAATAAGTGTTTCGGCACAAGAAAAGTATGGTGATAACCCTACTGAATGTAAAATGAATCTTTCATTATTTCACGAAAGCGTTAAAGCAAAAAACTTTGATGAAGCTTACGAACCTTGGAAAGCATGTTATGACAACTGTCCAAAAGCATCTGTACATATTTATACCGATGGTTTAAAGATCGCAAAAAACATGATGAAATCTGATGCAGATGGAGGAGCAAAATTAACAAACGAAATCTATGCTAAAAGAGTTGAGTTTTATCCTAAAAGATTAGGTAAAGTATATAGTGATTGGGCAAAATTCTTAATTTCTCAAAAAGCAACTGACGATGAAGTTTTTGAAAAATTAAATTTAGCTTTTAAAGCGAACCCATCAGAAATGAGTGCAAAAAATATTTTTAAATTTTTTGGTTTTGTTACCGAAAAGTATAAAGATACCGATGTACAGTATATCTTTGACACTATGGATGATGTTAATGATGCTGTTGGAGTAAAAATGAATGGCTTAACAGCAGATTACACCAAACTTCAAGCAAAAATAGAAAAAGGAGAAACCTTAACTAAAAAAGAACAATGGAGAGTTGACAAACAATATTTTGAGAAAAACTTAAGTGGTTTAGGTAAAATTGAAGGCGGTCTTAACGCAATGGTTGATGATTTAATGACTTGCGAGCGATTAGTACCTATGTATAGAACCAATTACGAATCAAACACAACAAATGCTAAATGGTTAAAAAGAGCAACGGTAAAATTAAATAATAAAGGTTGTAATAACGATCCATTATACTTAACAATTATCGAAAGCTGGGCAAAAGCAGAAGAATCTGTTGAGGTGTATAAATTCTTAGAAAGCGAATACAGAAAAAAAGGACGAGTTGCTGAGGCAGATGAATTAGGAAAAAAGATTTTCAATATGGGTACACCATTAGATAAAGCAAACTTCCTTTATAGTCAAGCAAATGATTTATACAAATCAGGTAAATATAGCCAAGCAAGAAGAAAAGCAAGAGAGGCATTAAAATTCCAACCAAGTTATGGTAAATCGTATATTTTAATTGCAAGAATGTATGCAAAAACTGCCAATAGAGTTGGTACAGATGAGTTAAGTAAACGTATGGTGTATGTTGCAGCTGTTGGTAAAGTTAGGCAAGCAATGAGAGCAAACCCAAGTTTAACATCAACTTGTAAAAAATACATTAAAAGTTACAGTGGTAATTATCCAGCAAAAACATTATTATTCAATAAAGGTTTAAAATCAGGCGACTCACATAAAGTTGGTGGATGGATTGGAGAAACAGTTAGAATACCATAGTAAAACATGAATTTTAAGTCAAATAACATATTTAAAAACATTGCTATCATTAGTTTGGTGGCAATGTTTTTTTCATGTGAAACAAGTTTTGATAAAATAAATGATTTTTTAGCAGATAAAAACTTACCAATTGCAGTAACTAAAAACATAAGTTTAGTTTATACAGATTCGGGTTATGTAACCAACAAACTTAAAGCGCCATTATTGCATAATTTTGAAAACAGAACAAAACAACCCTACAAAGAATTTCCAAAAGGAATAGAAATAACAAGATTTGATAAGCAAGGAGATTCTACTACAATAACAGCAGAATATGCACGTACCTACGATAAAAGTACAATTTCAGAGTTACGTAATAACGTTGTAGTATTTAACCATTCAAAAAAACTAACACTAAAAACTAATTTGTTATATTGGGATCAAAAAGTAAATTATTTTTTTTCAAATAAAAAATCAATATTAACCTCGCCAAAAGACACTATTATTGGCTTAGAAGGTTTTGATTCAAATGCAGATTTAACAAACGCTACAATGATGAATAATAGCGGCACATTATATATTAAAGAAAAATAATAAACATGCAAAAAGTAAACAAAATATTAGAAATAGGTTACCTTGTAATAGCCATAGTGTTTTTTATCAATTCAGTTACAACATATAGCACAAATAAAAGTAAAGCACTTGTTTTTGGTGCTTTTGCAATTATGGCTACTTTTATGTACTTTTTTAAAAGGAAGTTTAGAAAAAAATGGTTTGAAAACAATAAACCAAATAATTAGTATTTTTGTACTGTTGTTAAAACAATAGTTTAAATATAATGGAAACACAATTCGTAATAATTTTATTATCAATAATTGCATCTGCTTTTTTTTCAGGAATGGAAATTGCATTTGTTTCTGCAAATAAATTACAAATTGAAATTGAAAAACAACAGCAAAGTTTTGTTTCATCTATATTAACAAAATTCACAAAAAAACCATCTAATTTTATAACAACAATGCTTATTGGTAACAATATTGCATTAGTTATCTATGGTTATTATATGGGTGATTTATTAATTCAATTTATTGCACCATATATAGAAAATCAATTTGTAATTTTATTAATGCAAACATTTATTTCAACAATAATTATATTAATAACAGCAGAATTTCTACCCAAAGCAATTTTTAGAATTTACAGCAATGAAGCCTTGCGATTTTTTTCAATACCAGCTTATATATTCTTTATATTATTTTATTTTTTATCAATAATAATAAGTATAATTTCAAATTTTATATTAAAATTCTTTTTCAATACAGAAGAAGATACAATATCTCAAGTGTTTAGTAAAAAAGAGTTAGGTAGTTTTATAAGTCAACAATTAGAAACTACACAAGGCGAAGAAATAGATTCAGAAATACAAATATTTAAGAATGCATTAGAATTCCACAATGTAAAAGCAAGAGAAATCATGGTACATCGAACTGAAATTAAAGCTTTAGATGTACATAGTAATTTAGAAAAACTAAAAAAAGTATTTATAGAAACGGGTTTTTCTAAAATACTAATTTACAAAAACACATTAGATAATATTATAGGTTATGTAAATGCATTTGATCTTTTTAAAAACCAAAACAACATAAGGTCAATGATAAAATTGGTTGAATTTGTACCAGAATCAATGACTATTAAAAACATACTTAATACCTTAAGTAAAAAGAAAAAGAGCGTCGCAATTGTTTTAGACGAATATGGCGGAACATCTGGTCTTATTACAAAAGAAGACATTATTGAAGAATTGTTTGGCGAAATAGAAGATGAGCATGATAATACCGAATTAATCAATAAAAAGATAAACAATAGAGAATACTTACTTTCGGCAAAATTAGAAATTGATTTTATAAACGAAATTTATAATATAGATTTACCAAAAGAAGAAGCATACGAAACACTTGGTGGTTATATTGTAAATTACACCGAAACTATACCACAATTAAATGATGTTATTTTAATAGATAATTTTGAAATAACCATAAAAAAAGTTACTAAAACTAAAATAGAAGAGGTTTATTTAACCATAAAAGAAATAAAAAACTAATTTTTATTTCAGTATAATTTTTATTTATCGACTAAGACTGCAAAATACTTGAAATTCTACTTCTTAAAACAGAATTGTTTTTGTAATTTTGCGGACTTAATTTAAATTAAAAAATAAAATGGCGATTTTAGCAAATATTAGAAACAGACCTATTTACTTAATCATGATTATTGGTATGGCACTTTTTGCATTTGTAATTGGTGGTATCTTCAAAGGAAGTAACGGATCAAATGGAAGTAATATAGGAGCTGTAAATGGCGAAGAGATTAGTAGTAAAAAATTCTCAAGATTATTAGAAGCTCAAAAAAATAATAGAAATTCATCCATTCAAAAAGTAAAAACGGTTTGGAATAATGTTGTAAGAGAGCAAGTTTACAAAGATGCTTTAGAAAAAGCAGGTATAGTTGTAGGTGAAAAAGATATTTGGGATTCAATGATTACCAATTCAGCAATTCAAAACGACCAACGTTTTAAAGATGAAACAGGTTTGTTTGATGAAAACAAATTAAAAGAATACATAGCAACATTGCAAGACAATACAGACACTCCTCAAGGCGCTGCACAATGGAAAGGTTGGGTAGATTATGAAGCAAGTATAAAATCTCAATTAGAGCAAAGTACCTACAACGATTTAGTAAAATCAGGTTTAGTGGCTTCTTTAAAAGAAGGCGAAAGAGAATATAAAAGTGAAAACACAAGCTCTGATATCGATATGGCATTTGTACCCTATTCTTCTATAAAAAAAGATGAAGTTGCTGTTACAGATGCTGAAATAACTGCTTATATGAATTCACATATAAATGAATTTACAGAAGAAGCGAATAATGCAATTGATTTTGTTAAATTTGAAGTAAAACCATCGGCAAGTGACATTGAAGCTGTAAAAAATAAAATTGCAGTTTTAATTACAGATCATGAAGAATGGAACAATGCAGCAAAAAGAAAAGAAAATGTTTTAGGGTTTGTTAATGCTAAAAATAACAAAGAATTTGTTACAACCAATTCCGATATTTCTTATTCAGATAAATTATATTTAAAGAAAGATTTACCAACAAATGTATTTGACACATTAATGACAAAACAAGTTGGTTTTGTTTATGGTCCATATAGAGATGGCGAATATTTTAAAATAGCAAAAATAACAAGTAAAGATGGCGAAGAGTCAGTTTCTTCAAGTCATATTTTAATTGCTTATAAAGGTGCTTCAAGAGCTAAAGAAGAAGTGACAAGAACAAGAGATGAAGCAGAAGCATTTGCTAAAAACTTGGTAAAAGAAGTAAATAAAAATAATTTTGCCGATAAAGCAAAAGAGAACTCTGACGGACCAAGTGCTACAAAAGGTGGTGATTTAGGTTTTTACAAACAAGGGCAGTTGGCAAAAGAATTTAACGATTATATTTTTGATAAAAACAATAAAATAGGTCAAATTAAATTAGTTGAAACATCGTTTGGTTTTCATATTATTAAAATTGATGATAAAAAAACAGATCCAGGGTTAAAGTTAGCTATCGTTGCACATAAAATTGACCCTTCTGAAGAAACAGAAAGTAAAATTTATCAAGATGCAGAAAGTTTTGCTTTAGAATTAACTAATGGTAAAAAAATTGAAGAATTAGCAAAAGAAAAAAACTATAAAAAATCATCAGCTAAATCAATAAAAATATTAGACGAAAATATTGGAGGTTTAGGTAATCAAAGAGATATTGTAAAATGGACTTTTGAAAACGATAATAGAGTAGGTGCAGTAAAAAGATTTGACTTAGAAAATGGTGATTATGCAGTTGTGGTTCTTAATGCGAAGAAAAACAAAGGGTTAATTTCTATTAAAGAAGCAAAATCTAAAATAGAACCAATATTAATTAAAGAAAAGCAAGCTACTTTAATTCACAATAAAATTTCAGGAACAACATTAGAAGAAATGGCAAAATCGGTAAATAAACCAGTTGTATCTTCAAAAGAAGTTTCTATTTCAAATGCTACTTTTAAAACAGGAGGAAAAGATGTAAATGTAGCAGGAGCACTTTTATATGTAAAAGAAGGTGATACTAAAGTAATTGATGGCGATAGAGGTGTTTACATTATAAAAGTTACTAAAAAGAACAAAGCTTACGAAATTAAAAACTTCAGCACTTATTCAAATAATTTAACAAACAATCTAAAAAACAGAAGCGGAAAAGTTTATGACGCTTTAAAAGAGAATTCAGAAATTGAAGATAACAGAGCCTTATTCTATTAGTATAAAATAAATTACGTATATTTGTCAACTAATAACAACACGCATGTGTTAAAATTTCTATAAAATAAGATATTACAAACATTAATTAATTAAAAATGAAACATTTAAACAGAATTTTATTCGTATTTTTAATCGTTTTTACGGTTACTAATTTACAAGCTCAGGATGAGAACAACCCATGGGCATTTGATTTCGGTACTAACGCCGTAGACTTTTATCCAACAAATCACCCAACAATGGTTAACGCTGAAGGGAATAGCGCTGGATGGTTAGAGCAATATGGAAACGCAAAAGATCATTACAATTTTTTAGCAAGTCCTATTTCAAGAATCCACGTAGGTAAATATATCTCTGATGGATTTACTTTAGGTGCAGGTGTATCTTTCAATAATATTGATCAAGTTGGTGAGTCAACTGTAAACGATATGTCTTACATTGGTTTAGATATGGATGTTAGATATGATTTAGGAACTTATAAATTCATTAATCCTTACGCAAGTATTGGTGGTGGTTATACTTTTTTAGATGAACAAGGAAACGGTACATTAAATGGAGGTTTAGGTATGAACATTTGGTTTACTGAAAACTTAGGTTTAAACTTACAAACAATGTATAAGCATTCGTTTGATGACACAAAACAATTACCTCATTTTCAACATGCTTTAGGTATAATAGCTAAATTTGGTGGAACTGATACAGATAACGATGGTATTTATGACAAAAACGATGCTTGTCCAGAAGTTGCTGGTTTAAAAGCTTTTAACGGTTGTCCTGATACTGATGGCGACGGAATCAAAGATTCTGAAGATAATTGTCCAAACGAAGCAGGAACTGCAGCAATGAATGGTTGTCCTGATACTGATGAAGATGGTATTGCTGACAAAGACGACTCTTGTCCAAAAATAAAAGGAACTAAAGCAAATAACGGTTGTCCTGATTCAGATAACGATGGTGTTATTGATTCAAAAGATGCTTGTCCAAAAGTAAAAGGACCAAAAGAAAACAAAGGTTGTCCTTGGCCAGATACTGATGGTGATAACATTTTAGATAAAGACGATAACTGTCCTAAAGTTGCAGGAGTTGCATCTAACAAAGGTTGTCCAAAACCAAAACCAGTTGAAGTAATTACTAAAGAAGCACAAGCTGAATTAGATGCTTATGCAAAAACTATTTTCTTTAATTCTGCAAAATCATCTTTTAAAAATGGTGTGTCTGCAAAATTAGATGCTATTTATGAAATCATGAAAAAATATCCAAATGCTAACTTTAGTATTGATGGTCATACAGACAGTCAAGGTTCAGATAAATTAAACAAAAGATTGTCTGAAAGTAGAGCAGCAGCAGTAAAAGATTATTTAGTTTCTAAAGGTTTAAGTGCTGTAAGATTATCTTCTTATGGTTACGGTGAAGAGTATCCAATTGATACTAACAAAACAAGAGCTGGTAGAGCTAATAACAGAAGAGTTGAAATTAGATTAGTAAAATAATTTAAAACAACAAACTGTATAATATAAAAGCCATTCCTATTAGGAATGGCTTTTTTTAATTTATATATTTGTTTAATGCAAAAATATATTAATAGTATTGTAGAATCGATATTAAATACTCATAAAGAATTTAATAATATCACTATTGTATTACCAAGTAAAAGAGCAGGAGTTTTTATTAAGAATGAGCTTAAAAACAAACTTGCTACATTTCAATTTTTGCCTCAATTAATTAGTATTGAAGAATTAGTTGTTGATATCTCTAAGATAGATTCGGCTGATAACTTAGTTTTATTATTTGAATTTTATAAAATATATATTGAAAATACAGAAACGGAAAAAATAGAATCTTTTGATGAATTTTCTAATTGGGCAACTACTTTAATAACCGATTTTAACGAAATAGACAGTTACTTAATTAACCAAAATGCTGTTTTTAACTATTTAAAAGATATTAACCGAATTGATAATTGGTTTAATATAGACGAATCAAAAACAGAATTAACAAAAAAATACATTCATTTTTTTGAAAAAATAGAAATTTACTACAATTGTTTTTACAAGCATTTAGTATCGTTAAAAATAGGATATCAAGGCTTGCAATACCGAGAAGCTAATAGTAACTTAGATAAATACATATTAAATAACCATAAAAACAAATACATCTTTATAGGCTTTAACGCTTTAAATAAAGTGGAAGAGAATATTATACAATCTTTTTTGCATCATAATATAGCAGAAATTTACTTTGATATTGATGAATTTTTACTGAAAGAAAACATTTCAGCAGCTAGTTTTATAAAAAAATATAAAAAAAATTGGAAATACTTTGATAAGAATCCGTTTAAAAGTACGAGTAACAATTTAAGTGCTAAAAAAAAGATATCAATTATTGGTACGCCAAAAAATGTTTCGCAAATAAAATACGCCAATGAAATAATTCAAAACAATAGTGAAAAACAAGATAATACAGCGCTTGTTTTAGCAAATGAAGACTTATTATTAAGTACAATTAATTCCTTACCAGTAACTGTTAAAAACATTAACATTACTATGGGTTTACCTTTAAAGAACATACAATTATCAGGGTTGTTTTATTTGTTGTTTAATATGCATCAAAACAAAGGTAAAATAGAGAATAAAAAAGATTTTTATCACAAAGATATTATTCCAATATTGAACCATCCAGTATTAAACTTTTTTTCACTAAACACAATAGCATATCAAATAAAGACTCATAATTTTATCTTTATTGATAAAGAACAGTTATTGGCTTTTAATGCGCAAGACGACACCAAAGAATTAATAACACTTTTATTTTCAGATTGGAGTAATTGTACTGTGGCAATTGAAAACTGTTTAAAAATAATGGCTGTTTTAAAAACGGTTACTTTAAATGCCATTGAAATAGAATATTTAAATAGATTTGAGCAAATATTTAATCAAACGCAGACTTTAAACTCAAAATATGGTTACATAAAAACACTTAAAGCTTTAATAAATATTTACAATCAAATTCTTAATAACGAAAGTTTATCTTTTAAAGGTCAAGCATTAAAAGGTTTACAAATTATGGGCATGTTAGAAACTCGTGTTTTAGAGTTTGAAAACATCATTATTACATCGGTAAACGAAGGTTTTTTACCAGCAGGAAAATTGAATAATTCATTTATACCATTTGATATAAAATCAGAATTAGGTTTACCTACATATCAAGAAAAAGACGCTATTTTTTCGTATCATTTTTTTAGATTAATAGCACGAGCAACAAACATATATTTGTTATATAATACAGAACCTGATGAATTTGGTTCTGGCGAACAAAGTCGATTTATAACGCAATTAGAATATTTTAAAGACAAACTACCTAATCTTAAAATTACAAAAACGATATTAAGTTCAAAGATTGATAACGAATCGTTAGCATTAAAAATAATTAAGAAAGACGTTACAGTTATGAATCAATTAAAAGTTGAAGCTAACAAAGGTTTTGCACCAACAACATTGACCAATTACATATATAATCCCATTTCGTTTTATAAAAAGAAAATCTTAAAATTAAAAGAGTTAGATCAAATTGAAGAAACCATTGCTGCTAATACATTAGGAACTGTAGTACATGATGTGTTAGAGAATTTTTATAAGCCTTTTGTTGGAAAATTTGTTGTTGTTGATGATGTTATAAACATGAAAAAAAATGTGAATGATTCAGTAACTAAAGTATTTCATAAAGAATATAAAAATGGCGACATAACCAAAGGTAAAAACTTATTAATATTTGAAGTGTCTAAACAGTATGTTATTAATTTTTTGAATCAAGAAATAGCTTTATTAAGAGATAACAATCAATTAAAAATTCTATCATTAGAGCAAGAATTATCTGCAATAATCAATATAGAAAATGTTGATTTTGACATAAAACTCAGAGGTAAAGCAGATAGAATTGATCAGTTAAATGGTGTTATTAGAATAATTGATTATAAAACAGGAAAAGTAGCACAAAAGGATTTGAATATTGTAACAACAAGAGGTAATTATTGGGATAAATTAATAGCTGACCATAAATTTTCTAAAGCATTTCAAGTTTTAATGTATGCTTATATGTATGCAAAAATGAATGCGATTAATTTTGATACAACTTTAGTAGAAAGTGGTATTATATCATTCAAAAATTTAAAATTTGGTTTTATGAAAGTAAATAAAAAAAACATCTTACAACAAGATATAGCAACATTTGAAATATATTTAAAGGAATTGTTAACTACAATATTTGATGAAGAAATTCCGTTTATAGAAAATGAAAACCTACCTTATTAGGGCTATTTACATTTTAAAATGACTAAATCAACCCAAAATTAATTTAAATGAAAACAATTAAAAATACAACCATATCAGGCAAACACAACAAACCAATTGTAACCGATTTCGTTTTTAAAGAAAATAATCAAAAAAAGCCGATTGTTATTTTTTGTCATGGTTATAAAGGTTATAAAGATTGGGGTTCTTGGAATATCATGGCGAATGAATTTGCAAATAAAAATCTATTTTTTGTAAAATTTAATTTTTCTCATAATGGTGGAACGGTTAAAAACACAATAGATTTTCCTGATTTAGAAGCGTTTGCTAATAACAATTATAGTATTGAAATGGACGATTTAGAATCCGTTATTAATTTTGTTATAAACGATAATAAATTCCAAAATGAAATAGACAAAACAAATATTACTTTAATTGGTCATTCTCGTGGCGGAGGAATTGTATTTTTAAAAGCAAGTCAAAATAGTAAGATTACCAAAGTTGTTTCATGGAATGGAATTAGCGATATAGAAGCTCGTTTTCCAAAAGGAGAAGCGTTAGAAGAATGGAGAACATCTGGTGTTGGTTATATTCAAAACACCAGAACAAAACAACAAATGCCTAATAAATTTCAAGTTTATGAAAATTTCATAGCAAATAAAGAAAAATTACACATACAAACAGCTGTTAAAAAATTAAAAATTCCACAATTAATTATACAAGGTACAGATGATACGGTTGTTTTGCCAATTGAAGCCAAAAACATGCATAAATGGAATTCGAAAAGCGAATTGTTTTTTATTGAAAACATGAATCACGCTTTAGGAAACACACAACCTTGGTTAAAACAAAAACTACCTGTTGATATGAATAATGTAGTAACAAAAACCATAAATTTTATACTTAATTAACTAATCTATATTTTCAAAAAATTCTTTCATAGTTATTTTATGAGCATCTAAAACTCTTAAAAAGGTACGAATAGTAAAATTTGTACCTTTTTCCATTCGCCAATATTGTACTCTGGGAATATTATTTTCCCAAGCGAAAAATTCATGGCTGCCATATCCTTTTTCAATACGCATTTTTTTTATATGGTTTGCTATTTGTAATATTCTTTCATCCATTATATTACAAATATCTTTTATGTTTACAAAACAGAAACACTATAAATGGGTTTCATATATGAAATAATTTTATATATTTGCTAAACTCCCTCAAATTAATAATACCTAAGCAAGTTGATTTTTTCAGTTAGTTATGGTTTTATTGCTATTATAATTTAAAAAAATGCTAAATGAAACAAATATTTCCAAAAGAAATAATTGATGACACTATTGAAGTTCATCGATTTAAAAACATGGTCAAAAGTAAAATGATTTACACCATCTTACTTTTAAGTTTAATAGCTATTGGTATAGCTTTGCCATATATCTTTTTAGATATTTATTCCTCGGCACGTGGTATTATTAAACCAGAAAAAGAAAGAAATCAAATTATCTCTTTGTATTCAGGTAAAATTGATAGTATTTACATTAAACGCAATCAATTTGTGAGTAAAGGCGATACATTATTAATGGTTAATAATAATATTGGTAAAGAACGGATGAATTTAACCAAAGCACAATTAAAAGACAACAACCTTTTTATTACGGATTTAAACTATTTATTAAGTACAAAAAAAATTAGTACAAAAAAATTACAATCGTATAAATACAAAAAATAATTTCTTGATTATGAACAACGACTTAGAGGTTTAAGAACACGTTACCATAAAGCAAAAAGAGATTTTGAAAGGCAAGATAAATTATACAAAAAAGAAGTTATTGCTAAAGTAGAACACGAAAACAGTAAGTATGCTTTAGATGTAACTATTGATGATTTAAATCAATTTAAAAAGCAACAAAAAAGTAATTGGCAAGCCAGTTTAACACAGTTAAAAAATCAATTAAAAGAAATTGAAAGCAGCTTAGCGCAAACTAAAGAAGAAAGTGAAAATTACATCATTACTGCACCAATTTCTGGTACTATTCAAAATTTAATTGGTTTAGAAACAGGCAGTCTTTTATCTGCTGGAAAAGTGATTGCCGATATATCGCCAGACGCAAATTTAATAGCCGAATGCTATGTTTCGCCTTCAGATATTGGTTTACTCAAAACAAAAAACAAAGTGAAATTTCAAATTGATGCTTTTAATTACAACCAATGGGGAATGGCAACAGGAAAAATAGTTGACATTAATAAAGACATTACCATCATTAATAACATGCCAATGTTTAAAGTGATTTGTAAAATAGAGCAAGACCATTTAACACTAAAAAATGGATTTGAAGGCAAACTAAAAAAAGGCATGACTTTTAATGCTCGTTTTTTTATAATTGAACGTTCTGCTTTTGAATTACTTTACGATAAAGTTGACGATTGGTTTGTGCCGTAATTTAGTTTTTAGTCTTTAGTTGGCGAAACAAATACACAAATTAACAAATCCACTCCCGAAGTTTCGGGACAACAATAAACAAACCAACAATTTAAAATAATGTCAAAAACAGCTATAAAACAACACGATATTACCGATTGCGGTGCTGCTTGCTTAGCCTCAATATCGGCTCATTATAAATTAGAATTACCCATTGCTAAAATACGACAATATGCAAGTACCGATAAAAAAGGCACAAATGTATTGGGCTTATTAGAAGCTGCTCAAAAATTAGGTTTTGAAGCTAAAGGTGTAAAAGGCGATATAGATAGTTTGTCTAAAATACCAAAACCTGCCATTGCCCATATTATTGTAAAAGAACGATTGCACCATTATGTGGTAATTTATAAAGTTACCAAAACCCATATTGCTATTATGGATCCTGGCACTGGTAAAATAACAAAAAAAACCATTAGAGATTTTAAAAAAGAATGGACTGGCGTTTTGGTTATTTTATTACCTGATGAAAGTTTTAAAGTAGGCAACCAAAAAAGTTTCGGTAATGAAACGTTTTTGGTTTTTATTAAAACCACATAAATACGTGCTGTTTCAAGCTTTAGTAGGCTCAATAATTTATACTTTACTCGGTTTATCTACCTCTATTTACATACAAAAAATAACCGATCATGTTTTGGTTGGTGGCGATACCAAATTACTTAATTTACTAAGTGTTATTATGTTGGTATTATTGGTAATAAAGGTATTAATTGGTATTTTTAAAGATGTTTTTATTATAAAAACAGGGCAACAAATTGATGCCAGGTTAATTTTAGGCTATTACAAACATTTATTAAAATTACCACAGCAATTTTTTGATACCATGCGTGTTGGTGAAATTATATCACGTATTGGCGATGCTGTAAAAATTAGAGCTTTTATTAGTGGTACTTCGCTAAGCTTAATGGTCAATTTTTTCACAGTTATTTTCGGTTTTGGATTGATGTTTTCTTATTATTGGAAACTGGCTTTTATCATGCTAGCTATCGTGCCTTTTTACTTAGTTATCTATTTTATTACAAACAAACTAAACAAAAAAACAGAACGTAAAGTAATGGAATATTCTGCCGAATTAGAATCACAGCTAGTAGAAAGTTTAAATGCCGTTGGTACCATAAAACGTTTTGGCTTAGAAGAATATGCCAATATTAAAACCGAAACTCGCTTTATTAAATTGTTGCATACTGGTTTAACTTCGGCTTTTAACGGTCTTTTTACAGGCACTTCTACACAAACTATTGCGCAAATATTTACCATTATACTATTATGGTCTGGTACATACTTTGTAATTGACCAAGAAATAACGCCAGGCGAACTAATGAGTTTCTATGCTATTATTGGTTATTTTGTTGGTCCAATGTCAAGCCTTATTGGCGCAAATAAATCCATACAAAATGCACTTATAGCAGCAGACCGTTTATTTGAAATAATGGATTTAGAACGTGAAGAAACCGAAAACAAATTTAAACTAACCACAGATAAAATAGGCGATATCGCATTTAAAAAGGTAAACTTTAGATACGGTTCTCGTGTAAATGTATTTAAAGAATTTAATCTCCATATTAAAAAAGGACAAATAACTGCCATTATTGGCGAAAGTGGTTCTGGTAAATCTACTTTAATATCATTATTACAAAATATTTACCCAATACAAAGTGGAAGTATAACTATTGGTGATATAGATTTAAAATATATTGAAAACCACAGTTTACGTAATTTAGTAAGTGTTGTGCCGCAAAAAATAGATTTATTTGCAGGTAATGTAATTGATAATATTGCTGTAGGCGAGCTACAACCAAACATGCAACATGTTTTAGATATCTGTAAAAATATTGGTATTTTAGAATTTATTGAAACTCTGCCAAATAGTTTTAATACCTACTTAGGTGAAAACGGCGCTACACTTTCAGGCGGACAAAAACAGCGTATTGCCATAGCAAGAGCTTTATATAAAGAACCAGAAATTTTAGTTTTAGATGAAGCAACTTCCTCTTTAGATACTTCTTCTGAAAACTTCATACAAAGAGCTATACAAAATTTACGTAAAAAAGATAAAACCATTATAGTCATTGCGCACCGCTTAAGTACCGTTGTACATGCAGACACTATTGTGGTTTTAGATAAAGGTAAAGTAATAGAACAAGGAAACCACGAAAAACTATACAGCAAAAAAGGACATTATTACAACTTATGGAAACAACAAACCATGTACTAATTGTCATTACGAAGGAGGAACAACTGAAGTAATCTGTTGAATAAAAATTACAATCATGACGCTACTAAAACTAAAGGATTGCCACACTATTGTTAGCAATGACAACAAATAAACTCCCGAAGTTTCGGGACAACAAATAAACAAATACACAAAAAAACTATGAAAACACTAAAACAATTAGAACGCCTAAAAAAAATGCACCAATTAATTAAAAACACAAACACAGGTACACCAAAAGAATTTGCATTTAGACTTGATATAAGCGAAAGCCAATTATACAACATATTAGAAGATTTAAAAATAAAAGGTTTCCCAATAACATATTCACGCAGCCTAAAAAGTTATGTATATAATGACTATTGCGAATTAGAAGTACTGTTCTCTGTAAAGCTATTAACACAACATGATAAAATTAATATTGCAGGTGGTTCTATACCTGATTTTTTTAATACAATTAGTATTGTCTAATTAATTTTGTTTACTCCAACGCCATTAGAGTGTACAAACATATATTTGCTATATCAAAACAAAAATACTAGACGTAGTATGGGTTCTTAGACGTAATAACTGGTTTTGTAAAAAGTCATTGCAAGATTTTTATATAATTAACTTGTAAGACAAAAAATATTTATTAATTTGCTTGCGTTTATAAACGTAGGCTTTAAAAACTTTTTTAAAATGAAAAATTTAGAAAATTATGGTGTTCAAGAGTTGGATGCTATGGAAGCACGGAGTGTCGATGGTGGGATTTTTGGAATAGATGATCTAATAATCGGAGCTCTACTTGGATGGGCGATGTCTCAGGATTTAGATGATTTAGGTGATGCCTTTAACCATGGATATGATTTATATCAATCTTAAAAATATAAAATTATGAATTTAGAAGAATACGATACAATAGTATTGAGTACTAAAGAGATGTCTAGTACTAACGGTGGTGAAAATATTTTTGAATATATTGCTATGGGATTAGGTTATGCTTGGGCTGTATATTCTCAAAATATTGGCTATGGTTCAGCAGGTTACGCTCCAGGTTACTACACTCCAGGAGACTCTTGCCCTTAAAAATAATTTTTATAAATTGGGATTATTTCATAAATAATCCCAATTACCTTTTAATATATAAATATGATAAACCACAAAGGTTGGCAGAGAGTATTAAGGATTAGTATACCTTATTTTTTTATTGTCGGTATTTTTCAGATAGTTGGTTTTTTAATAATTGATATTGATTATGATAATATTAATCTCAATATTAACTTAGAAAAAAAAACAATTTTATCTTTTTTCACATCAATTGGAACCTTTTTAACTATCTACATTTTTATGAAATATGTAGATAAAGTTACTTTTATAAATTTAGGTTTTTCTGTAAAAAATAAAAGATATATTGATTTGTTATTCGGATTTATTATAGGATTTTTCATACTTTTTTTTGGTTTTAGTTTTTTATTAATATTTAAGCAAATTAGCTTTGTTGAATCTAATTTTAATTTAAAAAAAATAGTATTTTCTGTTATTCTATTTACTATAGTTGCATTTACAGAAGAAACTCTTTTTAGAGGTTATATTTTAAAAAATTTAATAGTTTCTTTTAATAAATATATTGCTCTAATTGTCTCATCATTATTATTTGCATTAGCACATGGAGCAAATCCAAATATAAGTTGGTTAAGTTTTTTTGACTTATTTTTGGCAGGTATTTTTTTAGGGATATCCTATATTTTTACAAAAAACTTATGGTTTCCAATAGCTTTACATTTTAGTTGGAATTTATTTCAAACTTTTTTTGGTTTTAATGTAAGTGGACAAGATATGTACTCAATAATAGAATTTAAAATAGCAGAAAATAATCTTTTGAATGGTGGTAATTTTGGTTTTGAAGGTTCTATTTTATCTATTGTGTTTCAAATAATATTTATTGTTATTATTTGGAGTTATTACCGAAAACAAGAAAAAATAAATTCTATTATATAAAAATCCATCTACTTTCCATATCTTACCATTCCTAAACACAAGTATAAATTAAGACAATTTATTGTTTGTATAGTATGGTGACAGTATTGGAAACAACTGTTGTGCTACTTGTGACACAGGACACCTAAGCTATACAGGTTTTCCTAAAAAACAGTATCATGCAAAAAACAAAACCTAAAAAACCACAAGGTTTATTAAAACAAGGTAACACCTATTACCTACAATTACCATTAAAAAACTACACAGAACTCGCTCAACTACAAATTGGTTTATTGGTAAGTTTACAACAATTAAGTAAAGTAGAAAAACCAAATAAAAACAGCTTATATTGGTTAGCCTATATTATAGAAAAGAGCACTTTTATTGAAAACTATGAAATTTTAGATAGTATTTCTAAAGAGTAAACTTTAAAAGCAAAGTTAGTTTATCTAAACTACTTTTTTTTTTTGATATAAAACTCTTATATTTGTTATTATATAAAAAAGTTATGAGTACCATAGAATTAAGAAAAGAAGTTATAAACTCTTTAGCAACTGCTGATGAACATTTTTTACGTATAGTTTATGAGCTTTACAAAAACTATAAAAGTAACAAGAAATCCACTTTTGATGACTTACCCTTAGAAATTCAAGAACTCATTCTACAAAGTAGAGAAAGTGTAAAAAAAGGTCATATTTTTTCTCATAAAAATGTTATGGAAGAATCAAAACGGAAATACAATATTATCTAATAATGTGCTATGGAAGTTGTTTGGTCTTCGGAATGTAAAATATCTTATTTTAAGGAGTTAGACTTTGTTTATGAAAAATGGAACGAACAAGAAGTAGAAAACTTTATATTATTAGTTGAAGAGTTTGTTGAAAGGATTGAAAGAGGTATATTACAAGGGAAAACTTTACACAATAAGAATTTAAAATCTTTTGTGATTTCAAAACAAACAACTGTATTTTTTGATTATTGTGAAGATGAAAAAATAATCGAATTATTATTGTTTTGGAATAATAGTCAAAATCCAAAATCACTTAAAATGTTTATAAATAATTTAGGTTAAAGATAAAATATTTATAACAACCACATGCTCCACAAAAACTACCTATTTAGACCATTATATATGATGTTAGATGAAATAACCATTTGATAAGTCATTACAAGATTTTTATATAATTAACTTGTAAGACAACAAATATTTATTAATTTGCTTGCGTTTATAAACGTAGGCTTTAAAAACTTTTTTAAAATGAAAAAATTAGAAAATTATGGTGTTCAAGAGTTGAGCATTAAAGAGCAAAAAGAAATTGATGGAGGTTGGACAGTTACAAGAAAAGTAAGAAACAACGAAGGTACATATGATACAGTAGTTACTTATTATAGATGGAATAATGGTGTAGTAGAATCTTATTTAACATGTATTAATGGTAAGTTTGGCAGTCCTGCTTATGAATAACCAACAATTATAAAAGCCTATTTTTAGGCTTTTTTTATAAAATTCTATGAAAAAAACATTGATTATACTATTTATATTAGCTTTATTTACTGGGTTTTCTCAAAAAAAACACGAATTACTTTTAATATAAAAGATGTTATTAATTCACCATTAAAAAATAGTAAAACTAATAAAGTGTCAACTATTAGTGCTAAAATTGATATGTTAAGTGGCAAGTTTAGATTAACTTTAATAGATTATAACCAAAATAGTGTTTTTAATGATTACCGTGGATGCTGTATAAATATTGGAAGTGATGGTATAATAATAAGTGGTTATAATGAAAAAATAACACGTATATTTAATAATTCTAAAAATTTTATTTTTCAAAATTACCCAATATCAATAAATGGAAATACGTTTACACTAAATAATATACGAAAAAACAAGCAAGGAGTTTATGTTGCAAACTTAGTGAAAGAGAAAATAGATTTAGATTTAGTTTTTAAAACAAGAAATAAAGTATTAATAGATAGTATTCCAGATATTAAGCTATTAAACCTGTTCACTAACAAAGAGGTAAGTATAAAAAATTTTAAAAAGTTTCAAAGAAAGCTTCGTATCAATATAATGAGTAGAGAAGAATTTTTGATTTACTTAATAAATGGTCAAAATAAATTAGCCTTAAAAAAATATTTTACCAATTGTGATTTTGTAAATATTGTGGTTGTAAAAAACAATACTGAGTTACGAGAGATGAAAAAATATCTAAAACAAAAATCTAATTTTTTACTAATTGACACTATAAATAAAAAACAATTAGCTTTGTTAGGGTATAATTTATACACAAAAAGCACTTATTTGTTTGATGAAAAAGGCAAACTAATTTTATCTGATATTTATGACAATGAATAGGTCTATTATTTTAATATTCTTTTTGTTTTGTAAGCAAGATTCAAGTTGCAAATGCAACTTTTGGTTAAACAATAATTTATTCATTACAAATAGTTTTCATAATTAAATCGTTTTCTTGGTCTTGAATTGAGTTTGTGTTCACTTTTTTATGTATTGATCAGACGATAAATTAAAGTCTAATTTTTGCCTTATCAATCGGTTTAAGTTTTCATTAAAACCCCTTTCCCAAGATTGATATGGATGTACAAAATAACAATCAACATTGTGGTGTAATGGACAAAATGGTTGTTTTTTATTGAAAACATGAATCACGCTTTAGGAAACACACAACCTTGGTTAAAACAAAAACTACCTGTTGATATGAATAATGTAGTAACAAAAACCATAAATTTTATACTTAATTAATATCAACAATGGTTAAATCAATTCGTAACTGATAAACTTATATAACAACTTGCATAGCACATGAAATACTGTTTTGAGTTTCTAAAGTAATCAATAGATTACTTTGTTTATGGTAAAAAAAAAACAGTTATAAGAATGTACTCTTTTTACCTTTAATTTATTCAACTAATAAGTTGTTAATTGCATCCAAATTTGGAGTTAAAATAACTTCTATCCTTCTATTTTTAGCTTTTCCTTGAGCGGTGTTGTTAGTTGCTAATGGTACATATTCGCCTTTACCAGCAGCTGTAATGTTTTTTGGATTTACTCTATTGTTAAGTAAAATTCTAACTATTGCTGTTGCTCTTTTTGTAGATAAATCCCAATTGTCAATAATTGAATTATTACTTCGATAAGGAACATTATCCGTATGACCTTCTATTAGTACTTCAATATCATTATTATCTTTTAACACATTTGCTAATTCTACAACTGCTTTTTCACCTTGACTACCAACGTTCCAAGAACCAGAACTAAAAAGTAATTTATTTTCCATTGAAACATAAACTTTACCATTTTTTCTATGAACAGTTAAGCCTTTACCTTCAAAATTCTGTAAAGCATTTGAAACTGCTGCTTTTAAATTTTGCATTTTTTCCTCTTTTACTGCAATTAAATTTTCTAATTGTGCTACTCTTTCAGCCCTTGCAGTTAATTTGTTTTTTAGTTTTTCTAATCGAGTTTGCTCTGCAATTAAAGTGGTTTCTTTTTGGTTTAATTGTCTTGATAACTCAAAAATTTCTTTTGCTTTATTGTTTAATTGCTCTGAACTACTTGCCGACAACTCTTGATACGAAGTTTCTAACTGTTTTTTTTTTGCTGCAAGCACGTCAACATCGTTTTGTAAAATAGTTTTTGTGGTTGCTAAACTATCAATACTTAATTTTAAATTTTTATTTTCTTTTTTTAAATCTTTTGTGGTTGTAAATAGTTGATCGTTTTCTCCAACTAAATTTAAATTTTGATTCTTTAACCGATTGTATTTATTATCTAAATCTTCGTAAATACTTTTAGATACACAAGATGTTATAGCAATTGCAATAAAAAATAGCATTAATTTTTTCATGAATATTTTTTTTAAAATAGGAAATAATAGACTACAAATATAAAACTATCTATTTAAAAGAATATTATTTAACAAAAAAAGACTGTCTAAATAGACAGTCTTTTATAATTTAAAACGTCTTTTAAATAGAAGGATCGTTAGGTGTATTAGGGTTGTTATCTCTTTCAACTGAAGGATATGGGTAATAATTTCTATTACGTTCATTTATTGTGTTTGCAGTACTTGGAACTACAAAGTTAGGATGAAATCGTTTACTATCTTCCAATCTCAAACCAGTTAAAAACAATTCTATACATCGATTTTTATAAATTTCTTCTAAAATATCTTCTTTACTATTTGAATCTCCTGTCCAAGCTGCAAGATTTGCATTAACATTTAAAGAATCATCATTTTTTTCTCTTACTAAATTTAATTGAGTAACTGCATTAACTAGCTGATTATCTCTTGCGTACGCTTCCGCTTTAATTAAAAGCATCTCTCCTGATAGATAAACAGGTATTGCTGTAGTACTAGAATTAAAAAACCCTATCATTTCACTTAAATTTTGACCACCTGCATCTGCATTTGCTGTACCAGATGACACACCAATATAAAAAGAAACTCTGTCATCTCCTGCTTCTGGAATGTAAGATCCTAATAAGCCAAAATTAGTTTGAGGGTTAAGATCATCAGAATTAACTGTTCTATTCCAAATAGGATTTACATTATTTGAATCATAAACCCATAGTGAATTCTGAGGTATGCTAACATCATTTAAAACTGCATCCGCAGAAACTATAGCTTCTGAATATAAGCCTGCCATTAATTGATACCTAGAAAGAAAAGCATTGATGGTTTTTGGCAAATTAAAATCACTCCAAATCACTGTTGCTTTAAATTCATCAGACATTGGGTTTGCAATTAAAGTATTTTTTGCTTCTTGAAGTAAATCTATACAAGCAGTCAAAACTACACTTCTATCACTATATGTAGCATCTCCATTTAACGAATTGTTTATTGGAGCTTGTTCATACATTTCTATTAATGAACCAAGAGTAATTGCTTTAAAAAAATTACCATAAGCCAATAAACCACTTTTAGTGCCATCTAATAAAGCTACATCATTAACACCTGTTATTAAAGATTCTGCCATACCTTTTGTTTTAAGTAATGTAACAAAAGGGTTAGTAATACCTCCACTTTCACTTGGCAATTCAGCACCGCCTTTAGCTAATTCATTTATACTTAAAAATGTATTGGTTACCCCTAATTCTCTTGTTGTAATACCAGGAGCTTCAATTACTTGTCTAAGTGCTTTAGTTGAATAGTACTGTCTTATGCCTATTGCTAATGAATAAAGACCTTCTTTAGTTTCTAACACAACATCTTCAGTTGGGTTATTTGGATTGTCAAAATTTGTTTTACATGCTGTAAACAGAAATAAACTAATCAGTAAAATAGTTATTATTTTATATATTTTTATATTTTTCATTTGTTTAAAATTTAATTATTTTATAAAGAAAGAGTAACTCCTAATTTGAACACTTTTGGTATTGGTGTTAAAGCCATTACACCACCTCTTGCGCCATTACTTTGGGCGTCCATATTAACTTCTGGATCCCAACTTGAAAAATTATCTATTGATAATAAATTACGACCAGATAATGTTATTTTTATATTATCTACACCTTTTAAAGGTTTTTTTAATAAATAAGCAGCAGATAATTCACGTAATTTTATAAATGAGCCGTCTTCAATATAAGATTCTGCAATACCAAATTTTGCTCTTCCTGTTCCTTTTGGTACTTCTCCTCTTAATTCTTGCGCATCAGTATAACCACCACCAAAACGATAAAACATTCTAGTATCCCAACTTAATATGTCATTGCCTTGAACAGCATCAAATTGCATTCTAAAAGAAAAGTTTTTATATGTAAATTCGTTTGTTAATGATGCTACAAAATCAGGATTTGGATCGCCAATTACCTTTTTTAAACTTTCCCCTTGTGGTTGACCAGAACCATCTCTATCTGCAATTGGATTTCCATTTACATCATAATGTCCTTTTTCTTTCTGTGGAAGACCTCCAGAAGTAAGTAATAAACTACCGTCACTATTTCTAGCATAAAAGCTTTGATAAAATACACCTAAAGACTCGCCATTTTTAGCTACTGAAAAGCCAAAATTACCAATACCAAATTGTTCTCCAGGAATATCATTTACGGTATTTTTATTTGCTGAATATGTGCCCGTTACCTTCCAACTAAAATTAGTTGTTTGATAAGGAGTTGCTGTTATTAAGAATTCATAACCTTTATTTGTCATTGTTCCTATGTTTTCAATTCTTGATGAATAACCTGTAGATGCTGCTAAAGTTCTTGCTAATAATAAATCTTTAATATTTTGAGAATAATAAGTAAATTCTACACCTATTTTATTATCAAATAAAGCCATATCTAAACCAAATTCTAATTCTGTTTGTCTTTCTGGTTTTAAGCCAGAATTACCAAGTCTTGTTGGCGCAATTAAACCTGAGTTACCATCAATACTTGCCGCAGAATAATTTGACAATCTATCAAATGGTCCAATTGCAGTAAGGTTACCTGCTTGACCCCAAGCAGCTCTTAATTTAAAATTACTAATTGTTTTTCCTAATTTATTTTTCCAAAATTTTTCTTTTGAAATTAAATAAGACATACTAGCTTTTGGATAGAATTGATTTCTTTCATCTTTACCGAAAACAGAAGAACCATCTAATCTAACAGCACCTGTAACAAAAAGTTTGTTATTAAAACCAAATGTTTGCTGTAAAAAACCTCCCCAAAATGATCTTTCACTTCTACTTTCATTAGTCGAAATAGAAGCTGCACCATTAGTTGTTACAATTCCTAAAGCCAAACCTTCTGCCGATATTGAGTGAGAATACGTATTATCTGCTTGCCAAGAAAAGCCAGTTGTTGTTATAGAGGCAATCTTATCTGTTACACTCGTATTGTAATTTGCATTTAAATCACTGTTTATTTGTGTTGTACTTATACCAGTTTCACTTGCTCTACCGGAAACTCTTGTATTTGTTCCTATTGGCACATATGTTGTACCTGTAGACTCTGCATTATCATATCCTAGTGTATAATTTACTTTAAGATGTTCTAATGGTCTTAAATTAATTTGTAAATCACTTATTGATCTTTTGTTTTTTTGTTGAAAATCAAATGTTTCAATATATTCTAAAATATTTGGATAAAATGTCATGTTTGGGTAATTACCTTCTTCATCTATATTTGGATTAATTTTATTATTTGAAAACAAGATGGTCTGTAACACTCCAAATCCATAACCTCCATTTGGCATATCGTTACTGTGACTTTTAGAGAAATAAGATCCCGCCGAAACAGAAGCCCAATCATTTATTCTTTGATTTATTCTTATCCTTCCTCCACTTCTATTATAATCAGTACCTTTCATAATACCATCATTTTTTAAATATGAATAAGAAGCAAAATAATTAGTATTTTCTTTTCCTCCAGAAATTGAAACATAATTATCGGTTCCTGTTGAGTTATTAAAAACCATATCTTGATAATCGTACCTTGTAACAGGAACTTTATTAAGGTTCGTAGCATCAGCAGCGTTTTCCCAATCAAATGGCTCATCATTATATTTTATTTTTTTTCTTAACGAATTAAAATTCATACTAGTTGATACGTTAATTTTTGGTGCGCCAGTTTTTCCTTTTTTTGTAAAAATTTGCACAACACCATTACTAGCTCGAGAACCATATATTGCTGCTGCTGCAGCACCTTTAATAACCTCAATTCTATCAATATCTTGAGGGCTAATATCTGATAGTCTATTTTGAACAATACTTGCAACACCTAATACATTAGTAGAGTTGTTATTTACAATAACACCATCTATAATATATAAAGGATCTGAACTACCATTAACAGTGCTTGCGCTTCTAAGGCGAACACTTATACCCGCTGCAGGATCTCCAGAATTTTGAGTTACTTGTATACCTGATAATTTACCCGAAAGAGCACTAGTAACATCTACTGTACCTGATTCGGAAATATTTTTACCTTGAATACTTGTTATTACATTTCCTATTTGTTTTTTAGCAGTTAATGCACCAGTTCCAGTAATTAGTACTTCATCAAGCCCTAATATATCAGGTGTCATAACAACATCGATAACATTGGTAGAGGCAATTGTAATTTTTTTAGTTTCATATCCTAAAGTACTAAAAACAAGAATCTTGTTTTTTGAATCTTTTACTTCAATAATGTACTTACCATTGAAATCTGTAACTGTACCTATTGATGTGCCTTTAACGAATACACTTACTCCTGGAAGAACTGTCTCAAGTCCTTTCTCTGTAACAACTCCTGATATTGATTGCGCATATACATTTTGCACAAAAACACTTACCAGAAAAATTAAAATTAGATAATAAATTTTTTTCATTTGTTTGGTTTTTATTAATAATTCTCAAAGATAATAAATAAAATCATTAAATTGGTAATTTGTGGTGAACTCAATTTTTAAGTAACATAAAATTATTTTGTATCTTTGAACACTGATTCCCTAAACAAATAAATGAAATCAAACACACGTTTTAAAAAGAACACTAAAGGTATTGAGTGCTTAAATTGCAATCAACCCATTACTATTGCCGATAATTTTTGTTCTAATTGCGGTCAAGTAAACGATACCAAACCACTAAGTTTAAAACAATATATTTCTGAACTATTAGGTGGTTTTTTTGCTTTT
>JALSLZ010000012.1 GCA_026988075.1 Flavobacteriaceae bacterium
AATTTATGTAATGCTTTAATCTATTTTGAAAAAGCGCAATAATATTCTGCATTTCTTTATTATCGGTTTTACCAATTGCGATAAGCTTTACATTCATTAGATTTATTATTTAAATAAAATTGAAATTTTAACAAATATACATTATTTTACATTCTTACTATTTTTTTTAATTATCACAATAATTAAAAAAAAGGGGATTTATCCTTTAATTAATCATTTTATACTTTGTACATTTGCTGTAATATTTAATTTAAAACATTCATTATGAAAACATTCAAACAAATTACATTTATTTTTATTTCTGTACTTTTATTAAACTCTTGTAACCAAGCAGAAAAATTAAGTCAGATAGATATTGATACTACATTAAAAAAATCAATTACAGTTTCAAGTAACGGAAGTGGAGAAATTAGCCAAAATATTGCCTTTGACTTATCTGAATATAGTGAAGTAAGTCCTTATTTGGACAAGATTAAAGCCGTAAAAATTAATTCAGCTGAATATAAAATAGTTTCATTTTCTGACATTAATACTGTTGCCTCTGGTGTTTTATCGGTTATTTCGGAAGATCAAACTTTTGGACCATTTACACATGATAATTTTTTAGACGATAAAAACAATCAAACCGTATATTCATTAGATGACGCAAGTAAATTAAACATCATTGCAGCAAAAATTAAAAATTCTAAGCAATTTTCAGCTACTGTTTCTGGTAATGTAGTTGCCGAAGAAGCTTTTACTATGGTTGTTGAAGTTGTTTTTGATGTTAGAGTTACTGTACAAGCTTTATAATTATGACAAGTATCTGTTAAAGATATTTGACTTGATTTTAAAATAATATTGAAAAACCACCTGTAAAGGTGGTTTTCTATTTTAGAGGTCTAATTTATTAAATTGACATTGTATTTATAAGCTTAAATTGTTAGCTATAATATACATAATATCTATTCTTTTTTATATAATGTAGCCTCATCTTTAAAATCAATTAAATCAATTTCTGCCTTGCCATAAATATATATTTTACAATCGTCTTTTGCAGAAATAGTTAAATCATTTTTTGTATTGGTATAGATTGTAGTTTTATCTTCTGCTATAATTTCTGTGATTTCACTTATTAAATTCGTTAATTTTAAGTTACTTGTTTGAAAACTTTCAATAAATGTTTCGTTGCTTTTACCCGATAATTCAATATGTGATCTTCCTGCAATATTCATCTTTGTTATGCTTGAATTTGATACATTGATAACTTGCGATCGATCTTTTAAATTATAAACTATTGATTCTGCCTTAAAAGTAGACTTTGATTTACTGGTGTCGTTTCCTTCAAAAATAATTATATCTCCATTAAAAAAACAGTTCAGTTCTGCTTTATTGTTCAAGATGACATTTAAATTTGAAACATCAAAAAAATCATTATTTGTTAGACTACTGTTATCATCTAAAATAATTTCATTTAAATTTGGCGTAAACAACGTTAATTCAAATTCTTTTTTTCTAATGATCCTTTTCATTAACGATAAAGATAATTTACCTTTATTTAAGTCAATATCTAAAACATCGTGTAAATTATCATCTGCATAAATGTTTAATTTGTAGGTGTCGCCTTTTTTAAGAATTAAATTAACACCTTTAAATAACTCAATTGACGAGACTGAATCCAATTCAATTTCTGACAAAGTTACCATTTTACTACCTTTGATTGTTTCTAATTTTTGAGCATAAATAGAATTGGTAAATATTAAAATTAGCACTATAAATAAGCGTTGTAATTTTTTTTTCATGTTGTTTTTTTTAGTTGTTAATATTTGTATTAATTACAATTTTAATGCCGTAAATTCATCAATTAATATATTGTAATCATTTATTATTTCGGCTACAATTTTAGAGGCAGGCATAATTTTGTTTATCAAACCAGCAATTTGACCTATTTCTAATTCACCTTCTTCTAAATCACCTTCAAACATACCTTTTTTTGCTCTTGCTCGTCCTAATAATTTAACAATATCTTCTTTACTTGGATTTGTTTGATATAGATTTTGTACATCATTAAAAAATTTATTTTTAAGTAACCTTGCCGGAATTAATTCCTTTAAAGTTAAATAAGTATCGCCATCTTTCGCTTTAATGACTTCGTTTTTAAAATTAATATGAGCAGATGATTCTTCACTTGCCACAAACCTACTACCAATTTGTACTGCATCTGCACCTAAAACCATTGCTGCTAACATTGTACTACCTGTTGCAATTCCTCCAGCTGCAATTAAGGGTATATTTATTGCTTTTTTTACCATAGGTATTAAAGTTAGTGTTGTGGTTTCTTCATAACCATTATGTCCACCAGCTTCAAAGCCTTCTGCTACAATTGCATCAACACCTGCTTGTTGTGATTTTAATGCGAATTTCACACTACTAACTACATGCGCAACAATAATTCCGTTATCTTGAAAATGTTTAGTATATGTTTTTGGGTTTCCTGCTGATGTAAATACAATCTTTACGCCTTCTTCAATTATTATTGGAATAATTGCATCTAAATCAGGATAAAACAATGGAACATTAACTGCAAACGGTTTGTTTGTTGCTTTTTTGCATTTTTGAATATGCTCACGCAATACATTTGGGTACATAGATCCTGCGCCAATTATTCCTAATCCACCAGCATTACTAACTGCTGAGGCTAATTTATAACCGCTAACCCAAATCATTCCTGCTTGAATTAAAGGGTATTTTATATTAAATAATTTTGTAATACTATTCATATTATATTTTCTAATTTACGATTATCTTTAACTATTCAAAGTAATCTAAAACTATTTTTGGTGCTTTAGTAGGTCTATTTCTTTTCATATCAATAAATACTAAAGAGGTAAAACCTGTTGTAATTAATTCGTTTTGTTCATTATAAATTTCAAAATGGAATTCTATACGTACACTTGGTTTTTTTTTAACGATTGTTTTAATTGTAAGTAAATCGTCATACTTGCCAGGTTTATGATAATTTACTTCTAATTTTAAAACAGGTAACATAATTCCTTGCGCTTCTAATTCTTTATATGAAAGCCCTAAATTACGCATCCATTCTACACGTGCAACCTCAAAATATTGTGCATAATTACCATAATAAACATAAGCCATTTGATCTGTTTCACCGTATCGAACCCTTATCTTAGTTTCATTTGTATATTCTTTCATCTCATACTATCTTTTAAGATGATAAAATTACATATTTTTTATGACAACTATTAAAAATAATAATTTCTTAAAGGATAAAAAACCATTATTTTTCACAATAAAAGGTTGAATATAAAACTATTTAGAGGTAGAAAAATACAATAGATAACCCATATTATTCATTTTTTTTCAATGCTAAAAGCGCTTCGGATGTATGTTTTTCTGCTTGAGATCTTTTTTTAAAGATATAGATAATTCTTCCTTTTTTATTAGAAATAAATGTAACTCTTTCAGGGTTTAAGCCTAAAAAACCTTTTGAAACTCCAAATAGATTATGAATGCGACCACTATGGTCGGATAATAATGAATAGGGAAGTTTGTATTTACTAGAAAAATCTCGATGTGTCATGATGTTATCTCTACTTATACCAACAATTTTTGCATTTAGATCTTTAAAGTCTTCAAAGGAATCTCTAAAAGAACAAACCTCGGTTGTACAAACAGGTGAATTATCTCTTGGGTAAAAAAAGATTACAAGTGGTTGTTTATTGTAATAATCAGATGACGTAAACTCAATTCCATTTTCATCTATTAGCGTAAAATTAGGTGTCATATCGCCAACTTTCAATGAGTTTCGTGTTGATAAATGCGTATTAAAAATAAGAGATGTAATTATAGAAAGATAAATAAACAGTTTCATATTATATAGATTAAATGATAACCTATAAGTCGCATTGAAAAGAATTATTTTACAAAAAAAGGTGAAATTACTTCTGTTTTAACATTTCTTTGGCAGTTTCAACATGTTGTTCTGCTTTACTTAAACTATCAAAAATTGAAATAACAATGCCTTTTTTATTTATAATGTAGGTAACTCTTCCAGGTATTAAAACCATTGAATTAGGTACTCCAAATAGTTTTCTAACTTCCTTTTTTGTATCGGCAAGTAAGGTAAAAGGTAAGTTGTATTTTTTACTAAAATTTAAATGAGATGCTACATCATCACTGCTAATTCCGATAACTAAAGCATCTAAATCGGTAAAAGTTTCATATTCATCTCTAAATTTACAGGCTTCTTTAGTGCAACCAGGCGTATCGTCCTTTGGGTAGAAATAAATAACAATATTCTTATTACCTACATATTGTTCTATAGAAAAATCGTTATTAAACTGATCTTTAAGTGTAAAAAAAGGTACTTTATCACCAATCTGTATTTTTTTGTTTTGAGCCATTACTGAGTTGAATATGAGAAGCGATAATACGATTAATAAAAGTATTGAAATTGTCTTTTTCATAATTATAAATTATTTAGTGTCTTTAGTGATTCTATAATGTGTATTTCTGCATTGTCATTGTTGTGAAAAACTTTTTGAATAATACCTTGTTTGTCTATAATAAAAGTAAAGCGTTCGGGTTTTTTTGTTTTTTTATAATTTGGGACTCTAAACATTTTTTGCACCTCGCTATTTCTATCAAAAAGAATGGGATATTCTAATTGAAGCTTAATAACAAAACGCCTGTGAAAAATTACAGATGCTGGGTTTATACCTACAACAATCGCATTTAAGTCTTTAAACTCTTGTATGCTTTTATTAAAAGCGATAACTTCTCGTGTGCAAATTTCAGCTTCATCTTCGGTATAAAAGAAGACAACCATTGGTTGTTTGTTAATGTAATCTAATGTGTCAAAATACTCTCCAAATTGATCTAATAATTCAAATTGAGGCATTCTATCACCAACTCGTACTTTTTGAGAAAAACTAAATGTGCAAAATAATAATAGAAGTAGCGTGATAAAATAGTTAATTGTTAGTTTTTTTTTCATTATCGTTCTAATTGTTCTAATTGTTCTAATTGTTCTAATTGTTCTAATTGTTCTAATGTTTGAGTTATGATACTTTCAACATTTTTTTTTGTATACATTATTTTGGTTATAATTCCTTTTTTGTTTACTATATATGTATAACGTTTTGGTTTTTTTGA
>JALSLZ010000013.1 GCA_026988075.1 Flavobacteriaceae bacterium
ACCAGATCGTGTATCTTTTTTTTCGGTATATGTGTATTTTTTAATTGCCATTGGAATTGATTTTATATTTTTGCAAATGTATGATTTTTAGTTTGAAAATACCTTATTAAACTTTGATTTGACAAAATACAAACTACTAAAATTTTAGTATTTGTTTATAAAATTTGTGTACCGGAAATCCCATAACATTAAAATAACTACCTTTTATTTTTTTAATTCCAATTAAACCAATCCATTCTTGAATACCATAACTACCTGCTTTATCTAAAGGATTGTATTTTTCAACATAAAAGTCAATTTCTTCATTTGTCATTTTTTTAAAATATACTTTAGTAGTGGCGCTAAAAACAACCTCTTTATGAGCCGATTTTAAACAGATAGCGCTAAATACTTTATGATTTTTATCTGACAAGCTTTTAATCATCTGCTTAGCTTCTTCCTTTGACTTTGGTTTTCCAAGCATTTTGCCTTCGCTCCAAACAATAGTGTCTGCGGTAATTAAGATGTCACCTTCTTTTAAATTTGTATATGCACTTGCTTTTAATCTTGCTAAGAATTCAACTATTTTCTTTCCTTTTAATGTTTCAGGAAAAATTTCTTCTACTTCTTTCAATTCGATAGAAAAATCCAAATTCAAATCTTTTAAAAACTGCTGTCTTCTTGGTGATTTAGATGCCAATATAATATTTTTACCTTTTAATTTATTCTGTAACATAATTTATGTGATTTAATTTTTTAATAAGAATTGATTTACAAACAGTATTGACAATATACCAAACAACATAACTAATTTTAATAATGTACTCAATATTGATAGGTCTTTTTTGTTTTTTGCTTCTTTAATTTTATAAATAAAATACCCTAAAGGTAATGTGATAAATAATAGCATATATACCACTATCAAACTGTTATTCAACATCGAAGCAAAAAGAATGCTTAGTATAAAAGGTATAAAATTTAAATAAAATAAGATGTTAAGTGTTCTTTTTTTTCCAATGACAATTGGCAAAGTTTTCATGTGCTGCTTATAATCGCCATTAACATCTTCAACGTCTTTTAATAATTCTCTAACAAAATTAAGTATAAAAGCAAAGATTGCATAAACAATAACAATCTTATTGTAAGTTGGTGAATTATTATTTATTGATGGAAATACAACAACCAACATAATACTCAAAGAAATAAAAGTCGATACAACAACATTACCTACTAAAGCTATCTTTTTTAAAATTTTAGAATAAAAATATAAAAGCAATGCTATTACTAAAAATAAGAAGCTATAAATAGGCTTGTTGCTAATGTAAGCAAGTAGAAAGCCTGAAATAATTCCGAATACATTTAAGATAAAATAAATCAATAAACTTGATTTTTTCGAAATAGTTTTACCAATCAACACCTTATGTGGTTTGTTAATATTATCAGCAATAACATCAAAATAATCATTGATAACATTACCTGCAGCAGCTAATAAAATAGTGGCTTGCGCCAACAATATAAAGTTAAAAAAATTAAATGAGTAAAAACTATGAAAATTACCAGCATTTGCAAATAAAAATTGTACTAAAAATAGCATTAGTAAATTTTTATAACGTATAAGTTGTAAAAAATATTTGACTTTCATTTAATAAAATTAGTAATTTCTTAAAAATCTTTTTTAATCCGAGCCAAATCTCTCTTATTATCACGGTCTTTCATAGTTTGTCGTTTATCGTATAAATTTTTACCTTTACACAATGCAATGTCTAATTTTGCCCAACCTTTTTCTGTAATAAACAGTTTTAAAGGTATAATTGTTAACCCTACATCTTTTACCTTTTTCTCTAATTTTTTAAGTTCTCTTTTATTTAGTAAAAGTCTTCTTGCGTTTTTTGGTTTGTGGTTGTACACATTACCATGAATATACTCTTCAATAAACATATTTATCACAAAGAGTTCGCCTCTATCATTAAACTCACAAAAGCTTTCGGTTATTCTGGCTCTACTTGCTCTGATGGATTTAATTTCTGTACCTGTTAATTGGATTCCTGCCGTATATTTGTCTAAAAACTCGTATTCAAATCGAGCTTTTTTATTTTGTATGTTTATTGTTTTTTGCATATTGGTACAAAATTAAGAATTCAAGGCTTTAATTTGCTTATTAACCTCTGTTTTTTTACGTGCAGAAACTGGTATTTGTGAATTGTCTTTCAATTCTACAAAATTATTTGAATTTACTCTTAATATATGGATTGAATTTACTAAATGTGACTGATGAGTTCGTATGAAGTTATATTCACTTAATATTTCGGTATAATGTTTTAAGTTTTTAGAGGTTAAATAGGTCTTATTTTTTAAATGGAATTTAGTATAGGCACCATCAGATTCACACCTAATAATATCTTTGATGTTTATAATATACTGATTGTTTAATGTTTTTAATACGATTTGTGGCTCTTTGTCTTTATCTGTATTTTGCTTATAGACTTCAAGCATTTTTTTAAATTCATTTTTTTTAGTTGCAGCTTTCTTTAATTCTAAAAGAGTCTCTTTCAACTCTGTTGGATTAATTGGTTTTAATATGTAATCAAAAGCACTAAACTTAAATGCTTTTATTGCATAATTTTCATACGCTGTTGTAAACACAACTTGTCCATTATAATCTTCAATTCCTTCAAGAACATCAAAACCTGTTCCTTTTTTTAAATGAATGTCTAAAAAAATCACATCTGGTTTTATTTTATTTATCAATTCAATTGCATCAATTACATTTTCTGCCACACCTTGCACTTTAATATTTTTATCTATCAAAGACAACATATTTAACAATGCTTCTTGCGCATTTTTTTCATCTTCTATAATTACCGAATTCATAACTAATCCATTAAATTAAATTCTACTATCGTGCCAACTACTCTTTTTTTCTTATCTAAAACATCCTTAATTACAAAATTATCAATTTCTTTTTTCTGTCGAATTTTCAATCTTTCTTTAAAAATTTTTATAGCGTGTATTTTATCTTTATCATCATTGTTTTTATTGTTTAACGCTGCCGATTTTCTACCAATACCATTATCTTGAATACTTATATGAATTCCGTCTTCAATTTTTACAAATTTTATAATTATTTTCCCGTTTTTATCAATGTGTTTTAAACCATGCTCAATTGAATTTTCTACAAAAGGCTGTAACAACATTGGTGGAACCTGAGTTTCTTCACTATCAATGTTTTTATCAATATCTATTGTAAAATTAAATATATTATTAAATCTGAATTTTTGCGTTTCTAAATAATTAGTAAGCATATCTATTTCATCGTCTAAACTAATACTTTTTTTATTACTAAAATCTAAATTCTGACGTATTAATTTTGAAAAAATAGCAATTAATTCAGCCGACTTTAATTGGTCGTTTTTTAAAATAGAATTTTGAATTGCAGTAAGTGAATTAAAAATAAAGTGCGGATTCATTTGTAAACGCAATACAGTATTTTTTAATTGAATATTCGATTTTTCAAAATGCAGTTTGCTATACTTGTAATATTGGTAACCTGTAAAACCTAAAGCGATTAACAATGCAATAATAATAATATTTATCAGTCTATTTTTCTTTGCTATACGTTTTTGATTAATTAATTCATTCTCTTTTTTTAGTAGTGTATTTCTATCATTTAAAAAATTTATTTCTGTTTGCTGAATACCATATCTTTCATTTATATAATGAATTTTATTTTTTTGAATTGTTTTTGCTTGAATATCAGCAATCGAATCATATTTTTTTAAATAATATTTTGCTTTTTTTGTTTTATTTTGAAGAATTGCATTTTCTAACAAATCGTGATATAAATTTTCTAATTCATTAATATCATCAATTTCTTTAATTTTTCGCTCTGCTTTTAACAAATTTTCATTTGCGTAATCGTACAAATAAACTTGCGTGTAAAAATTACCTAATTTTTTATATTCATGTGCTGTATTACTACCAATATTATTAAGAACAATAATAGCATCTTGGTATTGTTTTTCTGCTAAAATATAATCTTTTTCATGCTCATATATAACACCTTTTAAGGTATAGGCATTTGCTTTTAAAATTTTATTGTTTTTTTCTTTACTATAAATTAGCGTTTTATTTGCGTAGTATAATGCGCTATCTATTTTTTTAGTGTCTAAATTAAATTGAGCATAGTCTAAATAATGTTGATGGAGTAATTCTATTCTATTATTTTTATTAGCTAATTTTAATGATTTTAAAAAATGTTTTTTAGCTTTTTTAGTTTTACCAATTTTAAAATACATTTTTGCCATATTGACAAAATACCTACTTGAAGTAAAATTATTATTAGCGGTAGTGCTTTCTAATAACTTTTCTACTAAATTAAGACTTGATATTGCACTTGAATAATCTTCAACTTTAATATATAAATCACTTACTTTATTTAGTACTTTTATTTGTAAGCTGTCATTTTTAACACTTGCATAGTTTTCATAACTTTTTTGGTATAATTTAATTGCTTCGTAAATATTTTCTTCTTGCTTTAATAAGTCTGCTTTATACTCTAATAAAAAAGCTTTATTAATAGGTGTTATTGCGTAATTTTTCAGGTCTTTATTTATAGCAATTAATGACTTTTCTACATTAACGCTTTTTGTTTTTAGTGAATCAATCAATTCAATAGCATTTTGACCATTTCCGATAAAAAATGAAAAGAGAAAAGTTAAAAATAATATTGAATTTTTGTAAATACTCACGTTGTCTTAATTAGAAATGCTAAAGATATACAATCTAAGTTTAAACAAAAAAAATGCACTTAAAAATTTTAAGTGCATTCTTAATTATTTTTGTAGCGAGAACGAGATTTGAACTCGTGACCTCCGGGTTATGAATCCGACGCTCTAACCAACTGAGCTACCTCGCCATTTTTAAAATAAAGTTAAACCATTTATTTTGCGGTTGCAAATATAAAAACATATTTGATATTACAATCAAAAAAAGCATTAAAATTTAGCATTAAATAATTTTTTATATTTTATTAATTAATTATATTGCCAATCTAATAAAAATTACAAAATGTCAAAGAAAATTAAATTTAGCATTGAATTTCCAATGCATGCTTCTTCAAGTTTTTTACATCATTACTTATCATCACCTGACGGCTTAAGCGAATGGTTTGCAGATAATGTAAATTCAAGAGGTAAAATTTACACTTTTTTTTGGGATGGTTCTGAAGAACAAGCCACGCAAAAAATATTTAAACGTGAAGAAAAAGTGCAGTACAAATGGTTTGAAGATCAAGACGAAAAAGAAGATTATTATTTTGAATTTAAGTTAATTGTTGACGACCTAACAAATGATGTTTCATTAATAGTTAGTGATTTTGCTGAAGAAGATGACTTAGAAGAGGCGAAAATGTTTTGGGAAAACCAAATAGACAATTTAAAACAAAAAATAGGAGCTTAATTTATTTATATGCTTAATTTTAACGGTAAACTTATAGCTAAAAACGAATTTAATTTAAACTATAGTAATAGAGCTTTCGCTTATGGCGATGCGATTTTTGACACATCTAAATTTATTGATAATGAAGTTTCTTTTTTAGAAGATCATTATTTTAGACTAATGGCATCTATGCGAATGCTACGCATGGAAATTCCGCTTTCTTTTACGATGCCTTTTTTTGAAAATGAAATTCTAAAAACAATAAAAGGTGCCAATTTGAAACAAGCAAGAGTGAAATTTACAGTCTTTAGAAAATTGGGTGGCTTTTACACGCCAAACACGAATACTGTTGATTTTTTAATTGAAGTCAATAAATTGAACATCAAAGAAAAAGAAAATTATACCGTTGATTTATTTAAAGACTACAAAGTAAATTCAGATTTACTAAGCACAATTAAAACAAACAATAGAATTGTAAATGTCGTTTCGAGTATCTACGCAAAAGAAAATAATTTAGACAATAGCATACTTATAAATCAAGATAAAAAAATTGTTGAAGCAAACAATGCCAATATATTTTTAATATTTGGTAATAAAATTATTACGCCTCCTATTTCGGATGGCTGTATTAAAGGCATTATGCGTAAAAAAGTAATTGAAGCAATTCAAGCAAAAGGTGAATTTTTATTTGAAGAAAAATCAGTTTCTCCATTTGACCTTCAAAAAGCCGATAGCGCTTTTTTAACAAATTCGATTATTGAAATACAAACAATAACAAATTATAAAAAGAAAAAATTTAACCCTTATTTAGTTAATATGGTTAAATTAAGCTTTAAAGAATATGTTGATTTAGAAAAATTAGCATAATGGATGATTTTATAGAAGATGAAGATTCTAATAATGTAGATTTTACAAGTAACTTTCTTAAAAAAGGCGAATACGACAACTGTACATTTAGCAATTGTGACTTCTCAAATTCAAATTTATCATCCATTATATTTAACGATTGCCAATTTACAAATTGTAATTTAAGCATGGTAAAATTAGCAGAATCTGCCTTGCGAGTTGTAAAATTTAAAGATTGTAAAATTTTAGGTGTCTTTTTTGAAAAATGCAATCCTTTTGGAATGGAAGTTTCTTTTGAAAACACAATACTTAATCATTCTTCATTTTACCAACTAAATTTAAAAAACACCAACTTTAAGAACACACAATGCCATGAAGTAGATTTTACAGAGGCAAATTTAACCAATTCAATTTTTGATAATTGTGATTTATTAAGAACCAATTTTGTAAATTCTGTACTTGAAAAGGTTAATTTTAGTTCTTCGTATAATTTATACATTGATCCTGAAATAAATAAACTAAAAAAAGCAAAATTTTCATTAGACAATATTTCTGGATTGCTAAAAAAGTATGAAATTGAAATATTGTAACGGACTTAATTACAAATAAAATCGATAAATTTGTAAAAAAAAGCAGTATTTGAACACCCAAATTACATATCTAAAAAGCGTAGGAACTGCAAGAGCCGATTTACTTAAAAAGGAATTAGGTATTAAAACCTATGCAGATTTGGCAAATTTTTTTCCTTTTAGATATATTGATAAAACCCAATTTTTTAAAACAAATCAATTAAGTAACACCAATACAGAAGTTCAGATAATTGGTAAAATTGCCAATATAAAAACGGTTAAACAAAAAAGAGGCAGTAGATTAACCGCACAATTTTTTGATGAATTTGGTAGTATTGAGCTTGTCTGGTTTCAAGGTGCAAAATGGATTAAAAACAATCTAAAGCCAAATGTTAAATATGTTTGTCATGGAAAAACAGCTGTTTACAACGGTAAATTTAGCATTACACATCCTGAATTAGAATTATTAAGCGAATACAACAATAGTTTGCGATCGTCAATGCAGGCAATTTATCATTCTACAGAATTGCTAACTAAAAAAAACGTGAGCAACCGTGTTATTTCTAAAATGATGCAAAATTTATTTTTCGAAATAAAAGGCAAATTCACCGAAACCTTATCGCCAGAAATAATTAAAAAATTAAACTTAGTTTCTAAAAACGAAGCCATGTTTAATATTCATTTTCCAAGTAGCCAAGAGCTTTTGTTAAAATCGCAATTTAGATTAAAATTTGAAGAATTATTCTATATTCAGTTGCAGCTAATTAGAAAAAATCTCATCCACAAAACAAAATTTAAAAGTTATAAATTTGACAAAATAGGCAATAATTTTAACGATTTTTATGCAAATACACTTCCATTTGAATTAACCAATGCGCAAAAACGTGTTTTAAAAGAAATAAGAAAAGATTTAAATACTGGCGCACACATGAACCGATTATTGCAAGGCGATGTTGGTTCTGGTAAAACTATTGTCGCACTTTTAAGTATGTTAATTGCAATTGATAACGAATTTCAAGCCTCATTAATTGCACCAACTTCTATATTAGCAATGCAACATTTTGAGTCTTTTACTGAACTGCTCAAAGATACAGATATTAAGGTTGCCTTATTACAAGGAGCAACAAAAGTAAAAGCTCGAAGAATTATTCACGAAGGTTTAGAAAATGGAGAAATAAATATCCTTATCGGAACTCATGCAATCTTAGAAGACAAAGTAGTATTTAAAAATTTGGGCATGGCACTTATTGACGAGCAACATCGCTTTGGTGTTAAACAGCGCTCAAAAATGTGGTTAAAAAATAAATTTCCGCCGCATATATTAGTAATGACTGCTACGCCAATACCACGAACACTTGCAATGAGTGTTTATGGCGATTTAGACATCTCAATAATTGACGAATTGCCGCCTGGAAGAAAAGAAATAAAAACAGTACATCGTTTTGACAAAAACCGATTAGCCGTTTGGAAATTTTTAAGAGATGAAATTGAAAAAGGCAGACAAGTATATATTGTATATCCTTTAATTGACGAATCCGAAGCGATGGATTATAAAGATTTAATGGATGGTTTTGAAAGTATTTCACGTGATTTTCCGAAACCAAAATACCAAATAAGCATCGTTCATGGTAAAATGAAACCCGAAGCAAAAGATTATGAAATGGAACGATTTTCAAAAGGAGAAACACAAATAATGGTTGCAACTACTGTTATTGAAGTTGGTGTAAATATACCCAACGCTAGTGTTATGATTATTGAAAGCGCAGAACGTTTTGGACTTTCGCAACTACATCAATTACGAGGTAGAGTCGGTCGTGGCGCAGCACAAAGTTATTGCATATTAATGAGTAGCTACAAACTAAGTGCGCAAGCCAAAGAACGATTAGCTACTATGGTACAAACTAATGATGGTTTTGAAATTGCCGAGGTAGATTTAAAAATTAGAGGTCCAGGAAATATTATGGGTACACAACAATCAGGTATTTTAAATCTTAAAATTGCCGATATTGTTAAAGACAATCAAATACTTAAATTAGCTCGAGAAGCTGCAAAATACATTGTATTGAATGATCCTAATTTAGAGAAAATAGAAAATGTAATTATTAGCAATACTTATAAAAAAATCATGAAAAATGATAGCTTATGGATGAATATTAGTTGATTTATTTAGTTAATAATCAGACCATTTACATTTCCATATTATGGTAAACGTGTTGTACATCTTCATCTTCTTCTAATTTATCTAAAAGCTTTTCAACATCTGCTTGTTGCTCGTCAGAAAGTTTTTTCATAGTAGTTGGTATGCGCTCAAAACCAGACGAAAGAATGGTAAATTTATTATCTTCTAAATAACTTTGAATGCCTCCAAATTGATCAAAAGGTGCATAAATAATTATTTCATCTTCATCTTGAAAAACTTCTTCTACTTCAAAATCTAATAAATCCATTTCTAAATCTTCTAAATCTAAGCCTTCTTTATTTTCAGTTTTAAAATTACAAGTTCTATCAAACATAAAAACAACAGAACCTGAAGTGCCAAAATTACCATCGCATTTATTAAAAGCAGCTCTAACATTTGCTACGGTTCTATTATTATTATCGGTAGCTGTTTCTACAAGTACGGCAATACCGTGAGGCGCATAACCTTCGAACAAGACTTCTTTATAATCAGATTGATCTTTACTGGTTGCTTTTTTAATTGCTCTATCTACATTAGCTAAGGGCATATTAGCGTCTTTAGCATTTTGAATTACAGCACGCAAACGTGAATTAGATTCAGGATCTGGTCCACCATCTTTTACAGCCATAACAATGTCTTTACCAATTCTAGTAAATGTTTTTGCCATCGCAGCCCAACGTTTCATTTTTCTTGCTTTTCTAAACTCAAATGCTCTACCCATTTAAATACTTTTTTTATTAATTATTATTCGCAAATGTAATTAAACTTAAATAAATTTACAATTATTGCTGTGATTAGTATTCCGTTTTATCTTCTTTTTTACTCCATAACTGAAAAGGTTTTAAAGCCGTTTCACGTTCGCATTGCTCAAACGGAATACTACGTTGGCTATACGGTAATGGTATTTCATCGTAAATAAACTGATCGTCAAAACCAATATTAGCAGCATCTTCTTGATTAGAACCGTAGTATACTTTTTGAGGTCTTGCCCAATAAATTGCACCTAAGCACATAGGGCAAGGTTCACAACTGGTATAAATTATACAATCGTCTAATTGAAATGAGTTTAAATTTTTGCAGGCATTTCTAATTGCAGTTACTTCGGCATGTGCTGTTGGATCGTTAGTTGAAGTTACTTTATTATTGCCTCTACCAACTATTTTGCCATCTTTTACAATTACACATCCAAAAGGACCGCCTTCATTTGCTTTCATGCCATCAATAGCTGCTTTAACAGCTTCGTTCATAAAATAGTTGTGATTTTTTGTGTTTGGTACTGGCTCTATATTGTTATCTTCCATAGTTTTTTTTGCTTCGTCAATGAATTTTTTATTAAAATTATTACACATAGATTTATTTTTATCAAAGGTAAATAAATTCTAAAAATTAAAATCACAAATTTTCAATTTGTTTTGACATATTGCATACATTTATACTCTATAATTCTTTGTCTTTTCTCTATACTCTTTTTTATATCTTCTTGTTTCTTTATTATGCTAACTAACTTGTTGTCCGTTTTTTATTTTATGTGATGATTTTAAAAGTACCACATCATTTTTATTTTGATGGATTCCTAAAATTAAACATTCACTCATAAAATTTGCAATTTGCTTTGGTTCAAAATTAATGACTGCTAAAACTTGCTTATCAACCAACTCATCTTTAGAGTATAAAGTGGTTATTTGTGCTGAAGTTTTTTTGATGCCAATTTCGCCAAAATCAATGATTATTTGATAAGCAGGCTTTCGTACTTTTGGAAAATCGTTCACCGATAAAATTGTACCAACTCGAATATCAACTTTAGTAAAATTTTCAAAACTTATTATTTCTTTCATTTTTAATATTTTTTATTCGCTTAACGTTCTTAAATTCAAATCAAAAACTTACTTTTTACCAAACATTTTTTTTAAAACCCAAGGCGGACCAATTAACAAAAATTGTAAATCTTTAAAAAAGGATGGTTTTTTTCCTTCAAGATGATGTCCATAAAATTGCCCTATCCAAGTTATAATAAAAATGGAAATTGAAACATATAGTAGGTTAAATGAATTAGCAATGTAATAATTACCTATAATACTGAGTACTGTAAATACAAACATTTTAAAAAATACTGTAAACGATAATCTTAAATAAAACACCAATATTAATATAGAAATAACGGTTGCCCAATTTTCAATTAACGGATTTTTTAAACCTATTATTTTTTGTAAAAAAGCAGTATTAATACTCATTAACAAGCCAATAATACTGAAATAAATAAGTGGTACACATATTTTATGTATTAACTGATTGGTTTTGTGTTGATGACTTTCTGCGTACTCATCAAACCATTGATCCATTGTTTTCATAATTATTTAAAATAAATTTTGTCTAAAGTACAAAAAAAAACCGCTTGATAAATCAAACGGTTTAAAATAGTAATAAGATTTGGTTAATTATTCTATCACTAGTTTTTTATTTGTAATGCCTTTATTTGTTTCTATTTTAATAATGTAAAGACCTTTTGATAAGTTCATAGCTTTTAAATCAATATTAAATTGTGATTCATTAACATTAAATTCTTTAATTGTAGTACCATTATTATCTAACAATTCAATTGTATTAATTGTATTATTAGCAACATTTTGAATAAAAACTTTATTTGTTGCTGGGTTTGGATACATATTAATTTGATTCAGTTCAATCGAATTATCTTTTACCTTACCAAGTACAGAAACCGTTTTTTTAGTCACTTCTTTTTTAACATAAAAAGTACTGATTACATTTCTTGACAATAAAACATCACCTTTTGTTGATTTTGCTTCAATTCGCAATGAATAAATACTACCCAAAGTTAAATTTGGAAAGTTAATGGCGTAAAAACCTTCTTTACTTCCTTTTTTAAAGTCAAAATGTAGTGTGTTTGTTTTACTCATTTTAATTGAGCTATCTTGGCTATTTGCAACCTTAGTTAAGTCTGCTGTAACCGTAACATTACTAAAATCTATTGCATTATTTTTATTAGCAATTGCAACTTCTATAGTTTCATTATTGTAACCCGTTTTTTCGTTAAAGTTAAGGTTTACTGCAAATGCAGTTGATGTTTCGTCATTATTAGCAATAACTAAAAAATCTTTCATTGATGTTTTTACTGTATAAACCCCTTTTTTTAATTCATTTGAATTTGCAATACTTGCTATGGCATTTGAAAAATCATCTTTTTGAGAATTAGAAATATTCAAAACAGTTTCTAAATTGGTTTCTTTATTAATAAGTGTTATATTTTCAATTTTATCATTACCATAAATAATAAAGTTTAACGGACTATTATTTTCTTCAACAATAAAATCAGTTTGTCCATTTTTTGCAAAATATAAATTACCATTACTTGCTAAGATAGATGAATTACGTACTTTAACAGCGTCTTTTTCTTGTGCTAAAAGTGCTTTTGTATTTCCAACTCTTGATGAACTACTATTGTATAATCCTGTATGTAAATAAGGTGCGGCTTCTCTTGAAAAATGATCTTCTCCATCTTCCCATAAAGAAGAGTGATTTGCATCACGCATGGTTCTGTAATTAGCATCACCAGCACCAGGCGTTAAACTTGGCGAAGCATTTGTATTTGCATAACGTTTTGCTCTATATTCAGAAATAAAACCATCACTATTAGAATGCCAGTTTCTCCATCCAGAGTCAAACCAATCCCATTCCCAATAGGCATCAATATACGCACCAACCGAATGCTGAAAAGGTCTACCAATATAACAGTAATACCAAACACTATCATAGCATTCGTCATTAGATTGATGTGCCCACCATCGTGTAGTGTTATCTTCACTCATGTTTATTCTGTTATAACTTGCGCCATTTGGATGATATGCATTTTTAAAAGTACTTGTAGAGTTTATTCTCCAACCTTTTGCCCAATTATGGAATCCATTAACATTTCCACTTGTTAACGACCATCCGTTTGTGTACCACATTGTAGCCCAAACAACACCCGAAAACCAAGATAAAGTAGCACCAACATCGGCTACTCTTGCTCCTCTAACTGGTGAACTAAATGTATAAACTCCATCTACATTTTCATAAGAAAATGAAGGTAGATTTGAGCTTGTATATGCATTTTGACCATAAAGCGCTCTTTCGGTATCTAAACCACCTTTACTATGCGCAACAATACTGACTGTTTCTGCATTGTAATGCCATTTTACGTAGTTAATCATTTTAGAAAGCAACTTACCGTTTTCAATGGTAGAACCAAGTGGCTTTAACTGAACGAATGCAGCATTTAAATGATAGCTTTGTACTTGTGCAATATTGGCATCGTAAGAACCTGAAAGTTTACCTGTAATACCATGTACAAATATTACGGGTGTTTTAGAATTGTAGGTTGTAAAGCCTGTTGGATATAAAATTGTTCCAGGATTGTCATAACTTGTTGATGTACCGCCAGAAACATTGTAATTTACTTCTTGAACGGATTGTGAAAAAGTATACAATGTGATAAAGCATACAATTAATGTAAATAATTTTTTGTGTATCATAATTAATTAAGTTTGATTAGATTCCAAATTTAAAACTAATAATTGATTAAAACAATACCTAGTTCTAGGTATATTTTGACACTTTTTAGTCAATTTTACCTATAAACCAATTTTACGTCGCCTAATTATTAAAATTAACCGTCAATAAATTACTTGAAACACAAATGATATTATACGAATTACATCCTTTTTGGAACGTTAATACCTAATAGAGTAAAAGCTGATTTTATAGTACTTGCTATTTTTTTCGATAATTGTGTTCTAAATATTTTAGTATCTAAATCATCACAACTTAAAATAGGTACCGTTTGGTAAAAAGAATTATACTCTTTTACTAAATCGTATGTATAATTTGCAATAATTGCTGGACTGTAATTTTTTGCAGCCAATTGTATTGCGTCTGGATATTCGGCTAATTGTTTTAAAACCGATTTTTCTTTGTCGTGAAGCTTAGTAATAGTAACTTTTTGAGAATAATCAAAATTTGCTTTTCTAAGAATTGATTGAATTCTAGCATACGTATATTGAATAAATGGACCTGTATTACCGTTAAAATCAATACTTTCTTTTGGATCGAATAAAATACGCTTTTTGGGATCTACTTTTAATATAAAATATTTTAAAGCGCCTTTACCTATTGTATTATAAAGTGTTTCTTTCTCCTGATTATCATAACCTTCTAACTTGCCTAACTCTTGTGATATTTCTCTTGCTGTATCGGTCATTTCTTGCATTAAATCATCTGCATCAACAACAGTTCCTTCACGAGATTTCATTTTTCCTTGTGGAAGATCAACCATTCCATAAGACAAATGAAATAAATTATCTGCCCATTCAAATCCTAATTTTTTTAGAATTAAAAACAATACCTTAAAATGATAGTCTTGTTCATTACCAACAGTATAAACTAATGAATTTACATTTGGATAATCTTTTATACGTTGTATTGCCGTGCCAATATCTTGCGTCATATAAACCGCTGTTCCGTCAGAACGTAAAACTATTTTTTCGTCTAAACCTTCATCGGTCAAGTCGCACCAAACAGAGCTATCTTCTTTTTTATAAAAAACACTTGTTTGCAAACCTTCTTTTACAAATTCTTTACCCAATAAATAAGTATTGCTTTCATAATACAAAGCATCAAAATTTACTCCTATTTCTTTGTAAGTAACCTCAAAACCGTCGTAAACCCATTGATTCATTTTAGACCAAAGCGCTACAGTTTCTGTATCACCAGCTTCCCATTTTTTTAGCATTTCTTGTGCTTCAATTAAAATTGGAGCTTCTTTTTTTGCTGTTTCTTTATCAGTTCCGTTATCAATCAATTTAGCTATTTGCTTTTTATACTCTTGATCAAATTTTACATAATAATTACCCACTAATTTATCGCCTTTTAAACCTGTACTTTCTGGGGTTTCATTATTTCCAAAACGTTTCCAAGCTAACATAGATTTACAAATATGAATTCCTCTATCGTTAATTATTTGTGTTTTTAATACTTTTTTACCTGAAGCTTTGATAATTTCGGCAACCGAATAACCTAACAATACATTTCTAACATGACCTAAATGCAGCGGTTTATTTGTGTTTGGCGAAGAATATTCTACCATGGTAGTTTCTTCTTTGGTTGACTTTACAAAACCGTAATTTTCATCCGCTAAAGCGTTATAAAAATTTTCTAAATGGTGTGAATTATCAATAGATATATTTAAGAAACCTTTTACTACATTAAATTTAGTAACCAAATCAACATTTTTAACTAAATATTCTCCAATTTGCGTTCCTATTTGTACGGGATTTCCTTTTACGTAACTCAACAGTGAAAATACAACAAAAGTAATATCGCCTTCAAATTCTTTTCTTGTTGATTGAAAATCAGTTGTTTCAATATCTTTATCAAATAATTGCTTAACTGCTTTAACAATGGTGTTATGTAAAATTTCTTTAATATTCATGGTTTTATTTTGAGTTGACAAAAATAGTAATTTTTGTTGGTTTGTTATTTCTAAATTGCTTTTAGACAATAAAAAAATATGTTAATTTATTTATCAAGTGCTTTGATGCTTTTAAGTTGGTGTTAACAAAACAGTTTTTAGTTCGTAATTTCAATTCTTAAGCAACCTGTCCATTTTTACGAATAACATTTTATTATTACATCATTTTTCCATTTAAAAAAACTTGTTCTATTTTATTAGATCCAAAATTATAAGGAATACTTGCTATGGAATGAATTGGTTTTGTGAGTATTAAATTGGCTTTTTTACCAACAGTAATAGTTCCGACAGTTTTTTCTAAACCCATTGCATAAGCGCCATTTATTGTTGCGGCGTTTATTGCTTCTTCTGGAGTCATTTTCATTTTTATACACGCAGTTGCCACTACAAAGTTCATGTTTCCTGATGGTGTTGAACCTGGATTGTAATCTGTTGCTAAAGCCAACGGCAAACCATTATCAATAATTTTACGTGCTGGCGTATACGGAATACTTAGATAATACGAGCAACTTGGTAAAGCAACTGGCATTGTTTTGGTGTTTTTTAAAGCCTCAAAATCAACATATTTCATCACTTCTAAGTGATCTACAGATAAAGCATTGTATTTTACACCTGCTTGAACTCCGCCAATACTTGTAAATTGATTTACATGTATTTTTGGTGTTAAACCGTATTGTTGTCCTGCCTTTAAAATCAGTTCTGTGTCTGCTACAGAAAAGTATCCTGTTTCGCAAAAAACATCAATATATGTTGCTAAATTTTCTTTAGCTATAATTGGTAATAATTCTGTTATTAAAAGCTGTAAATAGCCATCTTTATTATCTTTGTATTTTTTCGGAACTGCATGAGCGCCTAAAAAAGTTGCTTTAATTGCTATTGGATAATTATCTTTTAACCGTTTAATGACACGTAGCATTTTTAATTCGGATTCTAAAGACAAACCATAACCTGATTTAATTTCGATTGCTCCAGTTCCTAACGAGATTACTTCGTCTAAACGCTCTTTACTTTGTTGGTATAAATCGTCTGCTGAAGTTGCTGTTAATTTTGTTGCAGAATTTAATATTCCGCCACCTTTATTTGCAATTTCTTCGTAAGACAAACCGTTAATTTTATCTACAAATTCACCTTCTCTATTACCTGCATAAACTAAATGTGTATGCGAATCGCACCAAGCTGGCATTATAATTTTACCAGTTGCATCGATTGTTTTGTCAACCGCTAAATTAGGGCAATTGGTCATTACGCCAAATTGTTTTATTAAATCGTTTTCAATTAGTAAAAAGGCATTTTTTATACTTGGCAATTCTTTCATTTCTTTACCAGAAACAAAAGAAATTGGTTCGGTACGTACTTGTATTAATTCTTTTATGTTTACAAAAAGTATCTTCATTATAATGTAAATGTTGTTCCTTCTCTACTATCTTTTAGTTGAATTCCCTTTTCTAATAATTTATCTCGTATCTCGTCTGACAAAGCATAGTTTTTATTTTCTTTTGCTTCTTTTCTTAACTGGATAAGCAACTCTACAACGCCATTTAATTTATCTGAATTGTCGTTACTATTTGATGTGTTTTTTAAACCTAAAACATCAAAAGTAAAAGCTTCTAAAGTTTCTTTTAACAACATTTTATCATCAGTAGAAATACTTTCTTTTTTATCGTTAATTAAATTAATAAACTTAACGGCTTCGAATAAATGCGCTATTAATATTGGTGTATTAAAATCGTCATTCATAGCATCGTAACATTTCTGTTTCCAAGCTTCAATATTTACAGACGATTGATTAGCTGTTTGAATTGATTCTAAGGTTTTAATTGCTTCCATTAAACGATTAAATCCTTTTTCTGCTGCTAACAATGCATCATTTGACAAGTCTAAAACACTTGAATAATGCGCTTGCATCATAAAAAATCGTGTTACACTTGGACTAAATGCTTTTGATAAAATTTTATTATTACCATTATATATTTCTTCGGGTAAAATGGAATTGCCAGTAGATTTTGACATTTTTTTTCCGTTAAGGTTTAGCATATTAGTATGCATCCAATATTTTACTGGTGCGTGATTGTTACATGCTTCTGCTTGTGCTATTTCACATTCGTGATGTGGAAATTTTAAATCCATTCCGCCTCCATGAATATCAAATTGAGCTCCTAAATATTTGGTACTCATAACGGTACATTCTAAATGCCAACCTGGAAAACCATCAGACCAAGGCGAAGACCAACGTTGAATGTGTTCTGGCTCGGCTCTTTTCCACAAAGCAAAATCTTGTGGATTTTTTTTATCGGATTGTCCATCTAAAGCACGTGTGTTTTCAATAGCATCTTCAATAATTCGCTTTGATAGAATGCCGTAATTTTTAGTTTCGCTATATTTTAAAACATCAAAATAAACTGAGCCATTAACTTCATACGCCAAACCTGCATCTAATATCTGCTGTACTGCTTCAATTTGCTCTACAATATGACCTGTTGCTGTTGGCTCTATACTTGGCGGCAAAAGATTGTATTGTTTTAAAATTTCATGAAAATCTACCGTGTATTTTTGAACGATTTCCATAGGTTCTAATTTTTCTAACCTCGCTTTTGTAGAAATTTTATCTTCTGAATCATCGTCTGTTAAATGACCTGCATCTGTAATATTTCTAACATATCTCACCTTATAACCCAAATGCAACAAATAGCGATAAATCATATCAAAACTCATAAAAGTTCTTACATTACCAACATGCACATTGCTGTAAACTGTTGGTCCACAAACATACATGCCTACAAAACCTTTTGTTAGCGGTTTAAATAATTCTTTTTTACCTGTAAGTGTGTTTTGTATTTTAAGTGCTTGATTCATTTTTGTTTATTTTGAATGAAAAAGTAATAAGTGAAAAAAAATTAAAAAATTTCGGCAAGCATACAACGCACACTTCCGCCACCATTTTTTTCGATTGTACTAATATTTGATTTTATAATTTCGCCATGACTTTCAATCAAGTCAATTTGTGCTTTTCTAAGGCTTTTATAAGCCGTTTGACTCATTACAATATAATTTTTATTTTCTGCTCCTTTTACTTGTAGCATATTTCCTGCGAAAGCTGCTACTTGCTCTTCTGAAATATTAATAACTATTTTACCAGAATCTTGTAGTGTTTGGGCTACTTGCTTTCTTTGCTTTTTATCATCAATAGATTGTAATGAAATAACAGCAAATTTTTCACCAATACTCATCATTACATTGGTATGATAAATCGCTTTTCTTTTACCGTTTACAGTACTATTTGCTCTAAATACAATTGGTGTGTATTCCATTTCTTCACAAAATTCTATAAATAACATTTCGTCAGACCTTGGCGACAATGCGCAATATGCTATTTTGTTTTCTCTATCTAAAACCATACTACCTGTGCCTTCTAAAAAAATATTTTCTTCTTCGGCCGAAGTGTAATCTACAACATGTTTATATTTAAAGCCTTCTTTTTCAATAATATCAAAAACATCTGCTCTTCTTTCTAATCTTCTGTTTTCTGCAAACATTGGGTAAACACAAGCGGTATCGTTTTCATGAAAAGAAATCCAATTGTTCGGAAAAATAGCATCTGGTGTATTTAGTGTTAATGTATCTTCAACAATAATAATAGTTAAGCCTGCTTTTTTTAGTTTTTTAACTAATAAATTAAATTCTTTCAAAGCTTTTTCTTGAACAGTATCGTCTGAATCTTTTGTTTCTTTTTGATAATGATTATTTACAGCAGTTTCGGCATTGTTACTAAATGCAACTGGTTTTATCATTAATAATGTATTGGTAGTTTGTTTCATTTTATTGTTTCATCTTATTTAAGACTTTTCTATTGGATAATTGTTTAAAAAATCCCATTTCACGCTTTACGTTATTCTTAATTATTTCTTCTGCTTTTTCAATAACATCATCATCGCAATTTTCTTTATTTCCTGAATTATAAAGTGGCTTAGGATCGTACTCAATTACTAATTGAATTGCTCTTGTAGCATCTTCGCCAACAATTTCGTCACACAACATAAATGCCATATCGATTCCTGCGGAAACGCCTGCCGAAGTTATAAATTTTCCATCTCTAACAACGCGATCGGTTTTAAAAATAGCTTCATATTCCTTTAACAATGGCACTGTTTTCCAATGCGAAGTAGCGTGTAAACCTTTTAACAAACCTGTTTTAGCTAAAATTACAGATCCAGAACAAACAGATGTTGTAAACTTGGTTGTTTCATTAATTAAATTAATCCATGCTAATGTTTTTTCATCTTTCATTACATCAATAAAAGAAATGGAAGATCCTGGAATTATTAAAACATCTGCTTTTTGAACGTCTTTAAAGTTATCCTTTACTTTAATAGTTAAAAAACCGGTGTCTGCTTTTATCAATCCTTTTTTCTTAGCAACAAAAAACACTTCAACATTAGGCAAATTACTAAGAACCTCGTAAGGACCAATAGCATCTAACATCGTCATTCCGTTATATACAAAGATGGCAATTTTCATACTGTTATTTTAAAGTGTAAAGTTATTATTTTATACTGAATAAATTAGCGATTCAATTTTAAATTTAATTTTATCTTTTAAACATTGGTAATAGATTTCTAAAAGTTTTTTTTATAAAAAAAACTTTTAGATTTTCTAATTAAAATAGAGCTATCTTATTCCTTAATAAATTTGACCGTTTCACTAACGACATCTTCATTCCAAAGCATTCTGTAATGACCAATTTTTTGATAAACAGACAATTTTATATTTGGAATAGCTTTTTTTATTTCCTCTGCACTTTTTACAGGGATTACCTTGTCAAACTTATCGTGAATAATAAGTAAATCATTAAACTTGATTTTTTTTATGAAATCAGATAAAATCAATTTTTCTAAATCAAGGTTAAATATTGATTTTATCCATTTTTCAATTTCATTATAAATAGTATCATTAAAACCAATCATTTTTTGAAATTCTCTAAAAATTATTTTTAATTTATTGTTAGCCGATAAAAGAACCACTTTATCAACATGATGTTGAGTTTCTGATAAAGCATAAGCAACCACAGCTGCACCAAAAGAATGACCTACAATACTGAAAGTTTCTTTAGGATTTATATGGGCAATGAATTTTTTTAAAACCTCTTTGCATTCAAATAAATTAGTACGCTTACCTTTGCTATGTGCATGAGCTGGCAAATCTAAACTGATAACACGATGTGTTTTTGACAATTCAAACGCAAAACGAGAAAGACTACCTGCATTACTATTCCAACCATGAATTAAAAAAACAATTTTTGTGTTTGCTTCTCCTAATTCATAATACTTTATGTTATGTGAATTTGAAACAATCTTAGGCTCTAAAGTAAAAGCTTTAGCTTTGGAGTAAAATGCTTTTTCTCGTTCTTTTATTTTTTTTAAACGCACTGTTAAAAAGACATTTATAGCTGTTTTTCCTCCATGTTGTGGAGCAATTACCGACAATAAATTCAAATATAATTTTATAACTTTAAAATATAGTTTTTCCATTTTATACTAATTGTATTTATTTTGTACTTCTTAACAAAGCATTGTTAGAATAATTATATTAATTCAATTCTTCTAAATAAAAAGGCTTGTAATTTTCTAAAAGCTCTGGATGAGCTATTTTTATTAAATCTTTTAAAACAATATGTGGTTGAATCGGAGCGAGTTCGTAATATAGAATTCCACCTGTTTCTCCTTTTCTATTCATATAATTATAAATATGTTTATTTTTAAAAGCGTCAAATTCCATATAATGTTCACTTGCATCTTTAAGCTGATTGTAACTTGAGAAGAAACTTGGACTTATCCATAAATCGGCATCTTTAGCTTTAATTAAAACACTTTCAAAACTAAGCGATAAACTTCCGTTACCTTTACTTTCTTGCCAAGGATAATTTACATTAGCATCTTTTAAAAATTGAGCTCCATAACTTTGCCCTGCAGGTAAATTCCAAGCGTTATTATACATTGCTCCAGATAAAATTTTCGGTTTTGTTTTAGCTTGCAAAGCTATTTTTTTAACGTTTAAATATTCTTTTTCAATAACATTAAAAATACTATCTGCCTGTTTTTCTTTACCATAAATTACACCAAAAAACTTAATCCATTCTGCTCTTCCTAATGGTGTTTTTTCTAACCAATCATTATTAATAATTACAGGTATGCCTGCTTTTTCAATATTAGCATACATTTTAGAGTTTGTGCCAAGCGAAAAACCAACAACTAATTCTGGTTGTAATTCTAATAATATTTCAGTATTGATACTTTGCTCTTTTCCTAATTCTTTTACTTGTCCATTATCAATTAAACTACGTGTTTTTTTAGAAGAAATGTATTTTGTGTTTGGAAAACCTACTAAAGAATTTTCTTCGTTTAACAATTCCAACATCGGTATATGTGTCGTTGAAGTAACTACAATTTTATCAATTGATTTAAAAAAAGATTTACCAGACAAATCAGCGTATTTTTTGAATGGTTTTACAAAAATATATGTTTTATCTTTTTTTGAGTTAGCTCCTTTTATTATTAGAGCACTATGTGTTTCACTATCTATAATTTCAAAACCTTTAGCGTATTTTATTGTTTGCTTATTTGTTTTTTTATTTGAAATTGTTTCTTTTTCGCATGAGTTTATCACAATTAAAAAGAAAATAGAAAATATAATATATAAATAAGATTTCATATTTTAATCAAAAATTAATTCGTAAAAGTCAAGGATTATTTTTCAGTTTATTAGTGACTTCTTCTAATTAACTACTACTAAGGTTAAACAAATTCGACTAAAACATCGCCATCTTTATCTATTGTGGTCAGTTTTACTTTTTGCAAAGTGTTTACTAACTCTTCTTTCCATTCCGTTTTTACTTTTACATAATTTTCGGTAAAACCATGTATAAATCCGTTTTTATTTTCTTGTTCAAAAAGCACGGTTAATTGGTTTCCTATTTGTGTTTCATAAAAAGACCTGCGTTTTTTAACCGATAAACCACGAAGCATTTTACTTCGTTTTTTACGTACGTTAATTGGTACAACTCCACCCATTGCAATAGCTTCAGTATTTGGTCTTTCAGAATAGGTAAATACATGTAAATATGAAACATCTAATTCGTTAAGGTAATTATATGTTTCTAAAAACAATTCGTCTGTTTCTCCAGGAAAACCAACAATTACATCAACACCAATACAGGCATTTGGCATTTTTTCTTTAATTGCTAAAACTCTATTTGTATATGTTTTACGCCTATATCTACGTTTCATTAAGCCTAATAATTTGTCACTTCCGCTTTGTAACGGAATATGCAAATGTGGTACAAAACTATTTGAATTTGCTACAAAAGTAATCGCATCATTTGTTAATAAATTAGGTTCTATAGACGAAATTCGTATTCTATGAATGCCTTTTACTGTATCTAAATTTTGTATTAATTCTAAAAAAGTATGTTCGTGTTTTTTATCTCCATTTTCGCCTTTACCATAATCGCCAATATTAACACCTGTTAAAACAATTTCTTTAATATTTTTTGAAGCTATTTCGGCAGCGTTTTTAAGAACATTGCTAAGTGTATCACTACGTGAAATTCCACGAGCAAGTGGTATCGTACAATAAGTACATTTGTAATCACAACCGTCTTGAATTTTTAAAAAAGCACGAGTTCTATCTCCATACGAAAATGAGCTATTATAAATATTTACATCATTAATATCGCAAGAATGGACTTCTCCAATATCATTTTTCGACAAATCATTGATATATGATGTTACGTTAAATTTTTCTGAAGCGCCTAAAACTAAATCTACACCATTAACATCTGCCAAAGCTTCAGGCTTTAATTGTGCATAGCAACCAACAGCTATTAAAAAAGCATCTTCATTTTTCTTTAAAGCATTTTTTACAATAGTTTTAAAACGTTTGTCGGCGTTTTCGGTTACCGAGCAAGTGTTAATTACATAAATATCTGCCTTTTGGTCAAAATCAATTCGAGTAAAGTTTTCTTTTTCAAAACTCCTCGCAATAGTTGATGTTTCTGAAAAATTCAGTTTACAACCCAAGGTATAAAAAGCGACTTTTTTTTGTGTATTCATTAGATGCTATATAAAGCTGCAAATGTAGTTAAATATGTTTATTCTTTTATAAATCGCATAAATTATTCAATTAAAATTACATATTTTTGTTTTATATACAAATTCTATGATTTATACAACTAAACGTTTAATAATTCGGAAATTAAAAGCTACAGATATTGTGTCATTTCATGAAATGCAAGCCAATCCTAATGTAATGAAATACACTGACTGTCCTGAAGTCAAAACTTATGATGAAGATGTAAAAGATTTAAAAAATCTAATAAATTTATACGCTAAAAAAGACAATAAATTTTGGGTTTGGGCAGTAGTACGAAAAGAAGATAACGCTTTATTAGGCATAATTGCTTTAATTCCTTACGATAAAGACAATGATGAAGTTGGTTTTCGTTTTCTTGAAAAATATTGGAATAATGGTTATGGTTTTGAAGCTTTACAAGGTTTACTCATTTACGCTAAAAAAATAGGTTATAAAAAATTATTAGCCGAAGTATATGCTAAAAATATTGGTTCTGAAATTATTTTACGAAAAGCTGGTTTTACTTTTGTAAAAGAATATATTTGCAAAGAAACAAAATTAATAGATCGATTATTCAAATTAGAATTATGACAAAACACATACAAAAAGGCACTTATTATGCAGTAATTTTTACAGCAAAACAGTCAGATAATACAGAAGGTTATGCAGAAATGACTAAAAAAATGACTGAATTGTCAAAAAATCAAAAAGGGTTTATTGGTATAGAAAGCGTGCAGGAAAATAAAAATGAAATTACAGTTTCTTATTGGGAAACTATGGAAGATATTAGAGCGTGGAGTATGAATGAACGACATATTGAAGCTAAAGATGGAGGTAAGGATAAGTGGTACGATAGCTTTACAGTTCGTATTTGTGAAATTAAACGTGAGTATGCATTCGGAAAATAATATTAAAATATAATTTATTTTGTAAAGATGCTAAAATCAAATTTTTCGATTTGAGTATAACTATAGTTAAAACAGATAGAATATGAAAACTCCAATTATTAGCTTTTTAATATTTAGTTTTTTCTTATTTTCCTGTAATAAAAAAGCATCTAATTTTACGGATAATCAAGTTTTTAGATATAATGAGCATTCTAATATTACCTCATTAGACCCTGCTTTTTCTCGAAAACAAGCAGAAATATGGGCAACCAATCAGCTATTTAATGGCTTAGTGCAATTAGATGATAGTCTAAATGTAAAACCAGACTTAGCTAAAAGTTGGAGTTTTTCAGAAAACGGAAAAATTATAAATTTTAATTTACGGAATGATATTTATTTTCATAAACACTATTTATTTGGAAAAGATAGTACACGAATAGTAACAGCAAGTGATTTTGAATATTCTTTCAATAGATTAATCGATAAAAAAGTAGCTTCTCCAGGAAAATGGGTATTGAATAATGTAAAGAGTTTCAGAGCTATAAATGATACTCTTTTTAGAATTAACCTAAAAGAAGCTTTTCCACCTTTTTTGGGATTATTAACTATGAAATATTGCTCGGTAGTTCCAAAAGAAATAGTAGATCATTATAAAAATGAATTTCGTTCAAATCCTATTGGTACAGGTCCATTCTTTAAAAAAATATGGATTGAAAATACCAAACTTGTTCTTAGAAAAAATAATTCTTATTACGAAAAAGAAAATGGAATTCAATTACCATACTTAGAAGCCATTTCAATCACATTTTTACCTGATAAACAAAGTGAATTTTTACAATTCATACAAGGTAATTTAGATATGTTATCAAGTATTGATGCTTCATATAAAGATGATTTGTTAACTGAAACAGGTCAACTTAGAGAAAAACATCAGGCAAAAATAAGCATGCAAAAAACACCATATCTAAACACCGAATACTTGGGTTTTTATAGCGAAGTAGACAAAAATTACCCAACATCTAATATTTTAATTCGCAAAGCAATAAATTATGGTTTTGATCGTAAAAAAATGATTACCTATTTACGTAATGGAATTGGAACACCTGCAATTAATGGTTTTGTTCCTAAAGGATTACCAAGTTTTAACAGTCAAAAAGGTTACAGCTACAATCCAACAAAAGCAAAAAAATTAATAGAACAATATAAAAATGATACTGGAAATGAAAAACCAGTAGTCACATTAACAACAAATTCTCAATATTTAGATTTATGCGAATTTATTCAGCAAGAATTGAATATTTTAGGCTTAGAAATAAAAATAGAAGTTGTTCCTCCATCAGTTTTAAGACAGATTAAATCTAAAGGAAAATCGCCAATGTTTAGAGCAAGTTGGATTGCAGATTATCCAGATGCAGAAAATTATTTATCCTTGTTTTATAGTAAATTTCATACGCCAAATGGTTCAAACTACACCCATTTTACAAATATTGAATTTGACAAATTCTATGAACAATCAATTAAAACTGTTAATAATATAAATCGTTATCAATTATATCAAAAAATGGATAGTCTTATTATTAGCCATGCTCCAATTGTAAATTTATATTATGATGAAGTAACTATGTTTTCTCAAAAGAACATAAAAAACTTTACTATAAACCCAATAAATTTATTGAACCTAAAAAAAGTTAATAAAAAATAGGCTATTTTATACTTTTACAACTGTTACAAACCAATTTAATGAAATTTCTTTACACCAGCCTTTATCTCAACATCTAAATAATTTTCATCTGGAGGAATTGGACATGAATATTTTTCATTATATGCACAATATGGATTATACGACTGATTAAAATCTATAATAATAATATTATCAACAGGCTCATTGATCTCAATATATTTACCTCCTGAATAGTTTTCTTTACCACTTGTTTTATCAAAATAAGGCAAAAATAAATGTTTTACACCTTCTATATTTTGATAAATACTCAACTTCAAATTTTTATCTTCAAAAGTAAAATAAGCAACCCCATATTTTATGTATTTCGCTAACCTACTAGTGGTTGTTAGCATGTCAAATTCCTTTCCATTTGGAGTAGGCATAAAATTAGCTTTAATTCTATATTTATATTGAATAGGGAAGTAATCTAAGCCTTTAAATTGCTTAAAGTTTTCTTCTTTTAATGGTGAAGATTTTTTATCTAAAAATTCTATATTCAATTTATATTGAAATTTTTTAGCTGCCTTCAAGAATTCGGCATCATTATCTTTTTTACAATTAACAACTACAAAAAGAATAATTAATAAATATTTAATTTTCATATATATATAATTTACACAAAGCTACATTTATACAATTTATATTGGCTCTATGTCGTTTGTAATGGGTAAATATAAAAGTATTATTTTTGAATATGGGAAAATTCAGAAGAAATATTTGCATTAGCCTTAGGATTAGAAGAGCCATGGGGAATAGATAAAATTGTCTTTGATAAAGAAAATTCACGTTTAGATATTTATTTAAAATTTACTCGTGGTTATAAGTTTAAAATGTCAGATGGTTTAAAGAATACTGCTCACGATACTGTATCAAGAAAA
>JALSLZ010000014.1 GCA_026988075.1 Flavobacteriaceae bacterium
GCATAATAATTTGCTATTCCCAAAAACAAACCTGCAAATAAATTTTTAATACTTAACTTAGATTTTTTAGCAAACAAATAATACATCAACATTAACGCGCCCAAAACACCTGCAATTAAGAATATTACTGATAAATAAATTGAGTTTTCATTTGCTGAAATATATCTTTTTTGAATATATTTTAATGTGGTATCTAAAACACCCGATCCTATAAAAAGTATTAATGGTAAATAAATTATTATTTTATTAAAGATGATTTTTTTTTCTTTATGTGAAGTAAAATAAACCGCCAATAAGGCTAAAACAATACCTACAATTTTATATAAATTAGTACTCTCATTATATACAAATATTCCAAATAAAACGGGAATTACAACACTCATTTTACTAGATACCGCAACAACAGACATACCTAATTTTTGAGCCGTTAAACCTAAAACATAAAACATACTAATAAACAAAAAACCTAAAAAAACAGCTCCTAAAAACCAAGTTTCTTGCGGTGTTGCTGTTATTGAAAAATGCACTTCAGATGAGTAATATGCTACAGAAAAAGCAAAAAAATAATTAATTACAATGGCTTGAAATGTATCAACATTATACTTGTCAAATAATTTAAAAATAACAAATATAAAAGCATTTAACAAAACACTAAATAAAATAAACTCCATAAATAATTAGTATTTTAATTTTACCTCTTGCGTGTAATCAACTTGATAATCGTAATTAATTGCACCAAGCTTATATTCAATTTTACCTTTATAACTTACCGCCACTTTTTTAGAGACAAAAGCATTAATTAAATTATTTAATAAATCGTCTTTATTACCATCATTATAAATTTTGTTAAATGGAATCACTACTTGCAAAGGCAATTCAAATTCGCTTTTTTTAGGCACTTTAAACTTTTTTGTATTCAAAACAGCAACATCTTTACCTTCAATAAAAATATGAATGTCTTTTGCTTGTAAAGTGCCGCCAACAATATTTTTATTTTCAAATTGTAAATTTGCTTGTACTGTTAAATTCTGTAAAGATGTATTAATTATTTTAACTGAATTGACTTTAATAAATTCTGGTTTTTCAGAAACCGAACATCCAAAAAATGTGATTGACAAAACAAATAATAAAAGCTTATTTTTCATTTGATTATTTTTAGTATTTTTATCCTGCAAAAATACTACAAACAAATCAACTTGTTAACAAATGGTTATTAAAGAATTAAAAAAAAAATGCTACTCAAAACTAAGTGGTTTATACCCAATAACTGAAATAGATAGCTTTTTTTTTATTTTAATGGATGATTGTTTTAACTTAAAACGTGTTGATATTGCTTTACAACTTAATGAAAAAATACAAGATTATAATCGGTTTTTAACTTTAATAGACCAATTAGCAGATAAAAAACCCATTCAATATTTAATAGGAAAAACCTCCTTTTTCGGATTGGATTTTAAGGTAAACAACAGCGTTTTAATACCAAGACCAGAAACTGAAGAATTAGCAGCATGGATTATTAATGATACTGATAATAAAAAAGAAATCCGAATTTTAGATATTGGTACTGGCTCTGGATGTATTGCTATTTCATTAGCTAACGAGCTAAAACAAGCACTTGTTTCTGCATTAGACATATCGAACAAAGCTTTAATTATCGCTAAAGAAAATGCCTCTTTAAACAACGTTAATATTTCTTTTATTGAAGATAACATATTAAATAGTACGACGATTTTTCAAAATAAATTTGATGTAATTGTAAGCAATCCACCATATGTTAGAAAATTAGAAAAAGTAGAAATGGACGATAATGTACTAAATAACGAACCACATCTCGCCTTGTTTGTTAGTAATGATAATCCACTTTTGTTTTATAGCGCAATAGCAGATTTTGCCTTGAAAAATCTACACGCAAAAGGCAAACTTTATTTTGAAATAAACCAATATTTAGGTAATGAAACCGTACAATTATTAAAAAACAAAGGTTTCAAAAATATAATTCTAAAAAAGGATATATTTAATAACAATAGAATGATAAGAGCAAGTATTTAACTTTTGTTTATATTCGCAAACTTAATAACACAACCATGAAAAAGATAGTTTTCCTCCTACTTTTAATTAATTCTGCCATTATTTTTAGCCAGAATAAAAAAGCACCTGTTTATAAAACTTGTCAAAATGTAAATTTAGACGAATTAGAAAATTGTTTTTTAGATAATTTAAAATCTGATTTCCTTAAGAATTTTCAAACACCAAACGATGTGACAGAAAAACAGTTTAAAGGCAAAATTTTAATTATGTTTAGTATTTCTACTCAAGGAGAATATACTATTAATTACATCAATTCGAATTTTAGTAGTTTAACTAACGAAGCTAAAAAAGTTTTTAATAACCTGCCAAATGTTGAACCTGCAATGTACAATGGACATAAAATAGAAAGCGAATACATTTTACCCTTTTACATTCCATTAGCAGATAACTTTGTTGTAAAAACAGAAGTTGAAGCAAAAATTACCTCATCAGCAATAAAAAAAGAAAAAGAAGATATTGCAACTGCTATTATTGAACCAGATTTAAATCAATTTCCTGAAATAAACAGCAGTTTAACCATACCATTTACACATCAGCAATATAATTTAATAGATGCTTATGGTAATGCTTTAACTAATGAACATGCAACTGTAAAACCTTACTTTTATAACGAAACCGAAGCTTATAAAAAAGTGGCAGCCGACAAAACCAATATGTTTAAAGATGTAAAAACACTTTTAGGTAAAAAAACATGGAATGACAATTTAATTTATTTAAAAGGGAAAGATTACTGGTTTACAGTTAACCCAATATTTGATACTCAAATTGGTAAAGACAATTCTAACAAACCATATACTTACAATAATACAAGAGCTGTAAATGTACGTGGTAGTATTGGTAAATTAAGCTTTTCTTCAAGTATTTTTGAAAGTCAAGGCAGATTTGCAAAATACATTAACGATTACAGCAACACATTAAAACCAGCAAACAGCTATGCTATTTTTTTAGGAGCTGGAAATTCAAAAGGGTTTAAAGATGGTGGTTTTGACTATCCTGTTGCCGAAGGTTATGTTTCATATAATGCAAACAAACATTTTAATTTACAATTTGGAAATGGTAAAAATTTTATTGGTGACGGTTATCGCTCTTTGTTTTTATCGGATGCTACAGCTCCTTATACTTTTGCAAAAATAAGCACCAATTTTTGGAAAGTCAAATACACCAATTTATGGATGTGGACAAATGATGTAAGAACCGAATCTTTTACAAATGATGCTTATCTACGTAAGTTTGTTGCTGCACATCATTTAAGTATTAATATAACAAAAAAATGGAACGTTGGCTTATTTGAATCTACTATTACTAATGCACGCAGTAATCCAAATATTGATGTAAATTTTGTAAACCCTATTATTTTTTATAGATCGGTTGAATTTTCAAGAGGTTCAAAAAGTGGAAATGCTATTATTGGTCTTAACACCAAATACAAATTTAAAGATGCCAATATTTATGGTCAGTTTGTTTTAGACGAATTAGTTGTTAGTAAATTATTTAAAGAGCAAGGTTCACGAGTAAACAAATATGGCTTTCAGTTAGGCTTTCATTACTACAATGCTTTTAAAATTAAAGACTTAACCTTACAAGGAGAAACAAATATTGTTAGACCTTATACTTACTCACACAATAATTCTGAACTAAATTACACTCATTCATATCAACCTTTAGCGCATCCTTGGGGAAGTAATTTTATAGAGTTTATCGGAATTGTTAGATACAATAAAAATCGTCTATTTGGTAATTTTAAAGCTGTTTACGGTAAAAAAGGATTCGATTTTGAAAGTAACGACATTAATTATGGTGGAGATCTTTTTCAATCGTATGGTAATGGTTTAACCGAAAACAATACGTACTACCAAGGTAATACTGCCAATATTTTAATTACAGATTTGCAATTAGGTTATGTAATAAACCCAACTACTAATTTACAAATTTTTGCTAATGCCAGCATGCGACAATTTAAAATTAAAGAGGCTTTGCCTTATTTTACAAAAGAAAACACTACTTGGTTTAGCTTTGGCTTAAAAGCCGATGTTTTTAACTCGTATTTTGATTTTTAGTATAAAAAAATCCTTTGAATAATTGTATTCAAAGGATTTTACACACTCACTTTTAATGCCATTATGTACAGATAAAATAGTCTAATTGTGCTATTTATATATCGTCACGTATATGTTTAGTCGAGAAAAATGAGAAAATAATTTGAAGTTTCGCGAGTAGCGAAATTTTTAATTTTTTCTTTTCCGATATTAGCGCAAAATTAAAAATTTTGCGGACTTTCTAAATATACCAAAACTTCAGTTAATCACTGACTTTAGCATTAAATATATACTTTGTTCTACTCAGCTTTTTTCCTAATGTAATATCTCTAATCATTTGTAAATCACCAATATTAGGTTTTTTTCTTAATTCCGATAGTAATAATTCTTTTATTTGTTTGTATCTCGATAGAGCAATTATTTCATATGGTTCGTCAATAAAAAGTGAAAATATATACTGTTTATTTGACAGAGATAAATTTAATTCGATGAATATTTTTTGAATTTCATTTAGTGTTTTCCAACAATTTTTTAAAGTAACATTATATTCTAAATCAAATTTCCGTTTGTCGTTATGAGCGTAATGCTTATCTCTCAAATCCTTAAAATTTTTCAATTGATCTGAATTTAAAATTTCAATCCTTAACTTAAATTCTTTTATTTGTTCAACCGTTAATTCTCTTTTCCATTGAATCCTTTTTCTGTTTGATAAAATAAAATCTAAAGTTTTTATTAAACTAAAGTCTTCATTTGGGTTAAGTAATTTACAAATATCAATAACAAATAACTTAATTGAATTTTGATAAATTCGATAGAAAAATGCTGATTTTTCAACAGCCTTTTTAAAGTAATCACTTTCTTTATTTGATATAAACCTAATGTCAGTTTTTAATCTTTCAAGGTCAATTAAAGTATCTCGAATTTCATTCAGTTTATTTTCGATATTTTTTGTTTCCATAGGAGTG
>JALSLZ010000015.1 GCA_026988075.1 Flavobacteriaceae bacterium
AGCAATCATAATTAGATAGTATGTTTTATAATTTATAAGCTACCTTAAACATAATAATTCTTGGTAAAATATACGTTTTACTATCCGAAATTATAAAATCACTAATTGCATTATTTTGTTTAAATTTCGTATCAAATAAATTGGTGCTATGTCAAATATAGTGGGTAATCAAACTTGAGTCTAACAAAATTTAAAAAATCGGTAATCACAACACATTTTACTTCAATACTTTGCGCTTGGCTTTGTAATAGAAAACTCGTGAATAATTCGGGTTAATAATTTTCAATGATAAAAATTAAATCTGTTTAACAGATATTATTTTAACAGGGCATGCTTCTTTTGCACGCATATTTTCTTCAAATATATTGTTATCTAACGATTTTAAAGTATGAAATCCTTTTTTTTCAATGGCATGTAACAAAACAGATTTGCCATCTTTTTTAGAAATTTGATATTGTGCAGGTGCCATTTCCACACAGTAATTGCAGCCTATACATTTTTTTCGTTGAAGTGTTATTATTACCATTTTTTAGTATGTAGATTTTAGTCTTAAATTATTTTAACAACTCAACATCAATCCCTATTTATCAGCAAATTCTGTTTTTACAATTTTATACAACTTATCAGATTGTCTTATTCTAAAATCTAATTTAATAGTAACGCTATCGCCTTTTTTAGCTTCGTCTTGTTTTACATCATTAACCAACATGGTTTTTAATTCCATTTCTTTAGCGCCTGTAGTTGGACCAGTAACCAAAATTTTATCGCCTACTTTTACACCATAAGCATCAATTTTAAATTCACCTACTTTTGCTTTTGGAAAATAATGGACTCCTTTACCTAAAAACACTTTTTTCTGCGTTGCATGAGAACCAGATTCACTACTCCATTCGCCTAATTTCTGCCCTAAATAATAACCATTCCAAAAACCACGGTTATAAACTGTACCTAATTCTTTCATCCAAGAAATTACTTTGTCTTTATCGTAAGTCCCTTCTGCAATAGCATCAATAGCATTACGATAAGAACGTACTACTTGCGCTACATATTCTGGCGCTCTACCTCTACCTTCAATTTTCAACACTTTAATACCTGCATTTACAACTTGGTCTAAAATATCGATAGTACATAAATCTTTTGGCGACATTATATACTCATTATCCAATTCCATTTCTACACCAGTTTCTTGGTCTATTACGGTATATTTTTTACGGCAATTTTGTTTACAAGCACCACGATTTGCAGATGAATTATGCGAGTGTAAACTCATATAACATTTACCAGAAACTGCCATACATAAAGCGCCATGACCAAATATTTCAATTTCAACCAATCTGCCTGAAGGTCCTTTTATTTGATCTTTTTCTATTTGCTCTGTAATAAATTTTACTTGTCGCAAACTAAGCTCTCTACTAAGCACAATAGTATCAGCAAACATAGCGTAAAAACGTAAAGTTTCAATATTTGTAATATTAATTTGCGTTGAAATATGCACCTCTAAACCTGCAGTTCGTGCAACTTGAATTACCGCTTGATCCATAGCTATAACAGCAGAAATGTTGGCTTTTTTAGCTGCATTTATCAAGGTTTTTACTATTGATAAATCATGATCGTATATTATGGTATTCAAAGTAAGATATGTTCTAACTTTTTTTTCTGAACAACGTTTTACAATTTCTGGTAAATCATCTATTGTAAAATTAATAGATGCTCTTGCTCTCATATTAAGTTGCTCTACACCAAAATATATAGAATCTGCACCATTTTCTATGGCTGCCTGCATAGAATCAAAACTTCCTGCTGGAGCCATTAATTCTATTTTATTTTTTACACTCATTTTTTAGTTTTCGTAAATGCAAAAATAAGGATAATTTATGAACAACACTTTGTTTAATTATGAATTTTGACCACTTAACTTTTAATCAACATCTTATAATTAATTAAAAATTAAACACTTATAACCTAAATTTGACCTAAACTTACATCAAAGAAGTCTTATAAATAGTGAGATTTGGATAATAAAAACGAAAATTTAATATTAAATTAAGGCTTTTATTGTTCAAAGATTGGTGTTTAGATGAAGAATAAAAATCAAGCATAGCAATGATTATGATTTCTTTTTAAGATAAAATATAAAGGAAAAAGAAATAATTTATTGGACTATTTTATATGTCATAATGGTATAAGTACTATTTTTACACAAATGAAACAAATCAGCAATGATACTAATTCACGGCAGTAAAAATCAAGGCAAAACTACACAGGTAAAACAAATAACTCAATTATTATTAAACAATAATAAATCGGTTATGGGTTTTTATTCTGAAAAAATAATGTCTGATAAAAAAGTTATAGGTTATAACCTCATCACAATTCCTCAAAATAAAATTTTTCCTTTTCTCAGCATCGTAAAAAATGAAAACCAACAACAAATTGGCGCTTTTTTTATTGATGATGTAGCTATTAAAAACGGACGCAAGCAAATTGAAAAAGCAATAACTACACAAGTAGATTTCGTTATTATTGATGAAGTTGGTAAATTAGAATTAAACAATAAAGGTTGGCATATTTGTATTGAAAAATTATTGAGCGAATTTAACGGCAAAATAATACTGAGTATACGAACTGAGTTTATTGAAAAAGCAATTAAAAAATGGGACTTAAAAAATATTAAGCTAATTTCTGTTCATGACGATTTGAATAAAATTAATTATTTTTAATATTATATTATTAATTTACATTAAAAAATAGGGTTTAGGTAAGTAAAAAGTAACTTTTAAACAAAATAACCCTAAAAAACACAGGGTTGTTTTAAAATATTCTTATTTTTGCGCTATAATATCATTAAAAATTAAATTTTAGTAAAAATGGCTACAATCAGATTTCATGCATTGAAAGAAACTTTTAATCGCAAACCAGTTAAGTTTAAAGAAAAAGGAAAACATTCTGAAAATTTTGGAAAAAATGTTTTCAACCACTCGTCAATGCGACAATCAATGACTAAAGAAGCATTCAAATCTGTTCAAAGCGCCATTGAACACGGAACAAAAATTGACCGTAACGTATCCGATCAAGTAGCAAGTGCTATGAAAGATTGGGCTTTATCTAAAGGAGCAACACATTTTACACATTGGTTTCAGCCATTAACAGGTGCAACCGCCGAAAAGCACGATGCCTTTTTTGACCCAATTGAAAACGGAGCTGCTATTGAAAAATTTAGCGGTGGCGAATTAGTGCAACAAGAACCAGATGCTTCATCTTTTCCTAACGGAGGAATTAGAAACACCTTTGAAGCTCGTGGTTATACAGCTTGGGATCCAACATCGCCAGCATTTATTTATGGAACAACTTTATGTATTCCAACCATATTTGTTGCTTATACTGGCGAAGCCTTAGATTATAAAACACCTTTATTAAGAGCATTGCAGCAAGTTGACAAAGCAGCAACAGCTGTTTGTAAATATTTTGATAAAAAAGTAACCAAAACAATATCTACTTTAGGTTTAGAACAAGAATATTTTTTAATTGATGATGCTTTTGCAAAAGCAAGACCAGATATTACTTTAACAGGAAGAACTTTACTTGGTCATTCGCCTGCTAAAGGACAACAATTAGACGACCATTATTTTGGCTCAATTCCAGATAGAGTTATGTCATTTATGCGTGATTTAGAAACGGAATGTATGTATTTAGGCATTCCTGTAAAAACACGTCATAACGAAGTTGCTCCAAATCAGTTTGAATTGGCACCAGTTTTTGAAGAAACAAACTTAGCAGTTGACCACAATTCCCTATTAATGGATGTGATGCAAAAAATTGCAAGTCGTCATCATTTTAAGGTGTTATTTCACGAAAAACCTTTTGCAGGAATTAACGGTTCGGGCAAACACAATAACTGGAGTTTGTCTACCAATACAGGAATTAATTTATTAAGTCCAGGAAAAACACCAATGAGTAATTTACAATTTTTAACCTTTTTTATAAATACAATAAAAGCCGTAAATAACAACGAAGAATTACTCAGAGCATCGATTGCAAGCGCAAGTAACGACCACAGATTAGGAGCAAACGAAGCACCGCCAGCAATTATGTCCATTTTTATTGGCGAGCAGCTAACAAAAGTTTTACAAGACCTTAAAAATGTTACCAAAGGAAAATTATCGCCTGAAGAAAAAACGGATTTAAAATTAAACGTTGTTGGTAAAATACCTGAACTTATTTTAGATAATACCGATAGAAATAGAACTTCGCCTTTTGCCTTTACAGGTAATAAATTTGAATTTAGAGCTGTTGGTTCTACACAAAATAGTGCAAACCCTATGACGGTTTTAAATACGATTGTTGCAAAGCAATTAGTCGACTTTAAAAAAGAAGTAGATTTATTAGTTACTAAAGATGGCTTAAAAAAAGATAGCGCCATTTTTAATGTATTAAGAGAATATGTTAAACAGTCTGAACGTATTTTATTTGAAGGAAATGGCTATGGCGATGCTTGGGAAAAAGAAGCAAAAAAACGTGGTTTAAGTAATAACAAAACTACACCAACCGCCTTAAAAGCAAAAATTTCTAAAAAATCGATTGCTTTATTTGAAGAAATGGAAGTAATGACTAAAGTAGAAAGTCAGTCTCGCTATGAAATTGAAATGGAAGAATACACACTTCGTATTCAGATTGAAGGTCGTGTTTTAGGCGATTTAGCTCGTAACCACATTGTACCAACTGCTATTAAATACCAAACTGAATTAATTAAAAATGCACAAGGTTTAAAAGATTTGTTTGGCGATGATTTTAAAACTATGGCTAAAGAACAATTAGAATTAATCAAGACTATTTCTGGTCATATTACAGCTATTAAATCAAAAACAAATAAAATGATTGAAGCTCGTAAAAAAGCTAATAAAATTGATGATTTTGAGAAAAAAGCTTTAGCATATTGTAATAATGTAAAACCGTTTTTTGA
>JALSLZ010000016.1 GCA_026988075.1 Flavobacteriaceae bacterium
AAAAGATGAATAAATATAGGTACAAGCAGTAGCAGTAAAGAGTAGAGTATTTCTGGATACTTAAATTGCATTGGTTTTTACGATTTTTCAAAAATACATTTTTATTGGTAAAAAACTGTTTTGAGACTAAAAATATTTTTCTAAAAAATAAAAAAAAGGATTTTACATTAAGCAAAATCCTTTTTTTATGTATTTATTAACCTGAGTTCGACCTAAACTTACATCAAAGAAGCCTTATAAATAGTAAGATTTGGATAATAAAAACGAAGATTTAATATTAAATTAAGGCTTTTATTGTTCAAAGATTGCTGTTTAGAAGGCTTTCCAAAGGGTTTTCAGCCTTTTCCTTATACTTCGTTATGTCTTTTCAAACTAAAAATAGTCCTTCAAAGCCACGCCTCGTCTAAGAAAAAGGCTGAAAACTTTGATTGCAAATTTAGGTCGAACTCAGGTTATTAGTGTTTTTAAATGTCCGTATTTACATCCCAAGCTTCTAAGTAATCTGCTACTTTTTTAACAAACATACCACCTAAAGCACCATTTACTACTCTATGATCGTAAGAGTGAGATAAGAACATTTTATGTCTAATACCTATAAAATCACCATCTGGGGTTTCGATAACTGCTGGTGTTTTTCTAATTGCACCTAAAGCTAAAATACCTACTTGTGGTTGATTAATAATTGGCGTACCCATAATAGAACCAAATCCACCAACGTTAGTAACAGTATATGTTCCACCTTGAATATCATCTGGACTTAATTTGCCATTTCTTGCTTTATTAGCTAAACCATTTACTTGTTTTGCCATACCAACTAAATTTAGCTGATCTGCATTTTTAATTACTGGTACAATTAAATTTCCATCTGGTAAAGCTGCAGCCATACCTAAATTAATATTTTTACGTTTAATAATATTATCGCCATCAACCGCAATATTCATCATAGGAAAATCTTTCAATGCTTTTGCAATTACTTGCATAAATATTGGTGTAAAAGTTAATTTTTCGCCTTCTCTTTTTAAGAATGCATCTTTAACTTTACTTCGCCATTTAAACACATTGGTTACATCAACCTCAACAAAAGATTGTACGTGTGCAGATACCTGAACAGATTCTACCATGTGATGCGCAATCATTTTACCCATTCTTGTCATGGCAACAATCTCATCACCTTCTTGTAAAGGCACTGCTTTTTTAGCTTGAAGTTTTGATTTTACAGCTTGCTTAACTTCTGTTTTTACCGCTTCATTTTTCGTGTTACTTGTTTTAATTTTACCTCCTTTTATGTAAGCTAAAATATCTTCTTTTGTAACTCTATCATCTTTACCCGAACCTTGTATTGCTTCCAATTCGCTCATTGAAATGCCTTCAGTTTTAGCAATATTTCTAACTAACGGCGAATAAAATCGACCACTTTCTCCTGTTTTAGAAATTACAGTAGAGTTTTCAACAGCTTTTACTACTTGCTCTTCAATAATAGCCACTTCTTTTGAATCGGCTACTTTTTGTTCTGTTTTTGGAGCAGAGATTACTTCAACTTCTCCTGCTTCAGTTTCAATTATTGCAAGCACTTCTCCAACCGCAACTACATCATCAACATTGTATTTTATTTCGATTAATGTTCCTTCAACTTCACAAGGTACTTCACTATCTACTTTATCGGTAGCAATTTCAACAATTGCTTCATCTAATTCTATCGTATCACCAACTTCTTTTAGCCATGCTGTAATTGTTGCCTCTGCAACACTCTCGCCCATTTTTGGTAACTTTAATTCAAACTTTGCCATAATTTATAATGTCTTTTACAGTGCGCAATTTACAAAATATTGACGATGTAGATAATTTTTTTATTATAAAAAATAAAAGCTGTTTTTTATGATTAATTTAAGTATATTTACTCTACTGTTTTTAGTAATTTTGCTTTATAAGTTATAACTAAATTAAATGAATTTTATTTACCACTTAAAGTATTTTTTCGAGCTGCACGGTTTTAATGTGCTTTCTCGTCTTGCCGACAGGTTAGGAATGCGTGCAAAGAATGTACGACTATTTTTTATTTACATTTCGTTTGTAACCGCAGGTTTATCATTTGGAATATATTTAACTTTAGCTTTTTTACTTAAACTAAAAGATATGATTTACACCAAACGAAGTTCTGTTTTTGACTTGTAGTAAAATTCGCAAACCAAAACCTCATACAATCATTCAAAACCATTCCTTTAAATGAAATTTAACAAAAAAATATATATTGCTTTAATATTAGCTATTATCCTTATTTCTATTGGTGTTTTAGGTTATATTAACATTAGTAATTATACTTTTGTAGAAGCTTTATACATGACAGTTATTACGATTTCGACTGTTGGTTTTGGCGAAGTTCATCCATCAACCGAAACAGAAAAATTATTTACTATTTTTCTTATCTTTACCAGTATTGGTATTTTTGCATATATTGT
>JALSLZ010000017.1 GCA_026988075.1 Flavobacteriaceae bacterium
TTTATTAATAAAACGCTTAGAGATTTAGACTTACGCCAACAAACTGGTTGTTCGGTTATCGGCATAAAAACCGCAACGAATGATTATGTTATAAACCCAGAATCTAATATTGTATTAGTACCTGATTCTAAACTAATTGTATTAGGAAGAACCGAACAGATTGTTAAACTTAGAGAATTGTATTTACATGATTAATAAAAAAGTGCTAATTACTGGTAGTAACGGACTTCTTGGACAAAAATTAGTGAATCTTTTTACTAAAAATAATTTTAATGTTATCGCTACATCAAAAGGCAATGATAGAAATGTTACCAATAATAAATACGAGTATTATAATGTTAACATTACCAAATTTGATAAAGTTACTAACTTAATTAAAAAGATAAAACCTGATTTTATTATTCATACCGCAGCAATGACTAATGTAGATAGTTGCGAATTAAGGCGGTTTGAATGCAAGCAAATAAATTTAGATGCTGTTATAAACATAGCAACAATATGTAAAGAATTAAACATTCACTTAATACATATTTCAACTGATTTCGTTTTTAATGGCGAAACTGGTTATTATAAAGAAACCGACAAAACAGATCCTGTTAATTATTACGGCGTTACAAAACTAAAATCGGAACAACACCTTATTAATTCGACTATTGATTATACTATATTGCGAACAATTATCCTTTACGGAATTACAGAAAATTCAAGTAGAAGTAATATTGTTTTGTGGGTTAAAAAATCTTTAGAAGCAAATAAAACCATCAATGTGGTAACCGATCAATACCGAATGCCAACTTATGTAGATGATTTAGCGCAAGCTTGTTTATTGGCTGTAAATAAAAAAGCAAAAGGTATATTTCATATTTCGAGTAATCAATTATTAAGTATTTACGAAATTGCTATTGAAGTAGCCAAAGCTTATCATTTAAATGTTGATTTAATTAAACCCATTTTAACAGAAAAACTCAACCAAAAAGCAGTAAGACCAAAAAAAACAGGTTTTATTATTGATAAAGCAGTTAAAGAACTTGGTTTTAAATCTGTCAATTTTACAGAAAGACTCCAAATTTTCAAACAAGAAATGAAAAAATAATTCAACTTAAAAAACTCATTTAGTAGCTATAAAATACTATCAAAAAAAATAAACAGTAACGTATTTATAGTGAATTAAGTATAAGTAATTGCTCTATAAAATTTCGATCGTTTTGAAGTCGTGGAATTTTATTTTGACCGCCAAGTTTATTTTTATTTTTCAACCAATCATAAAATAAATTATGCTTAGCAATAATGACTTTAGGTTTTTCTAAAGTAATATCTAAATGACGTTTAATTTCATAGTCTGAATTTAATTCTTTTAATTTATCATCTAACAAACTAATAAAGTAATCCATATTACTGGGCTTTTTAGAAAATTCAATAATCCATTGATGTGCTCCTTTTTTATTTTTATCCATAAAAATTGGCGCAACAGTATAATCTAACACTTCTGAATTTGTTTTTTTACAAGTAAATTGTAAAGCAGTTTCTGTATTATCAATAATTAATTCTTCGCCAAAGGCATTAATAAAATGCTTTGTTCTACCGCTAACTTTTATACGGTAAGGTTTTAATGATGTAAAGGTTATTGTATCGCCAATTAAATAGCGCCACAAGCCAGAATTTGTAGTAATTACCAAAGCGTAATTAACATTTAACTCAACGTTTTTTAACGGAATTGTTTTTGAGTTTTCACCATTAAATGTATGCATAGGTATAAATTCATAAAAAATACCATAATCTAACATTAACAACATTTCTGAAGAATTATTTCTGTCTTGAATAGCAAAAAAACCTTCGCTTGCATTGTATGTTTCGTAATACCTAAAATCATCTTTCGGTATTAATTTTTTGAATTGCTCTTTGTAAGGCGCAAAATTTACGCCGCCATGAAAATAAACCTCTAAATTTGGCCAAACTTCTAATATATTATTTTTCTTTGTTACTTCTAACACTTTATTTAAAAGCACCAACATCCAAGAAGGAACACCTGCAATATTAGTAATATCTTTATTGATGGTTTCTTTAATAATTTTATCCATTTTGGTTTCCCAATTACTAATCAAAGCGGTTTTTTGCTTAGGCGCAGAACTATACTCTGCCCAAAGAGGTAAGTTTTCAATTATAATAGCAGATAAATCGCCAAAATAAGTATCATTATCTTCAAAAACAGCACTACTTCCGCCAAGACGCAGGTTTTTACCTGAAAACATTTTAGCGTCATCATTATTATTTATATAAAGGCAAAGCATGTCTTTTACTGCTTTATAATGGCAATTGTGTAATGATTCATTAGACACAGGAATGTATTTACTTTTTGCATTTGTAGTACCAGAAGACTTTGCAAACCATTTAATTTTTGTAGGCCAAATTACATTTTGTTCGCCTTTTCTAACTCGCTCAATTATTGGTTCAATACTCTCGTATTGCTGTAACGGAACTGTTTTTACATACATTTCAAAATTAGTAATTTTTGAAAAATTATATTTTTTACCTATTTCAGTATTTTTTGCGGTCTTTAATAAATTTAATAACAATTCATTTTGTACATCAACAGGATATTTTAAAAATAATTCCATTTGATGCTTTCTTTTTTTTAAAAACCAAGAAATAACAGTATTTAATAAATGAATTTTCATAATTTTACTATTCTAAATTAATTAAAGAATTTGTACAAAGTTAATAAATTTAATTTTACAAGTTGATTTATTATAAATAAATATGGATATAAAAAACGCACAAATAACAGTTGATAATTGGATTAAAAAGCATGGTATACGTTATTTTAACGAATTAACAAATATGGCACAACTTACAGAAGAAGTAGGCGAAGTTGCACGTATAATTTCTCGCCGATATGGCGAACAGTCTGAAAAAGAAAGCGATAAAAATAAAGATTTAGGCGAAGAACTTGCCGATGTCTTATTTGTCGTTTTATGCCTTGCTAACCAAACAAATATCAATTTACAAAAAGCTTTTGATAAAAAATTAGCCATTAAAACCGAAAGAGATCACGATAGGCATCACAATAATAGCAAATTAAAATAAACCTACTTTTTTTACAGATTTTAAAAACCTAATAATACAAATACTATTTAATTTTAATTTTAAAAGCCTCTTTATTATTAATTGTACCTATTAAAACATCATTTTCAAAAGTTTTGCCAACACCTTTTGGAGTTCCAGTAAATATAATATCGCCTTTCTTAAGGGTAAAATATTGCGAAACATAGGCTATTAACTCATCAATTTTCCACATCATTTTTGACGAGTTTCCGTCTTGCACTAATTGTTGATTTTTATAAAGTTGAAAGCTTAAATTTTCCAAATCAAAATCTTCTTTATTATAAAAATTACCAATGACCGCAGAACCATCAAAAGCTTTGGCTTTTTCCCAAGGCAAACCTTTACTTTTCAAAACAGATTGTAATTCTCTATCGGTAAAATCAATTCCTAAACCAATTTCATCGTAATATTTATGAGCAAATTTAGTTTGAATATGCTTGCCAACTCTATTTATTTTTACCAAAATTTCCACTTCATAATGAATGCCTTTAGACCAAGCAGGAATAAAAAAAGGCATTTTTTTAGGTAAAATAGCAGAATCTGGTTTTAAAAACACAACAGGTTCTATTGGTTTTTCATTTTCTAATTCTTTTATATGTTCGGTATAATTTCTACCGATGCAAATTATTTTCATTATAGCTTTATTTATTGCACATTTTATATTAATATTCAAATGAAAACAACATTTTAAGGTATCCATTTTTTTTCAAAATTAGGCTTGCGTTTCTCTAAAAATGCATTTCTACCTTCTTTAGCTTCATCAGTCATATAAGCCAATCGTGTTGCTTCACCAGCAAAAACTTGCTGACCAACCATACCATCATCTGTTAAATTCATGGCGAATTTTAACATTTTTATAGAAATAGGCGATTTTTCTAAAATTTCTTGCGCCCATTGATAAGCCGTATTTTCTAATTCGTTATGAGGTATCACTGCATTTACCATTCCCATATCATAAGCTTCTTGAGCAGAATAATTTCTTCCTAAAAAGAAAATTTCACGTGCTTTTTTCTGACCAACCATTTTAGCTAAATAAGCAGAACCATAACCGCCATCAAAACTGGTTACATCTGCATCGGTTTGCTTAAAAATAGCGTTTTCTTTTGAGGCTAAAGTTAAATCACAAACTACATGCAAACTATGTCCGCCACCAACAGCCCAACCAGGTACAACAGCAATAACTGCTTTTGGCATAAAGCGAATTAACCGTTGTACTTCTAAAATATTTAACCGATGATAACCATCTTCACCTACATAACCTTCTTTCCCTCTTGCTCTTTGATCGCCACCACTACAAAAAGAATAAATACCATCTTTAGACGATGGTCCTTCTGCAGATAATAAAACCACACCAATACTTGTATCTTCATTAGCATCATAAAATGCATCGTAAAGTTCGCTTGTTGTTTTTGGTCTAAATGCATTTCTTACATCGGGTCTATTAAATGCTATTCTGGCTACACCATTACATTTTTTGTAAGTAATATCTTGATATTCTTTGGCTGTTTTCCAATTTATATTTGGCATAATTTTAGCTATTTGTATTTCGATGTAAAGATATACATAACAAAATCAAAAATCAAAATAACAAGATTTAAAATTTTCACTATATTCGAACTTTATTATTAAAACTACATAAATTATGAAAAAAATACTTCAAATTCTATTTTTACTTTTTTTTACACATACTATTTTTTCACAAAAAAGTAGCGTTTTAGAATTTCCATCAGATGAATTAGGCGCCACACGACTTTTAAAAATATACGTACCAAAATCATATAAAAAAGATGGAGATAGAGTTTATCCGTTAACAATTATCTTAGATAGTGAATACCTATTTGATGTATATGTGTCTAATGCTAAACTATTTGCTGATAAAGATAAAGCGCCAGAACAAATTATTGTTGGTATAAGTCAAAACCAAAGTCAACCAAAAGAACGAAATTCAGATTGTGAATATGATAGATTAACTAGTATGCCTACAGAAAAAAGTACTGCATTTTATAAATTCATCAGAAATGAAGTATTGAATTATATGGATAGTAATTATCGTATCTCACCATTTAAAACAATTGTTGGTAATACCTTAACTGCTAATTACATTAATTATTTTTTAATCGAAGAAGACCCTGCATTTCAAGCTTACATCAATCTAAACCCGAGTTATGCTTTAGATATTACAAGTATGTTACATAATAAAATTCCAACATTAGAATATAGCACCTACTATTATATAATTTCTGGAGATTATAACGGAGCTAATAAACAAAAAACAGTTAGTAATATTGACAATTTACTTACAGCATCAAAAAATGAATTATTTAATTATAGATACGATGAGTATAATGATGCAACTAAAGTTTCTTCAATTGGTCAAGGCATTGCCAGTTCGTTAGGTTTTGTTTTTGACCAATACTCAGCAATATCAAAAGAAGAATTTAAAAACAAAGTCTCAAAATTAAGTCCGCCAGAAGCCATTGAATATTTAGAAAAAAAATATGTAGAAATTGAATATTTATTTGGTGCAAACATCAAAATTAGAGAACGTGATATTTATGCTATTGAAGGCATAATTATGGATCAAGAAGATGGCGATTACTTAGAAGAGTTTGGCAAAATGATAAACCGTTTATACCCAGAATCACCTGTTGGAGATTACTATATTGGTTGGTATTACGAAACTGGCAAAGATTATAAAAAAGCCTTAAAATATTACAAAAACGGATTTACAAAAATATCTTCTGACGACCCAAATAAAGAAGGTTATTATCAAAATGTAGAACGCGTTTTAGAATTGAGAAAAATCAGTAAAGAAAAACCTAAAAAAGAAGAGAAAGAAGAAGATGAAGAAGAAACCCCAGAAGATGAAAACAATAATTAAATCCATTTAAAAAAATAAATAATGAAACATTTTTTAATTTTAATAGCAATAGTAGCATCAATAATTAGCTTAAATGCACAAGAGTATAAATTTACACCAGTTGTAGACATAGAAGCATCATCTGTTAAAAGTCAAGGAAATACTGGTACGTGTTGGAGCTTTTCTACATCATCATTTATAGAAAGTGAAATATACAGAATAACTAAAAAAAACATTGATATTTCAGAAATGTACACTGTTAGAAATATCTATGAAGATAAAGCGTGGAATTATGTAATGCGTCAAGGTAAAATTCAATTTAGCCAAGGTGGTCTTGCTCATGATGTTATCAACTCAATACGAGATAACGGTTTAGTACCAGAAATTACTTTTAGCGGAATCAAATTAGATGATAAAACATACAATCACACTAAAATTGTACCTGCTGTAAAAACGATATTAGACAGCTACATAAAAAATGACAAACATTCTGACAACCCTAACTGGAAAGCTGCTATTTCAAAAATTTTAGACACTGAAATAGGAAAAATACCAACGGAGTTTACCTATGAAAACGAAAAATATACGCCAAAGCAATTTGCGAAAATGTTACAATTAAACACCGATAACTACGTAACACTTACTTCGTTTACTCATGTACCATATAACAAATCGTTTGTGTTAAATATACCAGATAATTTTTCTAACGGAAGTATGTATAATTTACCATTAAACGATTTTGTTAAACTAACAACAGATGCGTTAATTAATGGTTATACTATAGCTTTAGATGTTGATGTTTCTGAAAAAACTTTTTCTGCTAAATATGGAAAAGCAATTATTCCATTTAATGAATCTGATCAAGAAAAATCTTTAAAAGAGTTGGTGTTAGAAAAAGAAATCACTCCAGAATACAGGCAACAAGAATTTGAAAATTACAATACAACCGACGATCATTTAATGCATATTGTTGGTATTATACAAGACCAAAATGGTAATAAGTATTTTAAAGTTAAAAATTCTTGGGGAGGAAATAGTAAACGAGTAGGAAATGGTGGTTACATATATATGAGTATGCCCTATTTTAAATTAAAAGCCATTTCAGTCTTAATGCACAAAAATGGATTATCAAAAAAATTAAAGAATTTATAACGAAAACAACTAATTATTTAATCATATTGCCATAAGTCAATATAGTTTGATAGCCTTTTTTTTTAAAGTAAGAAAGGCTATCACTATTACCTGTTGCTAAAATAAAATCGCCGCCCCAAGCACCTAAGCTTTTTATCCGCCCAAAATAATCTTTGAATAAGCTTTTCTGAATAGGCTCAATACCAATAGATTTAGAAATAATTGTTTCGTGCTTATTTATTAAGTATTCAAATTCGGTTAGTGAATTGGTTCTTACTATTTGCGCTGTTATTTCTGAAATACTTTCAATTAGATTTGAATTAGTTAATTTATTTTTTCTGTAATTTTTAATAGCATCTCTACTGTTTTGTTTTTGATTTAAATGGATGAAAAATAATTGACTTTTAAATTGAGGATTAAAAGCAACTTCTTTAACAATTGGCTCTTGTTTATTTAAAGAATAGACAATCGGGTTATCATGTTGAGCACAAGCAATATCGTAAGCACTACCTCCAAAAATTTTAAATTGCAATTGAAAAGCATCCACTTTTGCCCAAGATGCAATGTTATTTATTAAGGTAGAAGATGTACCTAAACCCCAAGAAGTATTAAAGCTGAGTTTTGTACTAATTTGAATATTATTATCCAAAATTAAAAAATCATTTTTTAATTTTCTAACTTCTTGAAAAATACGAGTTAAAGTAATAGCAATATTTACATTAGTAGATTTGATGACTTTGAAAGTTTTTTTGTCGATTTCACAACCGAACCAAATATTATTATTCTCATCAAAACTATGCCAAGTTATGAGTCCGTTTTTATTATCTGCATTTATTTTCACAGTCATACTTTGACCTTGCTTTGTAGGTAATGCTAAAGATTTAGCACCATCTAAAACAAGGTATTCTCCAGTTATTAAAAGCTTTCCGTTACTGTAAAAATTCAATTTATTTATTTTTAATTAAACAAAAGTATTCCATTTAAATGAATTGAAAACAAATTACACTTTATTTTTTTCTTCTATCCATTTAGAAAGGTATTTTGTGCTTTTTAGTGTGTGATGTTGTAAAATTTCGCCTATAAAATTAGCTTCTCTATGTTTTGAAAGGTTCTTTTCTAAACCATACAACCTATCAATTAACAATGCTGAATGATGCTTTTTATTGTATAATTTATTAATAATCGAAAATCCATTAGTTTGTAATTCTTTCCATAATTTTTGATTGGTATATAAGTTTATAGCTGCATCAGAGATTTCAGTTGCCTCATTTTTAACAAATCCGTTCCAAGGTAAATTTGCATGCATACCTTCCGAACCAATGGTTGTGGTAATACTTGGCGTTCCGTTTTGCATTGCCTCGCTAAGCTTACCTTTTATTCCAGCACCAAACCGTAATGGAGAAAGGCAAATTTTATATTGCTTTAAGCAAGACAAATCATTTAATTTACCTTTAATAAAAAACCGCTCCTTTTTATTATTTAGTTGCGTTACTTTTTGTGATGGATACGCTCCATAAATATGCAGCTCTGCTTTTGGTATTTGTTTTGATATTTCTGGCCAAATGTGTGTTTTTAAATACAATACCGCATCATAATTTGGCTTATGCAAAAAATTTCCTATAAAATAAAAATGGTTTCTATTGTCAAGATTTGGCAAGCTATTAATTTGTTTATCTGTAATTGGCTCAAATAAAAACGGAACATAATGCAATAGATTTTCATCTATTTTAGCTGTTTTTTTAAGAATTTCCATTTCAAAAGTCGAAATAATTAATGATAAATCACAACGTAATATACTTGCAATTTCCCTTTTAGCTACATCATTTTTTAAAATATCTTTAACAATAAATTTTGTGTTGTTTTTTAAAGCAATTTCACGAGCATTTCTAAGGCAATGCAAATCTTCGGTATCTAATATTTTTATTGCATTCGGAATCTTTTCAGATACTCTCCAACCAAATTGTTCTTCTACAATAAAGCGATCAAACAGCACGATATCAGGCTGCAAACTGACTATAAAATCATCAAAATTAGAATTATTAAGTTCAATAGAAACGGAATCAATTCCTAAATTAGACAAATCAAAAGCATTGTTCTTATTTATTGCTGTACTTGCATAAGTTACCTGCCATTTTTTAGATAGAAAAACCTGTACAAGCTGTAACATTCTACTGCCTGCAGCGGAAGAATTTGGCTCAACCCAAACGGAAGATACTATTAGTATTTTTTTTGATTTATTAATTTGCTTATTGCATCACTTTTGGTTAATAATTCTTCTTCAAAATTATTCAACTAACTTATTTAAGGTATATATAATTAATTCTTCAACAGCTTTGTAAGGATCATTACTAAATGTACCGTTAGCTCTATTTGCAATAATACAATTCATAGAAACCGCTTTATGACCTAATAATTTTGACAAACCATAAATTGCCGATGTTTCCATTTCTAAGTTAGTAACTTGAATTCCGTTATAATTAAAAGAATCAATTTTACTATTTAACTCATTGTCTTGAATTGCCAAACGCAAAATTCTACCTTGAGGACCATAAAATCCTCCTGCAGTTCCTGTAATACCTGCATAAATAGTATCAGACATTAATTTAGCTGCCAATTTTGAATCATTTTCAACTATATAAGGTCTTGATTTTCTATTGCTATAATTGGTATGCTTAATAAAAGCATCTTCCATGTCTTTTTCAAGAATATGTTCGCAATCATAAGCATGCAACATACCATCAAAACCTAAACCGTATTTTGCTAAAACAAAACTATCTACAGAAATCTCCTTTTGTAAAGAGCCAGAAGTTCCAATTCTAACAATACTTAATGATTTATGTTCTTTCTTTACAGTACGTGTTTTTAAATCTATATTAACCAGGGCATCGAGTTCATTAACTACAATATCAATATTATCAGGACCAATACCAGTAGACATAACTGATATTTTTTTACCTTTAAAAAAACCTGTAATTGTCCTAAACTCTCTCTTTTGAGTTTCAAATTCAATCGAATCAAAATGTTTGGCGACTTTTGGCACTCTATTTTGATCACCTACAAATATTATTAAATCACCAATATTTTCTGGCTGTAAATTTAAATGATAAACACTTCCATCAGGATTTAGTATTAATTCAGATTCTGCTATTCTACTCATTTGTAATAGATTTTAAGATAAGAAAACAAAGTTACAAAAATGTTACAATTATTACGCTAAAGTTAGCTAATAATTAATTTTACAGTTAGCTAAAAAGTAATTAACAATAAAACGTTAATAAATTGTTAAAGAAATGTTTATAAAAACTAACTTTTATATTATTTTTGCAGCATAATCAAAAACAAACACAATGAACAAATTTTCAATTATTATTTTAATGATGATTTCTGTTTTGGGTTTCTCTCAAACAACAACATCATCAATGAGCGGTATGGTATCAGACGACACTGGCGAACCTTTAGCAGGCGCAAGTGTAGTTGTCGTACATACACCAACAGGATCTAAATATGGGTCGGTAAGTCAATTTAGTGGTGCTTACGCTATCAGAAACATGAAAGTTGGCGGTCCTTATACAGTAACTGTAAGTTATGTCGGTTTTCAAGACCAAGAAATTACTGGCGTATTTTTACAATTAGGGCAAACATTTAACTTAGATGTTAAAATGGCTCAAGCTGGCGAAGTATTAGAAGCTATTGTAATTGACGTTAAGAAAAACGGAACATTTAGTAGTGGTAGAACAGGTGCAGAAACAAGTATTGGTTCAAAAGAATTAAGAACAATGCCTTCTATTTCTCGTTCTGCAGCAGATTTTTACAGAATGGACCCTTCTTCAAGTGGCGGTTCTTTTGGTGGTAGAAACGACCAATTTAACAACTTTACATTAGATGGTTCTATTTTCAACAACCCATTTGGTTTAGACGCAGCAACTCCTGGAGGACAAACTGGTTCTTCGCCAATATCTATTGATGCAATTGAGCAAATTCAAGTTTCAACTGCACCTTATGATGTTGCTTTATCAGGGTTTACTGGTGCAGCTGTAAATGCAGTTACAAAATCTGGTACTAATCAATTTCACGGTACTGTTTATGGTTTTAACAGAAATCAAAATTTAACAGGTTCTAAAGTACAAGGCGAAGATATTTTTGTACCAGAATTAAAACAATTACAATATGGTGTAAGTGTTGGTGGACCAATTATTGAAAATAAATTATTTTTCTTTGCTAATTTTGAAAAAGAAAACAGAACAGACGCAGGTTCAAACTGGATTCCAAATAATGGTGATGCTACAACTGGTATTAACGAATCTTCTGTACTATTAAGCGATATGGTATTGGTTCAAAATGCCTTATCAACTAATTTTGGATATAACACTGGAGCAATTCAAGGGTTTACTCATGATTCAGGTTCAACTAAAGGTATTGTTAAATTAGACTACAATATAAGCGACAAACATAAATTAGCTTTCGTCTATAATTTTTTAAATGCTTCGAAAGATAAACCTGCACATCCAACTGCAATTACTTCACGTGGCCCAAATTTCAACACATTACAGTTCGAAAATTCAGGTTACGAAATTAATAATAAAATACAATCGTTTTTAGTGGAATTAAATTCAGATTTCTCTGATAAAATTTCTAATAAATTCCAAATGGGCTATACGCATTTTGACGATTTTAGAAATCCTAAATCAAGTCCAGCACCTGTTATCAACATCCAAAATGGAAATAACTCTACTTATATAGTTGCTGGTCACGAACCATTTTCTGTACATAATAAATTAGATCAAAGAGTATTTCAAATCTCTGACAACGTAAATGTATTATTAAACAAACATAATGTAACTTTTGGATTTAATTTTGAAAAATTTATGTTTAAAAATTCATTTAACCTTGTTGCTTATGATAATTTTGCAACTTTTGGTACTCACGGTAATTATTACGGTAATTTTAGCGCCTTCCCTGATATGGCTACATTTTTAGCAGATGCAGCAGATCCTAATGGAATATTAGCTTCTAATTTTGCTTATGCCGAATCACAATACACTAATTTAAACGCAGCAGGTGCTGGTAATGATGGTGGATGGGCTTTAGCAGAATTAAATGTAGGTCAATTAGCAGGTTATGCTCAAGACGAATGGTCGGCAACTGACAATTTCAAGTTAACTCTTGGTTTACGAATTGACAAACCAATGTATTTTAACACTTCTGATTTAATTCAAAAGTACATCGATACAGATAATGGAGCTACAAGAAGTGATACTGCTGATTATTTTGACCCTGAAACGTATGATCCAGCAATAGATAATAAAGTAAAATTAAACTCAACTGTATTACCTACAAACAAAGCAATTATATCGCCAAGATTAGGATTTAATTGGGATGCAAAAGGAGATAAAACTTTACAAGTTCGTGGTGGAACAGGTATATTTACTGGTAGATTACCTTTTGTTTGGTTAGGAAATCAAGTAAGTGGTGCTAGTGATGGATATTTTCAAATTGTAGATAAAGATTTTCAATGGCCAAGAGTTTGGAAATCAAGTTTTGGACTTGATAATAAATTTGAAAATGGTATAATTGCATCTGCAGATTTTTCATACACAAAAGATTTAGTTGCAGCACATGTTCAAAACTGGGGTTTAAGTAAACCAACTGGTAATTTAGTAGGTGTTGATGATAGACCTATTTATGAAGCGAGTAATTTTGGAGCAAGAAATGCATATGTATTTACAAATTCTGATAAAGGATATGCTTTAAATACAACATTTAAAGTTGAAAAATCTTTCGATAATAAATTATATGCAAGTTTAGCGTACAACTTTATGGAAGCAAAATCGGTTAACTCTATTGAAGCAGAAATTACTGGTGATGCTTTTGATTTTAATCCTAATTTAGGTGATGCTAATGAAGCTGTCTTATCACACTCAAAATACGGTGACAAACACAGAGTTATTGGTGTAGTTTCTAAAAAATGGGAATATAAAACCAAATGGGCAACTACTTTTTCTACTTTCTTTGAATATGCACAAGGTGGACGTTTTTCTTACACGTACGCAGGTAACATAAACAACGATTCTTCATTCCAAAACAATGATTTAATTTACATACCAACTGAATCAGAATTAGCAACAATGAATTTTCCTGTAGCAGGACAATCAGCTGCTTGGAATGAATACATCAAACAAGACAAATACTTAAGCGAAAATCGTGGTGGTTATGCAGAACGTTACGGCGCTTTATCTCCTTGGAGATCTAAGTTTGATATTAAAATAATGCAAGATTATAAAATAAACAAAGCTAACAAAATACAGTTTAGTATTGATATTTTAAATGCAGGTAATATGATTAACTCAAAATGGGGTGTTGTACAAGTACCTAAAAACGTATCTCCAATTGGAGTTAGTGTAGATCCTGTGACTCATATTCCAGCTTACACTTTTGATGGTAGCGTAGAAGAAACTTTTACTTACGATCCAAGCTTATTGTCAAGATGGCAAATGCAATTTGGTTTACGTTATATTTTCTAAAAAGAAAACCGAATTAATACAATTAAAAAGACTGCCTATATAGGCAGTCTTTTTTTGTTTGTTTGAGTTATTATATCAATTGTATTTTCAAATAAACTAAAAGAAATTTAATTATTTTATTACTCATTGATGAATAAAAATCTATCCATAGCCAATGTTATGAATCTATTTTTTAAAGAAAAGGAGTGGCAAAATAAACGATTTATATTGGTAGTTTGTTTGCTATATGGCTTCATTAAAAAAAACAGATTACAGAATTTTCGTTTACAATAGCAATTAACACCAAATAAACAAAGTAACAAAAACACAAATAAACAATTTAATATTAGCTATTAAATTTTTTCTTTAAATCGTCTAAACTATAATTAGAACCAGACATATTATCTTTTATTTTTTTTAGTACTTTTTTTGTGTATAACGGAAAATCAGCATTTTGAATCCAATTATTATAACCCGGATTTTGTTTAAACACATCTATTACTTTTTGACCTTTATACTTTCCGAAAGAGAATATTTCTTCATCATCGTCATTAAACAAAATAAACCCAGCAAAATCAGCTCGTTTATTATGATGTGAATATTCATTTAAAACTTCCATGTTATTTTCTAAATCATCGTACTTTTCTATTTGAGCAAGTAAAATTTCATACGTTGCTTTAGTATCTGCTTCAGCAGAATGCGCATCGGTTAAATCTTTATCACAATAAAATTTGTAACCAGCACTTAAAGTTCTTTGTTCTTTTTTATGAAAAATGGTTTGTACATCTATTGCTAACCTATCTTTCATTGAAAAGTCAAAACCTGTACGTAACATTTCTTCTGCCAGTAAAGGAATATCAAATCTGTTAGAGTTAAACCCAGCCAAATCACAACCATCAATCATTTTAATAATTTCTGGCGCCAATTCTTTAAAAGTTGGTTCGGTAACGACTTTTTCATTCGTAATTCCATGTATCTCACTTGAAGCTACTGGTATTTCCATTTCTGGATTTACCAACCATGTTTTACTTTCTTTATTTCCGTTAGGAAGAATTTTTAAAATTGAAATTTCGACAACTCGGTCTTTAGCAATATTAATACCTGTAGTTTCTAAATCGAAAAATGCGATTGGTTTTGTTAAATTTAATTTCATAATACAAAGGTAATTATTAATGCTATAAATCAGTAAAACGAATAATAAAACTTGTAAACATTTGTTTTTCATTTCAAGATAAACACATTATAAAACAACAAACACATATCAAATTCGTAAAAAACCTTTAAATTATTAGTGCATATTGATTACAGTAGCTAATTATTTTTAAATTCTTACTATTTTTTTTACGCTTAAGACGTATCTTTGTAAAAATTAAAAAAAACCGATACTGTTTTTAGCAATTTTCGGTTAAATAATACAAAACCTACATAACATGTCAAAACAACAAATCATTTATACAAAAACTGACGAAGCACCATCTTTAGCTACACGTTCTTTTTTACCAATTGTACAAGCATTTACAGCAACTTCTGGAATCACTTTTCAAACAAAAGATATTTCACTCTCTGCAAGAATATTAGCAATTTTTAATGATACTTTACCAAAAAACCAACGAGTAAACGATGCTTTAGCAGAGTTAGGCGTCTTAGCAAAACAACCAGAAGCAAATATTATTAAACTACCAAACATATCAGCATCTGTACCACAACTCAAAACAGCAATAAAAGAATTACAAAACAAAGGTTTTGCAATACCAGATTATCCTGAAAATTCAGATACTGAAGAAAATAAAAACATATTAAAAAAATATGGTAAAGCAAAAGGTTCGGCTGTAAACCCTGTTTTACGTGAAGGAAATTCTGACCGTAGAGCACCAAAAGCAGTAAAAAACTTTGCTCGTAAAAATCCACACAGAATGGGCGCTTGGTCATCTGACTCTAAAACACATGTTGCAACAATGCAAGAAGGCGATTTTTTTCATACTGAAAAATCAGTTACCGTTAAAGATGCAACAAATATTCGTATAGAGCATGTAGACGCAGAAGGCAACAAAACGATACTAAAAGAAAATTTTCCATTATTAAATGGCGAAATTATTGACGCTTCAGTTATGCGAAAAAAATCATTGCTAAGTTTTTTAGAGGCTGAAATGAAAGATGCAAACGATAAAGGCATTTTACTTTCTTTACACATGAAAGCAACCATGATGAAAGTTTCTGACCCAATAATTTTTGGTCATGCAGTACGCACTTATTTTGCAGATCTTTTCAGAAAACACAACGAAACATTTAAAAAAATAGGCGTAAATGTTAATAACGGCTTTGGCAACTTATTAAGTAATTTAAACGAATTATCCGCTGACAAGCAAAAAGAAATAGAAATGGATATAGAAGCTGCCTTTAATAAAGGTGCAGCTATAGCTATGGTTAATTCGGATAAAGGAATTACAAATTTACACGTACCAAGTGATGTAATTATTGACGCTTCAATGCCTGCAATGATTAGAACTTCTGGACAAATGTGGAATGAAGATGGTAAACAACAAGACACCAAAGCAATAATTCCAGATAGTAGTTATGCTGGTTTATATGCTGCAACTATTGATTTTTGTAAAAAAAATGGTGCTTTTGACCCAACCACAATGGGTACAGTACCAAACGTAGGTTTAATGGCGCAAAAAGCAGAAGAATACGGCTCGCATGATAAAACTTTTGAAATCGCTAAAAGCGGAAAAGTTTATGTTATTGATCAATCAGAAGATATATTATTAGTACACCATGTAGAACAAGGCGATATTTGGCGTATGTGTCAAGCAAAAGATTTACCTATTCAAGATTGGATAAAATTAGCCGTATCTCGTACAAGAGCAACAGGTATTCCTGCTGTTTTTTGGTTGGATGAAAATCGAGCGCATGATGCTGAAATTATCAAAAAAGTAAATCAATATTTACCTAACCACGATACTAAAGGTTTAGATATACAAATACTTTCAACCGAAAAAGCAACACATTTTACCTTAGAAAGAATTAAAAAAGGCGAAGATACTATTTCAGTAACAGGAAATGTTTTACGTGATTTTTTAACCGATTTATTTCCTATTTTAGAATTAGGAACATCGGCAAAAATGCTTTCTATTGTACCATTAATGGATGGTGGCGGTTTATTTGAAACTGGTGCTGGTGGTTCGGCTCCAAAACACGCACAACAATTTATTAAAGAAGGTCATTTACGTTGGGATTCGCTTGGAGAATTTTTAGCCTTAGCAGTTTCTTTAGATTTTATTGGTGACAAATTTAATAACAACAAAGCTAAAATACTTGCCGAAACTTTAGACGATGCTACAGATAAATATTTAGAATGTAAAAAATCACCATCACGTAAAGTAAATGAGCACGACAATAGAGGCTCTCATTTTTATGAAGCAATGTATTGGGCAGAAGCTTTAGCAAATCAAAACAAAGATGCCGAATTAAAAACTATTTTTACAAAAGCATATCAAGCTCTAAAAGAAAACGAAACAACAATTAATAAGGAACTACTCGCTGCTCAAGGTAAAAAAGTAGACATTGGTGGTTATTATGTTATTGATGAAGAAAAAATGAGTAAGGCTATGCGACCAAGTACAACTTTAAATTATATTATTGACAATATATCTTAATATTAGTAGTTTATTAACATAAAATAGTGCCTTACGGCACTATTTTTGTGTTATATACAAAACCAAACTATTAAATCTTAAATTTTGAAAAACAAAAAAACCATTCTTTCAATAGCTGCATTAGCTGCAATTATTGTATTTTACTTCTATTACAACAAAGATAAATCAACAAATATCTCAATTACAACACAAGTAATAAAAGGTGATTTCATTAGTGAAGTTATTGTGTCTGGAGAAGTACAATCAACCAGTTTAAAAAAAATTAAAGGACCATCAAACCTTAGAAAATTTAAATTAAGAGAGGTTAAAATTCAAGATTTAATTCCCGAAGGAACAATTATCAAAGCAGGCGATTATGTTGGTAGATTAGATCCTTCTGGAGTAAACGAACAAATTATCGATGCTCAATTAAATTTAGAATCAGCCGAGTCTAAATTTACACAACAAAAATTAGACACCACCTTATCATTAAAGCAAAACAGAAACTCAATTAGAGATATGTTGTTTTCTATTGAAGAAACCAAATTAGAACTAAAACAGTCTATTTACGAACCACCTGCAACTATTAAAAAGTTAGAAATTAAAGTCATTAAGTTAGAACGTGACATTAAAGAAAGTAAAGAGAATTACAGCATTAAACAAAGACAAGCAAAAGCTAAAATGATTGAAGTTGGTACTGAAGTTTCTAAAATTAGAAAAAAACTAACCGCCTTAACCGATTTAAGAAAATCGTTTACCATATTTTCTGAATCACCAGGAATGCTAACTTATGTTAAAAGTTGGAATGGAGAAAAGAAAAAAGTAGGCTCATCAATTAGTCCTTGGGATCCATCTATTGCAAGTTTACCTGATTTAACAAAAATGGAGTCTAAAACTTATGCTAATGAAGTGGATATAAGACAAATTAAAAAAGACTTGCCTGTAAAAGTTGGCTTTGACGCATTTCCCGATATTGAGTTAGAAGGCGTTATTACCAATGTAGCTAATGTTGGTGAAAAGAAAAGAGGTTCAGACATTAAAGTATTTCAAGTGTTGGTTAAATTAAAGGAAATTGATGAAAATATAAAACCTGGAATGACAACATCAAATCGTATTTTAACTAATAAAATTGACGATGTTTTAATGATACCTTTAGAATCTGTGTTTTCAAAAGACAGTATTAGCTATGTGTTTTTAAAATCTGGTTACTCTATAGAAAAGAAACAAATTGAATTAGGACTTGCAAATAACAATCAAGTTATTGTAAATAAAGGTTTGGAAGAAAACCAAACCGTTTACTTAAATATGCCCGAAGGACAAGAAGATAAAAGTATAAAACGTTTAGAATAATGATAGATAAAATACTTTTAGAAAAACTTAAATCAAATTTTAGTGAAGCTTTTAGAGTAATAAAAACAAATAAAGTTAGAACTTTACTAACCGCTTTAGGTATTATATTTGGAGTTGCAGCTGTAATTACTATGCTTGCCATTGGTAAAGGTGCCGAAAAAGAAATTCTTGCTCAATTAGAATTAGTTGGTGTAAATAATATTGTAATTACACCTATCCCTGAAAAAGATGATGATAAAACCGTAGACGAAGGACAAGACGAAACAAAACGTTTTTCAAAAGGTTTAGACTTATTAGATGCACAAAGTATTTTAAAAAACATACCAACGGTTAAACATATAAGTCCAGAAGTGATTTTAGATACTTATGTAATAAATAACGGAAGACAACGATCGGTTAAATTAATTGGCGTTTACGATTCGTTTTTCGAAGTATCAAATATAGCGATAGAAAAAGGAAGTAATTTTTCTAAAAGACAGACAGAAAATGCACTACCAGTTTGTATTATTGGTAAAAGCATTGAAAAAAAACTATTTACAGGGCAAAGCGCTTTAGGTAAATACATTAAAGTAAAAGATGTTTGGTTACAAGTTGTTGGTGTTATAAAAGAAAAATTTATATCAACAAAAGCGCAAGAAGAATTAGGTATAAGAGATTTAAATAAAGATGTCTACATACCTATTAAAACATTTTTAGTAAGATATAATGATCGTAAAAAAATAGTTGACAAACCAATGGATGATAGTGGTGGAATGATTTTCTTTTCGGGCAATCAAAATGGACCAAAAAAAAGAATTTCGAGAGGTAATTATCATCAAATAGATAAATTAACCATCCAAGTATCTAATTCAAATGAATTAAAAGCAACTTCCGAAATTATAAGTAAAATGCTCAAACGCAAGCACAATAGTGTGTTAGATTTCGAAATTTCTATTCCTATTCAATTGTTAAAACAGCAACAAAAAACCAAGCAAATATTTAATATTGTTTTAAGTATCATTGCTGGTATTTCTTTACTTATCGGCGGTATTGGTATTATGAATATTATGTTGGCATCCGTTTTAGAACGAACAAAAGAAATTGGTATTATCAGAGCTATTGGAGCAACTAAACAAGATGTAATATTACAGTTTTTATCAGAATCTGTTTTAATTAGTCTTGGTGGCGGAATATTAGGCATTTTATTAGGGATATTTTCTTCATACATCTTAGAAATAACAACAGGTATCGAAACCATTCTATCGCTCAATTCCATATTACTTTCCTTTTTTGTAGCTACTTTTATTGGTCTTATTTTTGGCATTGCGCCTGCGCAATCTGCGGCTAACAAACGACCAATTGAAGCAATTAGAACCGAATAATAAATAAAATTATGATTAAAAAAATAATAGTAACAAGTGTATTAATTGTTCCTTTTTTGTTTTATGCACAAACAAACAACAAAATATCATTAAAGAATGCCATTAAATTAGCTCAAGAGAAATCGGTTGATTACAAAGCTGCCATTAATAAAAAACAGGTTAATTATTGGCGCTTTAAAAATTTCAAATCCACTTTTTTACCACAGATAAGAATTGATGCTACTTTACCTTCGTATTCTAATTCAACAAGGCGTATTGTTAACGATAACGGACAAGATATTTTTGTAAATCAAAATCAATCCAGATTAGATGCCAACTTATCCATAACCCAAAGTGTACCATATACTGGTGGTTCGTTTTCATTAAACACACAAGTAGAACGAATTGACATTTATGGCGACAACCCAAAAACCGGCTATTCTGTTATTCCTTTTTCTATTAACTATTTTCAAAACTCATTATTTTACAATCCCTATAAATGGAATAAAAAGATAGAACCCTTAATTTTAGAAGAGTCAAAAAAAGATTTTGTAGAAAGTATGGAACAAATAGCATTAAATACATCCACACGATTTTTTAGATTACTAAAAGTTCAGAAGCAGTTAAAAATATCAGAAAAAAATCTATCTAATCAAGATACCTTATTTCAAATTGCAAAAGCACGATTTAGCATGGGTAAAATTGCCGAAAACGATTTGCTGCAAATGGAATTAAGCTTGTTAAAATCTAAAAACAATGTAATTAAAAATGAAATAGCTTTAAAAAGAGCAACGCAAAATTTAGGCAGGTATTTAGGTTTAAAAGATCAAGACGTAGCATTGGTTGCACCATCAAAATTAGAAATCTTTGATGTTGACCCAGAAAAAGCAATTGAAGAAGCAAAATCAAACAGAAAATCGGTTATTGAATTTAGAAGACGACGATTAGAAGCCGAAAAAGAATTAGCAAGAGTTAAAGGCGAAAACAAATTAGAATTAAACGTTAGAGCCAATTTAGGTGTATCGCAACAAGGACCTGTTTTTAATGAATTGTTTAACGATTTTAATAAACAACAAAATGTTACATTAACTTTGGGCATACCTATTTTTGATTGGGGCGTTGCAAAATCAAAACGCAAAATGGCAAAAGCAAATTTAGACTTAGTTGACACCAATATAACAGAAGAAAAACAAGCATTTGAACAAGAAATTTATTTACATACACTAAACTGGTCCAATCAAAAATCTTTTTTAAAAACATCCGATAAAGCAAAAGAAATTGCTTTAAAGCGTTACGAAATAACAAAGAAAAGATACATTTTAGGTAAAATAACAATAACGGATTTAAATTTAGCTCAACAAGAAAAAGACCAAGCAATAATTCAATATTTAAATGCTTTAGAAAAAGTTTGGATTGATTATTATACCTTAAGAAGGTTAACTTTATACGATTTTGAAACCAATCAAAAAATTAAAGTTACTGATGTATTTTAGTTATTATCAATCATGAAAAAGACAGCTACCTTAATAATTATAAGTTTATTGATTAATGGATTTTGTTTCGGACAAAATACCTACATTTATTCTAAACCAAAAAAACTTAAAGATGGATGGCAAACAAACGACCTAAAATCACAAAACATTGATACAACACTAATTTTTAAGATGTTTAATCAATTAAAAAATAGACAAAACAAAATTCAAAGTATTTTATTGGTCAAAAACAATCAAATTATAATTGAAGAATATCTAAACGGTCAAGTTCTAAATCAAAAACACGACCTTCGATCTGCTACAAAAAGCATACGTTCTATTTTATTAGGCATTGCAATTGACAAAGGATTTATTAATAACATTAATGATCCGATTTCAAAATATCTTAAACATCCAATAGCTAAAAAAAATATTGACAATCAAAAAGAAAGAATTACCATAAAACACCTTTTAACAATGTCAAGCGGACTTGATTGTAACGATTGGGACAAAAAATCAAAAGGACAAGAAGATAAAATATACAAAAAGAAAGACTGGCTTCAATACGCAATCAATTTACCTATGGTAAACGAACCTGGAACTGTTTCAAATTATTGCTCAATTGGAACCGTTATGATAGCAGAAATAATAAGTCAAGCATCGGGAATGACAATCGATAAGTTTGCTGACAAATATTTATTTAACCCATTAGGCATAACAAATAAAACTTGGAGTCATACTTCAAGTAAAAAAGTTATTCCATCTGCTAAAAGATTGTATATGACATCTCGTGATATGGCAAAAATTGGTCAATTAATACTTAATAACGGAAAATGGTACGAAGACCAAATCGTATCTAAACATTGGATTGAAGAATCTACAACTCCAAAAACAAAAATAGCAGCAGTTGATTACGGTTATTTATGGTGGAATATTCCATTTAAAACCGACAATAAAATGTTTGTTTCTAAAACCGCACTCGGAAATGGAGGACAATATATTATGGTTTTTACCGAATTAGATATCGTTGTTGTTTTTACAGGAAACGCCTATAACTCACAAGAAGACAAACTACCTTTT
>JALSLZ010000018.1 GCA_026988075.1 Flavobacteriaceae bacterium
AAAGAAGCAGAAACAAAACCAGCTAATTTTTCTTTATTATATTCTGCTTGAACAAATAAACCTTGCCATCCAACTTGACCGTCGTTATTATAAGCAAATTTATCTCCTACTTGTTTTGCATTATTTGAATTGTTAATATCGCTATCATCAAAGAAATACTCTCCTCCTAATAAATCAGTTACTTCTCTAAAATGCGAACCTGTATATGTTCTTAAATCAATACCTGCAAGTAAATTAAGGTTATCTGATAATTCTGTTTTATACGTAGATAAAACTCCATACCAGCTGTGGTCATTTCTCGAAGCTCTTAATATTGCTTCAGAACCTAAAGCACCATTTGCTTTGTTAATAGCAACGATATTATCTAAATTGATTGGTTGATATTCGTTTCCTAATCTTGTATTGAATAAATTTCTGTTAGAACCAGCAGTACCACCGCCACCACCATTACCCCAAGAGGCATATAATGCAGTTGTTAAAAATGATTTGTCAGAGATTGTCCAATCGTGATTTAAAGATGTTTGAGATTTGTGATAGAAGTTATCTTCAACATGAACTACTTGTCCGTTTTTATAACCCCAATCTGGGTTAAAACGAATACCTCTTTCTGAGTTTCTTATTGTTGCAATAGAAGATCTATTTTGACGTTGACCATGTCTTTGTGGTGCTCCAAAAGAAGTTAAAGACAATTTATGTTTTTCATTTATTTGTTTAGATAAATTAATAAAGTAATTATATCCTGTAAACTGTGTTCCATCTACAAAACCATCACCTGTAGTTTTAGCCGCTGCAATTGTTACCGCAAAACCATTTTCTAACAAACCTGTTGATAATTTTGCTCCATATTTTAAATATCCATCAGTACCAACTGTTGAAGCAACATTACCGCCTTTTTCAACATCAGTCGTTTTAGACATAATATTAATTGTTCCACCTATTGAAGGCACAGCAACTTTAGAAGCACCTAAACCACGTTGTACTTGCATTGCACTTGTAACGTCTGACAAACCAGCCCAGTTTGACCAATAAACACGACCGTTTTCCATGTCATTAACTGGTACACCGTTAATCATTACTGCAATGTTTTCAGAATTAAACCCTCTTAAAGTTAGTTTTCCATCTCCAAATCCACCACCAGCTTTTGTAGCATAAACTCCTGGAGTTGATTTTAAAATTTCAGGAAACTCTTGTGTTCCTAATCTATCTTCAATAACCACTGCTTTAACTGTAGAAACAGCAACAGGTGTTTTTCTATCAATTGCAAAAGATGTTGCAGTTAATACGATTTCACTTAAAGCTTCACCATCACCTTGTAAAGTAACGTTTACTTTGTCTCCTGCTTTAAAAGGAACGTTTTTTGAAGCATAACCGATGTAAGAAAATACTAAGACACCATCTTTAGCATTTTTAATCATAAAGTTACCATCAAAGTCAGTCGTAGTACCTAAAGTGCTACCTTTTACTTTAACATTTACATCAGATAAAGGTCCCATTTCATCAGAAACAGTACCTGAAACTTGTGCAAAAATAGCTGTAGATGCAAATAGCATAACAACAGCTAACCATAAATTTGAAATTTTTTTCATTTTTAATTGAATTGAAATTAGTTTAAATTAATTATTTTACAAAAATACTTTAGTTTTTAAAGACGAATGTAACTTTAATGTTAAGTTTTCATCTTTAAAACTTTTGCAAAAGTACTAAAAATTATAACTAATAATAGATTAATTAATCTTGAAATTATATTTTTTATTAACATAAAAAGCTGGTTTTGTTTGATTAACAAAAAAAATTAAATAGAATATCGTATTTAATAGCTTAATTAAGCGTCTTTTTTTTACAATTACGAACTGGTTAAGTGGTCTTAATTATTAAAAAATTCAGAATTTTTAAAGTAATTAACAATTGCTTGTTTTAGCAATACGGTTTGTTCGCCTCCTTTTAAAAAAGGAAGTTCTTTTACTAACTTATAATGTGGCCAACCTTCATTATCAAAATAATCAAATTCATAATATCCATAAGGTTCTAATAACCTACAGATAGCAATATGCATGAGTTCTAATTTTTCATCCTTTTGAAATTTTTTATATCCTTTACCTAATTCTTGTACACCTATAATATAAACTATAGCATCTACATTCATAACATCACCATCTGCAAATCTATCTGATAGTTTTTTTTGAATTAGTTCCCAATCTTGTTTTAGTGTTTTGTTTACTGACATATAATTTATATAAAAATTCAAAAATAGTGATAATTAATCATTAATTACTTGTGTTTTTATCAGATGAAGTATAATAAAAACTATCTTCTTGAAATTCTACATTATATAGTATCAAACCAGAAGCTGGTGCTACAAAAGGCAACGGTCTATCAATGCTATGTTCAACCAATGATTTTTTAATAAATTCTAAACTTATTTCGCCTTGACCTAATCTAAATAATGTACCCATAATTAATCGCACTTGGTTCCTTAAAAACCCTCTACTTTTTATACGATACATATAGGTTTTTTTTGGAAAAAAATTAGCAGAATAAATGGTATTATCTACAATTTCGCTGACTAATATTTCGCGATTGTAATTTCCAAAGTCAGTTGGTTTGGTACAATAATGTTTAAACCAATGGTTGCCTGTAAATAAAGCAGCTCCTTTTTGCATTAATTCTAAATCTAACTCTTGGTAAAAACAGGTTAAAATTGGCGCTGCAAACGGATGATTTTTTGTACCAAACGAAAAAAAATACAAATACTCTTTTACTTTAGAATTGTTAATAATATTAAATTTTTCATCGGTTTTAATAATGGATAATGCTTTTATATCATTGGGTAAGTTTAAGTTAAAATCAATTAAAAATTGATCAAAATTTGTAATCTCTTCCTTTGTAAAAAGTTCCATCGGAAAATCATTGGCAGATACTCTTGCATCAGTTCTTCCAGAGCCTAATACTTTTGAATTACCACTACCCAATACAAAACGCAAGGTTTTTTCTACATGACCTTGTAAGGTTTTTACATCAAGTTGACGTTGCCAACCATGAAAACGAAATCCTAAAAATTGCAACCGAATAATATAAAAATATTTTTTCATAACGGCTAAAATAATATCATTTAACACGATAAACAATAATATGTTAGATGAAATCTATAAAAGATAAAAAAAACTTTTATATTTGTTGCATGTTAACAAATCAAAGTAAATACGCAATTAGAGCTATTTTATATCTTGCTGTCTATACAGATATAGATAAAAAAATGGGTTCAAAAGAAGTGGCTGAAAAAATTAAAATACCAGCGCCTTTTTTGGCTAAAATTCTACAAAAATTAGTTAAAAATAAAATTATTTCATCAGCTAAAGGTCCTAATGGTGGGTTTTATTTGACCGAAAACAATCTTCAAACCACCATGCTTAATATTGTTGCAGCAGTTGAAGGCTTAGACATACTAAGTGAATGCTTTTTGGGTTTACCAAGATGTGGCGACGAAAACCCATGTGCGATTCACCATTTAATAGCGCCTTTTAAAGATACCATACTAAAAGAAATGGGCGAGAAAACCATTAAACAATATGCCGAAGAAACTAAAAAAGGTAAATATTTTCTATTTTTAGACGATTAATTTTTTAGATAAATCAACAAGCCTTTAACGTCTAAACAATTAAAAAATAGCACAATTATTTTATTAATTATTTTTAGTTAGAAGCACTAATGCACTTTATAAAAAGCAACATTCTTATTTAATTTTAGCATGAAAAGACGATTTTTTTATTTTTTATCACTTATTGCCATTGCTACTTTTTCTCAATCTGAAATTGACATCGCAGGGATAAAATATGCAAGCTCAACCTTTGGAAATTATTATGACGACATTTACTCTTCAAAAATTAACAAAGCAGCTATTTTTCTTAATTACGGGCATGATGTTGGCAAAAAAACAAACTTATTTTATCATGCTTCTTACCATACTATTAATTTAGATACCCAAATAAATTCTGATAACATTATTGCTGATGATTTTAATTTATACCAAGAAATACCTAATTATTCGTTTATTAATTTAGCAGTAGGAATGACAAATAAATTGAAAAATAATTGGAGTTTAAACAATATATTAAGTCTTACTTTTTCTGATAATGAAAAATTAAAGTCACATCATTATTTTAGATCATTTAGTTATTTTAAACAGAAAAAATCAGCTAATTTTAATTACGGTTTCGGAATCTATTTAAGTAAACTTAATAAAGAAATTTCAATTATACCGATATTAAGTTTACAGTATAAAAATAAAAAAAGAGGTGTTAAAATATTTGCACCAAGAGAGTTAAAATTATGGCAATCAATCAATACTAAAAGTTATATTGAATTGCAAACTATTTTAAACTCTAATTATTTAAAATTGAATAACACCGATTTAGATATTGAATTATTATCTGTAAATACTGAGTTAACTTATAATTACATCTATAACAAAAAAATAAAACTAAAAACAGGTTTGGGTTTACCATATACAAAATACCAATACATAGGCAATGAAAACACGTATAAAACAGATCAAATAAATTTAAGTTACACTATTGGTTTTAGTTATGTGGTTTATAAAAATGTTAAATAAAAATTTATGGGAGCTGTAATTTTAATAGATGCATTTCAAGTAGTTTTTTTACATTCTTAGTTCTTTCTCAAAAAAATATAACAACCTGATTATTATATGATTTAAAAAAACATTTACTTAAGTTTTTAACTCTATGCAATTATAGTACGAAAAAAAGTTAGTCCAAATTATTAAAGGTTATTAGGAATAACCGTCAATAATTTAGGTAAAGACTTCTTTATTTATTGACAGATAGGCTTTCTACGATCTAAGGCTTTTGGGTAATTATTTAATATTGTGTTTACTACTTTTGACTTTTCTTTA
>JALSLZ010000019.1 GCA_026988075.1 Flavobacteriaceae bacterium
CAGCAAATTCACCTTTAATATTTCATGTTGAAATGGCAATGGTAAATCATAACGATCAAGATAAAGATGGTATATATTCTCTTTACGAAGATTTAGATGGCGATTTAAATGTGGCAAATGATGATACAGATGATGACAACATAGCTAATTTTATTGATTTTGATGATGATAATGATGGTTTATCAACAAGGTACGAAAATGCAGATGCAAATGAAGATGGAAACCCTGACGATGCAGTTGATACCGATGGCGATAATACACCAGATTATTTAGATAATGATGATGATAATGACGGTATTTTAACTAAAGATGAAGATGCAGATCCTAATGGTGATGGAAACCCAAATGATGCAAAAGATACTGATGGTGATAACATTCCTGATTATCTTGACGGGAATTAAACATTATATTTTTCTAAAAAAAACTAAAAAAAAACAGCAAATTTTGCTGTTTTTTTTAGTTTTGCATAATTAATAATACGCAAAACAACTTATGAGAAAAAATATTTTTATCGCAATGGCATTATTATTATTTAGCTTAGCCATGAATGCTCAATAATTCAAACACGTTATTAAAATGAATCCTGTTGGTTTATTATATAGTGCTAATGTTACTTATGAAAAACCTATAAGTGATTCAGGTTCTGTAATAGTACGATTTAGATATTATCATCAAAGGTTAAATTTTAATGTGAATCAAAATGAGGTTTTTGCAATATCTAAAGGAACAAAAGGAATTAAATTAGGCTATCGTTTTTACCTTTCTAAAAATAGTGCAGCGCCAAATGGTTTTTATATATCGCCTAATATTGATTTAATGTTTAGAAATAAAGATTATGATGCATACGGAAATCTTATTGCTGAAAAATCAAACTATTATGGTCTTGGTGTTCATACCGGAAAGCAATGGATTTGGGGTAAATTTGCTTTTGACATTTATGGCGGTGCAGATCTTTTTCTTACACCAAACTCTCCAGTCGCAATATTACCAGTTGGCGGTTTATCTCTTGGCTTTGCGTTAGAGTAGAATTATTTTAAACGTTTAAATATCAAATAATATTTCAATTTATGTAATAAAAAATATTATTTGATGTTTTTTACCTTAATTTTCATTACTCATGGCTTTTATAATAAATTTTATAGCATAAAAATGAGCCTTAAAGGGTTTAAACACCAGTAAAATTACTTGGTGTTATGGCATTTAATTCATCCTTAATTGTATCGTTTATATTTAATCCTTTTATAAAATTACGAATAGCTGTTTTAGTTATTTTATCATTCGTTCTTGTTAACTCTTTTAAAGCTTCGTAAGGATTTGGATATGCTTCTCTACGTAAAATAGTCTGAATAGCTTCGGCAACAACTGCCCAATTATTTTCTAAATCATTTTTAAAAACTTCTTTTCTTAACAATAATTTATTTAAACCTTTTAAGGTTGAAGTGAAAGCTATAATTGTATGTGCCAATGGTACGCCAACATTTCTTAACACAGTAGAGTCAGTTAAATCACGCTGCATTCTTGAAATAGGTAATTTAGCAGATAGGTGTTCGAAAATTGCATTTGCCATACCTAAATTCCCTTCTGAATTTTCAAAATCTATTGGATTTACTTTATGAGGCATTGCAGACGAACCTATTTCGCCTTTTTTAATTTTTTGCCCAAAATAACCCATCGAAATATAAGTCCATATATCTCTGTTTAAATCAATAAAAATAGTATTTATCCGTTTTAACGCATCAAATTGTGCTGCTAAATGATCGTAATGTTCAATTTGTGTCGTTGGAAATGAATGATGCAAGCCTAATACTTTTTCAATAAAATTAGTTCCAAAGTCTTTCCAATTTATTTTTGGATACGCAACAAAATGCGCATTAAAATTACCTGTTGCTCCACCAAATTTTGCAGCATAAGGCACATTTTGCAAAAGCTTTACTTGTTGTTCCACACGCTCTATAAAAACTTGCATTTCTTTACCTAAACGAGTTGGAGATGCAGGTTGACCATGTGTTCTGGCAAGCATAGAAACATCTTTCCAATCTATGGCTAAATTTTTAAGTTTTGCTAATAAATTGGCTAATTCTGGATAATAAACACAGTCAAAAGCATCATTAATCGACAACGGAATAGCTGTATTATTTATGTCTTGCGAAGTCAATCCGAAATGTATAAATTCTTTAAACGCTTGAAGATTTAGCTTATCAAATTCTTCTTTAATAAAATATTCAACAGCTTTAACATCGTGGTTAGTTACCTTTTCAATGTCTTTTATTTTTTGAGCATTTTTCGTTGAAAAATCTTTGTAAATCAATCGTAATGTATCAAAATACTTATTATCAAAACTCTTTAATTGTGGTAAAGGCAATTCGCATAAGGCAATAAAATATTCTATTTCTACTTTTACTCTATATTTTATTAACGCTTCTTCCGAAAAATATTGTGCTAATTTTTCTACTTTACCTCTATATCTACCATCAATTGGCGAAATAGCATTTAATTGTGTTAAAGTCATGTTGTGTTATTTAAAATGTAAATTTACATGAAAAACTTATATACTGTATATCTAATTAATATAAATTATTTAATTAGTTTTCAACGATTAATTGTTGATAGAAAGAACTTGTTTTAATTCCTTTCAAATTTTTAAATTTACGTGAGAAGTCTCAACTAAAACAAAGTTTTATAGGTACACAATTTTTGAAACCAAAAAAGGATTGTTAAAATATTTTATTCAAGAAATAAAATAAAAAAAGCTCAATCGCAGGAACAGTAATGTAAAAAAACAATCTGTAAGCAAACTTGAGCTCTCTAATGGCAAATATAAATAAAAAAAACCAATAAAAAAATAATTTTAAACCATTATCACAGTAAGAAGTACGAGTGTATCCGACTTATGACAAGTTAAAAATAAAAAATTTATTTAAATTTTGTAAATTTGCGTGAGAAGTCTCAACTTGGATATTTTTTACATACTGATAAAACTGGAAAAGTAACCTATAAAAATTTTAAAGGCTCTAATGTAAAAATTATAAGTAACGAAAGCTTAATTTAAAATATTAATAAGTGTGAAACAACAAAATATAAAATTAACCCGAATTATTCTGATTATTAAATTCAATATTATTTATAGAGGTCAGTACTTAATTTCATATATTTACACGCAATAAAAACAATACTTTTATGGATGTTTTTAAGGGTCAAAATATTATAGAGTTCTCTGAACACTTCAATTCGGATATTAAATGTAAATAAATTTAGCAAATATTAAATGAGAAGAAGGTTTTGAATATAGAAAATATGGTCATTCACAAATTATATGTAGCTAATTAAATAAACAAAAATTACCTATAAAATTAAAAAAACAAATTAATAATTATTGGTTATCAAGAGGAAAATATAAAAAAAGAATATTAATTTTTGATGAAAGTGTTAAACTTTCTGAAAATCAATAGACTTATATGCTGATTTATATAATCAATTTAAAAGTAAAGTAAAATGAAAGATAAAGCAATTAAAAAACTAATAAAAGAAGAAAAAAAACGCCAAATTAACGGATTAGAATTGATTGCATCCGAAAATTTTGTTAGTAAAAGTGTTCTTAAAGCTGCTGGTTCTGTTTTAACCAATAAATATGCCGAAGGTTACCCTAATAAAAGATATTATGGTGGTTGCGAAGTGGTAGATAAAGTAGAACAATTAGCAATAGATAGAGCCAAAGAACTATTTGGAGCTGAATATGTAAACGTACAGCCGCATGCTGGATCGCAAGCAAATGCAGCCGTTTATCAAGCCTTGTTAAAACCTGGCGATAAAATTTTAGGCTTTGACTTATCGCATGGCGGTCATTTAACACATGGTTCTCCTGTAAATTTTTCAGGTAAATTATATAAAATTGTGGCTTATGGTGTTGATGAAAAAACTGGAAGGATAGATTATGACAAACTAGAAAAAGTAGCCATTGAAGAAAAACCAAACTTGATAATTGCTGGTGCATCTGCATATTCAAGAGATATGGATTTTGAACGCTTTAGAAAAATAGCAGACAAATGTGGCGCTTTATTAATGGCTGACATTTCGCATCCTGCAGGTTTAATTGCTAAAGGCATTTTAAATGACCCTTTACCTCATTGTCATGTTGTTACTACAACAACACATAAAACTCTGCGTGGACCAAGAGGTGGAATGATTATGATGGGGAAAGATTTTGACAATCCTTTTGGCATTAAGCTTAAAAGTGGAAAACTTAGAAAAATGTCGGCTATTTTAAACTCGGCTGTTTTTCCAGGAATGCAAGGTGGACCATTAGAACATATAATTGCAGCTAAAGCTGTTGCTTTTGGAGAAGCATTAAAAGATGATTTTTTACATTATCAAGTTCAAGTAAAAAAGAATGCCAAAGCTATGGCTGAAGCGTTTGTAAAAAGAGGTTATAAATTAATTTCGGATGGTACAGACAATCACATGATGCTAATTGATTTAAGAAACAAAAATATTACTGGTAAAGAAGCTGAAAATGCATTAGTAAAAGCCGATATTACAGTAAATAAAAATATGGTTCCGTTTGATGACAAATCACCTTTTATCACTTCTGGTATTCGCGTTGGAACTGCTGCTGTAACAACTCGTGGTTTAGTAGAACAAAATATGGATACAATTGTAGGTTTAATTGACGAGGTAATTGTAGCTTTTGAAGACGAAGCTGTACATAAATCCGTTGCAAAACGTGTTAAAAGTATGATGAAAGATTTGCCGTTATTTATGTACTAAATCTAAGTACATGACAAAAATACAATTAACTGATTTTCAGCAAATTAACCATCAAATAATTAGGTTAAAACATTGATATTCAGTATATTAGTAGAATAATTTCAAACATTTTACTAATGAAGAATATC
>JALSLZ010000020.1 GCA_026988075.1 Flavobacteriaceae bacterium
CCGATAAAGTTAAACTAATTAATAATCCAATCCAAATACCAAAAGTTTCTAACTCCGTTTTTAACCCTAAATAATAACTTATCGGAAAACCAATAACCCAATAGGCAATAAAGGTAATATAGGTTGGTACAATAACGTCTTGCAAACCTCTTAATGCTGCCAGTACAACTGCTTGAATGCCATCGGATATTTGAAAAACACCTGCTATAATTAACAACGAAGCGGCAATATTAATTACTTCTACATTTTTAGTAAACATTAAAGGCAATTGATTTTTAAAAAGAATAAATAAGATGGTAAAAATAGTCATTATAATACTTATTAAAAGTATGTTTGAAATGGCAATTCTTCGTAAATCTTTAAATTTTCTAAGACCTTTTTGGTTTCCAACACGTATTGTTGTTGCAACACCAACACCAATTGATACCATAAAAGTAGTTGCTGCCATTTTTATGGCTATCTGGTTTGCTGCTTGCGGAAAAGCACCTATAACACCAGCCAATAATATTGAAGCTGTAAAAACACCTACTTCAAATAACATTTGTAAAGCGGAAGGCAAACCTAAATTAATTATTTTTTTAAAGATACTTTTGTCGATTTCCGTTTTCTTTAACAAGACTAAATAGGGTTTGAATATTGCTTTTTTCTTTAAGATCAACAGCATAAATAAAACCATTACTATTCTTGAAACCAAAGTTCCTACGGCAGCACCAACAATACCCATTTTAGGAAAAATCCACCAACCATAAATTAACACAAAGTTTAAAATAACATTAACAACATTGGTAATTAATGTAGCTTGCATTGCGTATTTTGTTTGTGATAAACCATCAGTAAATTGTTTAAAACCCTGAAATATTATCATTGGAAACATTGAAATTGCCACAACTTCAAAATAAGGTATCGCCAACTTAACGACTTCTTCTGGTTGATGTAAATGGTATAATATGGGTTTGAGTAAAAATAGAAAAACAACCAATACAAACGCCAATACAATCATTAAAATCATACTGTGTTGAAATTGCAATCGAACTTTGTTTTTATCATTTTCGCCATCAGATTCCGCTATTAATGGTGTAATAGCAAACGAAAATCCTATCCCAATAGAAATAGCAATAAAAATTAAGCTGTTTCCTAACGAAGTGGCTGCCAATTTTATTGGTCCAAGCCTACCAACCATAATGTCGTCAATCAAACCAACCAATAAATGACCTATAGAACCAGTCATAACTGGCAATGCTAATTTTAAATTTGTTCTAAATTCTGATGTGTAATCTCGTATTGCCAAAGTAGTATTATTGAATTTGCAAATGTAACATATTATTGAAAGATGCAATAATTAAAAAAAAATAAAATTATGACCATATAAACAGCTTTATTTTGTCTTGTGTAAAATAGATTTGGAAATACATGTTATCGAAAAAAAAACAGGCTAAGAATTATTTTTTCTGAATTAATAACTTAATTTTACAGTTCTATTTGTTTTAAAATGAAATTGAAATACTTTTCTTTTTTCTTACTTCTAATTACATTTTTAGCTTGTGAAAATGTAAAAAATAACATTGTAAAAATAAACAATATTCACAATAAAATTAATAGTAAAGCAAACGATTCGATCCTATTTTACTTAAACCAAGCAAATCGTTTAATTAGATCTTCTACAAATATTCCAGATTCAATTAAAGCAAAGAACAACTATTTATTTGGTAACTATTTTTACGCAAACAACAACAAAAAATTAGCCTTTAAATATTATAATGAAGCAATAGATTACGCTAAAGAAAAAATTACTTCGAATGTAGAAAAAGACTTTTTTTACACACTTGCATATAATTATAAAAAAAATGGCGATTATCTAAATAGCATTAGCGTATTAAACAAACTTGAAAAAGGAATTTACAATCAAAATGATTATTTTAACCTTGCCGAAATTTACAATCAAAAACAAAGTATTTTTAAATTGTTGAAAAATTATAAAAAAGCAATTTTTTTTAATAAGAAGTCTATTAAATACTACACATTAGCCAAAGATACCAGTAAATTGGTAAACAATTTAATTCTTCAAGCAAATTTAAATTACTATAATTTTAAAAATAAAAAAGAAGCATATCGTTTGTTAGACAGTGTTTTAAGTATTGATTTAAAAGAAAATAAAAACAAAAACATTTTAAAAAACCAAGTATTTCAAAGTTATGGCATTTTTAAATATTACGACAAAAATTATTCAGAATCATACAAGAATTATAAAAAAGCAATTGGTTTTTTAAAAAAGCCTATTACAAAAAGCGATTCGATTGCTTTAGCAAATAGTTATGCCAATATCTCGGAAGTGTGTTTGGATTTGAAAAAATACAGTTTAGCAAAAAAATACAACGATTCTGTAAACCTTTTTTTTAATGTTCTTAATTATAATTTAAAAAATTTTCATCTACACAATAAGTTGCGATTATCATTTGAAACAAATACTGATTTTAAAGTTATATCAAAAGATTTAGATAATTTAAACAGTATAATGAATCTTAATTATGAAAAAAGAATTACTAACGAATTAATTGCCTTAAAAAAAGCGAATCAAAAAGAAAAAGAACTGCTAATAACAAATCAAAAAGAAAAAAGAAAAAAATTATTACTTTTTGTTTTTATTGGCATTTTGCTGTTTAGTAGTTTTATAGTTTATTTGGTTTATCGTCAGAAAATTTTAAAACAAAAAAACGAAGAAATATTCATGCAGCAACGCTTATTTAGAGCACAAATGAATCCTCACTTCACTTCTAATATACTTTATACAATTCAAAATTTAATTTTAAGCAATAAAGAAAAAGCAAATAGATATTTAATAAAATTTACACGCTTATTAAGATTAAATCTTGAAAATTCAATGCATAACTATACGCTAATCGAAAAAGAGTTAGAGCTATTAGCAAAGTATTTAGACTTGCAACAGTTGCGAATTCCAAACAAATTTGAGTATAAAATGAATACCAATGACTTAGATATTGATTTATTATATATTCCGCCAATGTTAATACAACCTTTTGTAGAAAACGCTATTGAACATGGCTTTAAAAATATTGATTACAAAGGTTTTATAACAATTGAATTAATTAAAAAAGAGCCTTTTATTCATTGTGTAATTACTGATAATGGTACTGGAATAAAAGTAAATAACGAGATAAAAAAACACGTTTCGGCTTCTACCTTATTAATAAAAAAGCTTTTAAAAAAAATGACTCATAAAGAGGTTATTATAAAAAATAATAAAACCAAAGGCACACACATTTCTTTTTACATACCATACAAACACAGTATTTAATTTAGCCAATTCTAATTGTTTGATGCTAATTACACATTATACCATTGCAATTACCATTAACCGCTATTGTTAAAGAGGAGTTGATGTATATTTGTTGCTTTAGATAACTTTAAACCAACAATAATGAAAAAAGCAACAACATTTTTTATTTTTTATTTTGCATTTTTAATGTTAAATATTATTTCATGCACTACCTGTAATTGTCAAAAAAACGCCAATTATACCGTAAAAGGTTTCGAAGCAAACACTTATAGTATAGATTATTCGGAAACTGGTTTTCAATTTAGTGATATAACAAACAACCAAGTAATTTTTAATAAATACAGTGTCGCTATTGAAGCTCTAAAAGAAATACACGCATCCAATTTTAACTTTAGCGTAGCAAGTTCGCTATATGCTTGCGATTGCATTGCACCAATATACACTACACAATCTAAATTAACCAATATTACAATTACAACAAACAATTATTTTGATGCAAGTCACGATGCAGGAAGCGATATTTCAGCCTATTTTAATATCGGCATTGATAACCTTGATTTTCAGACTTACAGTATAGGTAATTACCTTACTTTAAATGAAAAATTTCCTGAACTTTTTATTTTAATATTAAATGAAGCACCAACAGAAAATATTACAACCAGTTTTACAATTAACATAAGCTTAGATAACGCAACTATTACTAATTATGAGTTTACTACAGATCAATTATTAATTTTAAAAGAATAATAATTATTTATAAATCTAAATTGTTTAATATTTTTATATAAATTTGAAAAATGTTAAATGCTGTAATTATTGATGATGAGTTATCCTTTAGAGATGACATTCGTAATAAAATAAAACTTTATTACCATACAGATATTACTATTATTGGAGAAGCCGAAAGTGTGAAAAATGGTATTGAGTTAATACAAAACACCAAGCCAGACTTGTTGTTTTTAGATATTGAGTTAACCGATGGTTATAGTTTTGAAATATTAGAACAGCTAAAAACACACGATTTTCAAATAATATTTATTACTGGCTTTAACCATTTAGCAATACAAGCAATAAAATTAGGCGCATTAGATTACATTTTAAAACCTGTAGATGATGATGAGTTTTGCGATGCTGTTGACAAAGCATTAGCAACCAAAAAAAATATCGATTTAGAAGCATTAATTAAAGTTTCGTCAGATTATTTTAATGGATCAAAAATAAAACGAATTGTTTTAAAAACTTACGACGCACATCATATTATTAATGAAGACGATTTAATATATTGCAAATCCGATAATAATTACACTACATTTTATACAAAAGACAAAGAAAAAATTGTAATTTCAAAAACCTTAAAAAACACAGAAGAATTACTTACAGAGTCCATTTTTATAAAATGCCATCGCTCCTATTTAGTCAATAAATTTTACATTAAAAAAGTATTATCTATTGGTGCTTTAGTACTTACTGATGGAACAGAAATACCTATTTCTACAAGACGAAAAGAGCACGTGTTAAGTAAACTTGCCTAAATGTAAAAACAAACTCTAATTAGAAGGCTACA
>JALSLZ010000021.1 GCA_026988075.1 Flavobacteriaceae bacterium
TCTTTTACATCACTAACCGACATATCTAATTCTTTTGCAATCTCTTCTGGCGATGGCGGTCTTTGATTATCTTGTTCTAAACGAGCAAAAGTTTTATTAATTTTATTTATAGACCCAATTTTATTTAATGGCAATCTTACAATTCTTGATTGCTCTGCAAGTGCTTGTAAAATAGATTGTCTAATCCACCAAACTGCATAAGAAATGAATTTAAAACCACGAGTTTCATCAAAACGCTTTGCAGCTTTAATTAAACCTAAGTTGCCTTCATTAATTAAGTCAGGCAGTGTTAAACCTTGATTTTGATATTGTTTAGAAACTGAAACAACAAAACGTAAGTTTGATTTCACTAATTTATCTAAAGCACGTTCGTCGCCAGCTTTAATTTTTTGAGCCAATTCAACTTCCATATCTGCAGTAATCAAATCAACTTTACCAATTTCTTGTAAATATTTATCTAATGATGCAGTTTCTCTGTTAGTAACCTGCTTGGTTATTTTTAGTTGTCTCATGTTTTTATGTTGTTTTATGTTATCTATTTAATTATACGCAACATCTTTGTTATATGTTACAAAAAAACATTAATATTTTTTTAAAGGAAACTGATTTAAGTATTTCATAGGAAATTGATGTAAAAAATTAATATTATCAGCCAAATCTTTTATTTGTTGGTAAATTGGTTTAAAAAACAACATTCTTTCTTTTACACCTGTTTTAGAAAGTAATTTAGAAATGGAAACTTGCTCTTTTAAAAATGCGTCAAATTTATTACAACTTTCTTCATCTTCAATTAAATAATATCGCAATAATGAATATGGTGATATTAGTGTTTTTTGATCTTTGTATTTTATAATGATATTGTTATTTAAGGTTAGGAGTTCGTTGTGGTATAAATTAAAAACTGTTTGTTTTTTGTTTTTTCTTTTCCCTAAAAAAGAACACGTTTCTATATTATTAATTGTCTTCTTTAAATCTTCTATGATTTTTGTGGCTGTATTGTATGTAATTAATTTAACTTCAAAAAAGTAATGTATTTGGTTTATTACACTATTAATTATACCATAATTCCACATTTCACTAATTTTAACGTTACTATATGCATTACCTGCTTGTATTGCGGCATTTTGTAATGATTTTGGAATATTAAAATTCTCAAAAGAAACTCCGTTTTTTGCAACATTAGCATCTAAAATATACAACCAAACATAAAGTTTAAATTTAGACAGCAAGTCGTTTCTTAACACGTAAAAAATAGGCAAATCTTTTGCGCTATAAAAAATAGAACTTTTATCATTATCTAAAACAGCGAGGTCTTTTGCCAGTTTTAAAAAATAAATTTCTAAATCCGTTGCATTTTTTATTTCTGGTGTTTTTGTAATCGTAATTTCATCAGCATTATTAAAACCATAAAGAGTATCTAATGAAATTTTAAAATGTTTTGATAGCTTAATCGTTTCTTTTAAAGTAATATTTGTTTTTCCGTTAACTCTTCTGTAAGCGGCATCATAATTTATTTCTAAAACAGAGGCAATTTCATCAATAAAAGAAATATTTTCATCACAACGCTTTTTTATAAAATTTATTAAAACACTATCTATCATAAGTTTATATTTATATTTGTGAAATATACAAAATTTATTTATTATTTTGTATATTTTACAAGCTTATAATGAACTGTGTTTTATATATTTGCGAAACCTTGTATGAAAAAGGAAAAATATTCTTTACTATGATAAAGGATTTAGAAAAACTCTTATTTCCCCTGATAAGAGTTTTTCGTTTTTATATAGGTTTATATAAAACACTTTAATGTATTAATAATGAATTGTTTAAATAGAAAAACCTCATCAATTTAGTTGATGAGGTTTTTTATAAGAACACGATTTATCTAATCTCTCTTATTTCTTCTATCTCTACTTCTATCGTTATTTCGAGATCTATTATTATCGCTTCTTGGTTTTCTTTCAACATAACCTTCTGGTTTTTCTAATAAAGCTTTTCTTGATGCTTTGTCTTTTCTTGTTCTTGGATCTTTTCCGAAATATTTAATTTCAAATTCATCTCCTAAATTTACAACATCGGTAACTTTTTCTGTACGTTCCCAAGCTAATTCAGATATGTGGACTAAAATTTCGTTTCCAGGAGCATCTAAATACTCAACTACTGGTCCAAAATCTAATATTTTAACAACCTTAACTTTATACGTTCCACCAATTTCTGGTTTAAAAATAATTGATTCAATTTTTGCAATTGCTAAATCAATTTTTTCTTGATTGATGCCTTGAATTTCTACAACTCCATTTTCATTTTCGTCTTCTGTAATAGAAATAACCGTATCTGTTTCTTTTTGCATTTCTTGAATTACTTTTCCTCCAGGACCAATAATTGCACCAATAAATTCATTTGCTACAATCATAGTAACCATTTTAGGCGCATGTGCTTTAACGGATTCATTTGGAGCACCAATTGTATCGGTTAATTTACCTAATATGTGTAACCTACCATCGCGAGCTTGTTCTAAAGCTTTTTCAAGAATTTCATAAGAAAGACCTTTTACTTTAATATCCATTTGACAAGCTGTAATTCCATCGGCAGTACCTGTTACTTTAAAATCCATATCTCCTAAGTGATCTTCATCACCTAAAATATCAGATAAAACCGCATATTTACCAGATTCAACATCTGTTATTAAGCCCATTGCAATACCTGAAACCGGTTTTTTAAGTTGTACACCTGCATCCATTAACGCCATTGTACCTGCACAAACCGTAGCCATTGAAGAAGAACCGTTAGATTCTAAAACTTCAGATACAACTCTTACTGTATAAGGACAATCTGCTGGTATCATTCCTTTTAATGCACGTTGTGCTAAATTACCATGCCCAACCTCTCTACGAGATGTTCCACGCAATGGTCTTTCTTCACCTGTACAAAATGGCGGAAAATTGTAATGTAAATAAAAACGTTCTTCACCTTCGTAAGTTGGTAAATCAATTTTATTTGCGTCACGTGAACCGCCCAAAGTTACGGTAGCTAATGCTTGTGTTTCTCCACGTGTAAATACAGCCGAACCATGAGTTGATGCTAAATAATCTACTTCACACCAAATATTTCTTATTTCATTGGTTTTTCTTCCGTCTAAACGAATACCTTCGTCCATTGTAAGGTTACGGATTGCTTCTTTTTGAGCTTTATTAAAGTATTTAGAAACTAAATGTCCTATTTCGTCTAATTCTTCTTCGGTAAATAAAGCTTTTGTTTCGTCTTTAATTGCGCTAAACTTTTCTGTTCTTTCTTGTTTAGAAGTACCTTGTTTTGCTATAGCATAACACTTATCGTAAGCAAAAGCCATTACTTTCTTTAAAGTATCTTCACAATTATCTTCTTTTAAATAATCACGAGTTGCTAAAACTTTATTTGCTTTTTTAGCTAAATTTAATTGTGCTTGACATTGTACTTTTATTGCTTCATGTGCAAATTTAATTGCATCTGCCATTTCTTTTTCAGAAATTTCATCCATTTCGCCTTCAACCATCATAACAGATTCTGCCGATGCACCAACCATCATATCAATATCCGCTCTTTCTAAATTAGCTCTACTTGGATTGATAACAAATTCGCCATCAATTCTCGCTACTCTTACTTCAGATATTGGGTATTCAAAAGGAATGTCTGTTAAAGCGATTGCTGCTGATGCTGCTAAACCAGCAAGTGCGTCTGGCATAACGTCTTCGTCTGCAGACATTAATTGAATCATTACTTGAGTTCCTGCGTGATAATCTTTTGGAAATAATGGTCTTAAAACCCTATCTATCAAACGCATTACTAATATTTCTTCGTTACTTGGTCTTGCTTCTCTTTTAAAGAAACCGCCAGGATAACGACCTGCAGCTGCAAATTTCTCTCTATAATCTACTGTTAATGGTAAAAAATTTAAGCCTTCTTTTGCCTCATAAGCTGAAACAACTGTTGCAAGCATCATTGCTTTACCCATTCTAAGAACAACCGAACCATGTGCTTGTTTGGCTAATCTTCCTGTTTCGATAGTAATTAGTCTACCATCTGCTAATTTAATTTCTTCCGTAAATAATTCTGGAATCATACTTTTTTTATTGTGTATGCTGTCTTCAATCAGTCATACGATTAAACATTTATTACTCTATTTTTGTGTTTTAAGTAGCTAATAAAAAAGTCAAGCTCTTTTAAATAAAAAAAGAGGCAAAAAGCCTCTTTTTATAATAGAAATTATTTTCTAATTCCTAATTCTTTAATTATCGCACGATAACGTAATACGTCTGTTTTGATTAAATAATCTAATAAACTTTTACGTTTACCTACTAACATTACCAATGAACGCTCAGTATTGTAATCTTTACGATTGTTTTTTAAGTGTTTTGATAAATGATTGATTCGGTAAGTAAATAAGGCTATTTGACCTTCAGATGAACCTGTGTCAGTAGCTGATTTTCCGTGCTTAGCGAAAATTTCCGCTTTTTTTTCTTTTGATAAATACATGCTAATATTATTTAAATGATTTTTATGTATAACCTTAAACATTTAAGGTTTTGAGCTTGCAAAATTAGTTATTTTAATTGAATTAGCAATACTGTTTAATAATATTCGTCTACTTTTTAATTAAAAATATAAAAAACAGAGCTCCTAAGAAGAGTTTGATGCGTATTTTAGACTGCTATTTTACTCTTTATTACTTTGTGTGAAATTTTAATAACCTGATTTTGACCAATTCTATTTCAAAAACGCTAAATAAACTTGAAATAGAATTGGTGTAATGATGTTGTTTTTTGTTTGTGTTT
>JALSLZ010000022.1 GCA_026988075.1 Flavobacteriaceae bacterium
AACGTTACATAAGCAGCAAAAAGTGCTAATGAAGTTAATGCTGCAGAAGCAATAGCAAAACCTTTACCAGTTGCAGCAGTTGTATTACCAACAGTATCTAAAATATCGGTACGTTCTCTAACGATAGGGTCTTGTTCGCTCATTTCAGCAATTCCACCAGCATTATCTGCGATAGGTCCAAAAGCATCAATAGCCAACTGCATTGCAGTAGTTGCCATCATTGCCGATGCTGCCATTGCAACACCATAAAAACCTGCAAAAGCATAAGAACTCCAAATTGCAGCAGCAAATAATATTACGGTTGGAAAAGTAGAAATCATTCCAGTACCTAAACCAGCAATGATATTTGTTCCTGCTCCAGTTGCCGATTTTGCTACGATATTTAAAATTGGTTTTTTACCTAAACCTGTATAATATTCCGTTACCGATGAAATAACTCCACCAACAATTAAACCAACTATTGTTGCATAAAAAACACGCATAGCTGTAATTTCAATTAAACCTTCACCAAAAAAGTGCATTTTCATAGTTTCTGGTAACATCCAATTTACTAAAATATAACTTGAAACAGCTACTAAAGCAATTGAAAACCAGTTTCCTTTATTTAAAGCGCCCATTACTTGTGCAGCTTTAGCGTCATTATTTTTGATGCTTACTAACATGGTTCCTAATAAAGAAATGATAATTCCTGCACCAGCAATTGACATTGGTAATAAAATTGGTCCAATTCCGCCAAAAGCATCTTGAATACTTCCGCCCATATCTTTAATAATATAGTTACCTAAAACCATTGCGGCTAATACAGTCGCTACATAAGAACCAAATAAATCTGCTCCCATTCCTGCAACATCACCTACGTTATCACCTACATTATCAGCAATTGTAGCTGGGTTTCTTGGGTCATCTTCTGGTATACCAGCTTCCACTTTACCAACTAAATCAGCTCCAACATCGGCAGCTTTTGTATAAATTCCTCCACCAACTCTTGCAAATAAAGCAATAGATTCTGCTCCTAAAGAGAAACCAGCTAAGGTTTCTAAAACAATGGTCATTTTATCTACCGTAAATGTTCCGGTTGGTCCATTCATAAAGTAGTAATAAAAAGCAATGAAAAACATAGTTAAACCTAAAACGGCTAAACCAGCAACGCCTAAGCCCATTACAGTTCCGCCACCAAAAGATATTTTTAATGCGTTTGGTAAACTTGTACGAGCAGCTTGCGTAGTTCTAACATTTGTTTTGGTTGCTATTTTCATACCTATATTTCCTGCATAGGCAGAAAAGAAAGCTCCTAAGATAAAAGCAACTACAATTAGCCAATGTGTTGAAGGTACAACTGTTGACACAATAAATAATAAAACACTTACTACAGCAACAAAAATTGCTAACAAACGGTATTCTGCGTTTAAGAAAGCTAAAGCGCCTTCGTAAATGTGGTCTGAAATTTCTTTCATTTTACCATCGCCTGCGTCTTGTTTCATAACCCAAGACTTCTTTACCATCATGTAAGCTAACCCTATTAAGGCAGCTACAATTGGCATATAAATCATCATTGATTCCATATAATTCTTTTTAAATTAGTTAATTAATTTCGCTCTTAAGCGACTGCAAAAGTAATAAAAGTTACCTATACTACAAACTATTTGTTAAATTTTGATTTAAAGAGGTCTAAAATATTAAAAAATAAATTTGTTTAGCATAGCAAATAACTCAAGAGCAAAACTGTTTTTATTTTTTATTTCTAAAATAGTTTAGGTCGAACTCCGATTATAAATGATCAAAACAAAAAAACTACATTTTGAACTAATTTACATTACATTTTTTATAATGTACTTGTTGATTTTAATGAGGTATTTTATTTTTTGTTGCATGATAGGTAAATGCACCTATTACAGCTCCTAAAATAACAATAACAATTGGCAAAGCACCTTTACCAAGTAGAATAAAAAATGGACCAGGACACGAACCTGCTAATGACCAACCTAAGCCAAAAATAATTCCGCCAATAATATTTCTATATTTTCCGCTTTTTTTTGGAATAAATTCTATGGCATTACCTTTGTAATTTTTAACATTAAAACGTTTAATAACTTGTACAAATATAATTCCAACTACAACGGCAGAACCAATTATACCGTACATATGAAAGGATTGAAATTTAAACATTTCGTAAATTCGATACCATGAAATGGCTTCCGATTTAGATAAAATTATTCCAAAAAACACACCGACTATTAAAAATTTAAGAAACTTCATAATTAAAATATTAAAGGATAAATAACCCAAGTCATTACTAAACCACCAATAAAAAAGCCTATTACCGAAATAAGCGAAGGCAATTCTAGCATACTTAAACCAACAATTGCATGACCACTTGTACAACCACCAGCATACCTTGCGCCAAAACCGACTAAAAAGCCTGCTATTAATAATATAGAAATTGATTTAACAGTTAAATTTTCGACAGCAAACAATTCTGAAGGCACATAACTTTCGCCTGCTTTATCAAAGCCCAACTTTTCTAAATCTGTAATTGTTTCTTGACTTATACCGACTTTTTCATTAACGATAAGGTAGTTTGATGATAAAAAACCACCTATTATCAAACCAAACATAAATGCTAAGTTCCATTTGTTTTTGCGCCAATCAAATTTAAAATAATCTACGAATTTTCCTGCGCCAGAAACGGCACATATTGTTTCTAAATTAGAAGAAATCCCCAATCGCTTACCAAAGTAAAACATTAAAAACATAGATAAAGAAATCAAAGGTCCAGAAACGTACCAAGCCCAAGGTTGAAGAATAAATTCCATAAAAATAGATTTTAGTTAGTACTCAAATATAGTTAAATTATTTTAATTTGCTAAAAAAAAAATTATACAAATTTAAAATTCTAAATGTTGCCTGAGTTTTAAAGCCTGTCGTCTTGAAGTTTCTACTTCTAATTGATTATTTAATTTAATTTTCAATTTGCCATTAAACCATGGAGTAACTCCTTTAATTTTAGATAAATTAATAATTTGTTGACGATTTACTCTGAAAAAAGTATCCTTTGGCAACTTGTTTTCTACTTGATTTAATGATTTGTAAATTAATGGTTTGTTTTTATCAAAATATACTCTGGTGTAATTACCCGTAATTTCGAATAAATCAATATTTTCTAATTTTATCATCCAACAATTATCACCTTCTTTTATAAAAATTTGACTTGATTTGTGCAGTCTTTTAGGTTGTTTTTCTTTATGAATATGAGGTAGTATTTTGTTTACTGCCTTTGCAAACCTTTCTGGATCAATTGGCTTTAACAAGTAATCAAATGCATTGTATTCAAATGATTTTATGGCATACTCGTCATAAGCAGTTGTAAATATTACTACAGGTATTTGATCTAACATTTCTAACAATTCAAAGCCATCTTTACCTGGCATATTGATGTCTAAAAATAACAAATCAGGATTTTTATTTTGAATTAATTCATACGCTTTTTCTACATTTTCAGCTTCGCCAATAACTGTTATCTCTACATGCTTTTTAAGCAACTCTTTTAATTCTAATCTTGCAAGACGAGAATCTTCTACAATAATGGCTGAAATTTTATTCATGTAATGGTATTTTAATCATGGCAATTACCTTGTTTTCTTTTTCAGATAATGAAAATTTTGCTTGTTCACCATAGGTTAAATATAGTCTTTTTTTTATGTTTTGTAAGCCTACTTTTGTTGATTGGTTGTTTGTTACTAATTTGCCTGAGTTGATGACTTCTATTGTTAATAAATTAGTTTTTTTGTAAATGTGCAATGCTATTTCGCCTCCTTTTGTTAGATTTGATATGCCATGCTTTACAGCGTTTTCAATTAACATTTGAATAATCATTGGCGGTATTTCTACATTTAAAAGGGAATTGTCTATATTTTTACTAAAGATTAACCTTTCGTCAAACTGAATTTTATTTAGCTCAATATAATTTTCTACCATTTCTAATTCTTGCGAAATATTAATCTTATCTTGATTGTTTTTAGTTAAGGAGTAACGTAATATTTCGGACAAACGAGTAATCATTTCACGTGATTTATCTATATCTTCTAACATTAAACCTCTAATATTGTTTAAAGAATTAAACATGAAATGCGGATTTACCTGTCCGATTAATATATTTAATTGTGATTCTTTTAGCGAGGCTTCTAATTCTAACCTATCTATTCTGTTTTTTCTAAATTGTATCGATATTTTTATAGATAAATAAAATAACATCCAAAATAAAATATAAATAACGGAATTTAAAATAGTACTTACATGTTGTAAGTTTGAAAGCTTGGGTAATTTGGTATTCACAAGATAATAAAACAAATAGCTAAAAAACAAAAGTAAAAACCAAAGTGTTGCACTTCCTATTAATAAGGCAAAAAAAATTGTTTTTATTTCTTGTGTTTGAAATTTATCAAAAGAGATTCTTTTTTTTAAATACAAACGAACTATTAATGTTGCAATAATACCTGTCAATAAAAAGCCAAAACCTTCTAAATAAATATACAGCTTAGACAATTCTGTTCTACTTATTAATTTGCCCCAAATATTAAGACCAGAAACAATACTCCAACCTAAAAATTGTAGTATCCAAAACCAAGTTTTTTTAGTTACACTACTCATTTTTAAATTGTTGCTTAATTGCTTTTTCTGTTTTATATATTAACCCGAATAATTCATCATAAAAGGTCAAAATTAGGTATAAAAGTGTTATTTTTAAGGTGTTAAAAACAAAAAAAGAACAAATAAAAACACCCAATTTTGAGCAATAAAGATACACTATTTTACA
>JALSLZ010000023.1 GCA_026988075.1 Flavobacteriaceae bacterium
GCGATATTTTCTTAAATCTTTTTGTATTTTTATTTTTTAAACAGTAAACTATCCTCTAATGATAAAAGCTATTTTAATTGATGACGAACTCGATGCTATTGAAAGTTTAACATGGGAAATTAATCAATTCTGTAAAGACATTCAAATTATTGATAGCTTTACAAATCCTGAAGAAGCAATTTCGGCAATTAATTATTTAAAACCCGATTGTGTTTTTTTAGATATTGAAATGCCAAAAATGGATGGTTTTCAATTGTTATCGCAACTTAATTTTAGAAAATTTGATTTAGTAATCACAACAGCTTATGACAATTACGCCATTCAAGCGTTTAAAGAAAGTGCAATAGACTACCTTTTAAAACCTATTGACAGTGATGATTTACAAAAAGTAGCAAGAAAAATAACAGCAAACAAATCTGATAACAATTTAGGAACTGAATTAAAGTTAGCTTTAGAAAATATTTACAAACAACAAAATAGTTCGTTAAACAAAGTGGCTTTACCTTTAAATAGAAAAATTGTATTTGTAAATGCCAGTGATATTATTTATTGCAAATCTGACGGAAATTATACAACAATATATTTAACAAATAATGAAAAACACCTTATTTCAAAAAAACTAAAAGATGTAATGGAGCTTATAAATGATAAACAAATTATTAAAGTACATCAATCTTACCTTGTTAATATAACCTACATCAAAGAATATGTAAAAAGTGACGGATATTATTTAGTATTAGATGACAAAACCACCATACCAGTTTCTAAATCAAATCGACGTTTTTTATTAGAATCAATTCAAAATGTATAATTTATTTAGATAATTATAATTACCACAATGAAAGATTGGTTAATAACTATTTTAGAAAACAACCCAATAAATGCAACTGCATTATTTATTATTGGTGTATTAATGGTTATTATTATTCAGAATTTTTTCTTCTATTTTAACCATAAAGACAAAGCGTATTTGTGGTACTCTTTTTATGCTTTTATTATTTGCTTTGATCAAATAAGTTTACTACAAGGTTTTTATATATTAAAAACTCATGGCGTAAAGCCATATTATTACGGCATCATCCATCATGCAATGGAGTGGCTTTACAATTCGGCTTATGTTATTTTTGTAATTGAGTTTGGTGGACTTTTATTATTAAGAAAATCGACAGCTCTCAAAGTAAAAAAAGCGCTTTACGGCTTAGTAATATTCCTTATCGTATTAGTAATTATTGATTTTATTAATAAATCACATTGGGTTAGAATTAATTTTTTAATAGTATTAGTACCATCTTTAATCATAATAAGTATTATAGTATACAAGCATCTTTTTCAGATGAAAACAATTGTTAAATACTATATTATACCTGGTAGTTTAGCTTTTACTATATTTTCAATTTCTGCACTTATTGTTGGACTTTCTAATCCAGAAGAAAATAGACAATTGTCATGGCTTATATTTTATATTGGTGTATTTACTGAAAATATTTTCTTTTCATTAGGCTTAGTAGTAAAACAAAAATTAGTACTTACAGAACGAAACAAATCGCAAAATGATTTAATAATACAATTGCGTGAAAATGAAAACTTAAAAAACACCTTAACTAAAAATTTACAAGAAGAAGTAAACAAACAAACTAAAGAAATAATAGCATTAAATGAAAAAGCAAAAATTGAAAAAATCAAGCAATTAAAAGTGGCGTTTGACAAACAATTGGTTGACTTAAAAATTTCTTCACTGCAAAGCCAAATGAATCCTCACTTTATATTTAATTCCTTAAATTCAATAAAACTATATATTATAAAAAACGACAAAGAAAATGCAGTCTATTTTTTAAATAAATTCTCAAAATTAATTCGCAAAATATTGGCTGCATCACGAGCAAAAGAAGTTTCTTTAAAAGAAGAAATTGAGACACTCGAACTTTATGCAAATATTGAAAATATCCGTTTTAAAAATGAAATTAAAATAAGTTTTAATATCGACAATAAAATTAATTTATCTACAATTAAAATACCTCCATTGATATTACAGCCTTTTATTGAAAATGCAATTTGGCACGGTTTATCACCAAAAGATGGATTAAAAAAATTAAATGTTGATATTATCCAAAATGACGCTTCATACGTCATTATTAATATAATTGATAATGGAATAGGTAGAAAAAAATCGTTTAAAATAAAAGCAAATAAACTTCATAAAAAAAATTCGATAGGTATTAAACTAACCAAAGAACGCTTAACCAATTTTTCTCAAAATTTCAAAAATAATTTTTCTTTATTATTTACTGATCTTGAAGATGACGGAAAACCAATAGGCACAAAAGTTACTTTGAAGCTACCATTAATCTAAAATTAAAATTGTTTAAATATAATTTAACTACTTTTGTAATCGTTAAATTATACTGCATGAACATTAAATTCAATAAAAACGAAGATCATAATAAATTAGAAATTTCTACCCTTAAAAAAAGGCTTTTAAAAGTCTATAAAGGCGGTGGAATTAAGCGTATTGAAAAGCATCACGCAAAAGGAAAAATGACTGCTCGTGAACGCATTGATTATTTATTTGACGACAAAAATAACACCATTGAAATAGCTGCATTTGCAGGAAATGGAATGTATGAAGAACATGGAGGTTGTCCATCTGGTGGCGTTGTAGTTAAAATAGGATACGTTGCTAACAAACAATGTATTGTTGTTGCAAACGATGCTACCGTAAAAGCTGGAGCTTGGTTTCCTATAACTGGAAAAAAAAATTTAAGAGCCCAAGAAATTGCAATGGAAAATAGATTGCCTATTATTTATTTGGTAGATAGTGCTGGCGTTTATTTACCAATGCAAGATGAGATTTTTCCTGACAAAGAACATTTTGGTCGTATTTTCAGAAACAATGCACAAATGAGTAGTATGGGAATTACGCAAATATCTGCGGTAATGGGCTCATGTGTTGCTGGTGGCGCTTATTTACCAATAATGAGCGACGAGGCTATTATGGTAGATAAAACATCAAGTATTTTTCTTGCAGGAAGTTATTTGGTTAAAGCAGCAATAGGAGAATCAATTGACAATGAAACTCTTGGAGGAGCAACAACACATAACGCAATTTCTGGTGTAGCCGACTATAAAGCAAAAGATGACAAAGATGCATTAGATAAAATAAAAAATATTATTGGTAAAATTGGTGATTACAACAAAGCTGGATTTAACAGAATAAAATCTGAAAAACCAACATTAAATCAAGATGATATTTTTGGAATTTTACCAATTTTACGTCACGAACCATACGACACCAAAGAGATTATTAAACGTATCGTTGACAGATCTGAATTTGAAGAATATAAGGCCGATTATGGTAAAACAATAATTTGTGCTTATGCAAGAATAGATGGCTGGGCTGTTGGTATTGTAGCAAATCAACGCTTGATGGTTAAAAATGCAAAAGGAGAAATGCAATTTGGAGGCGTTATTTATAATGAAAGTGCTGATAAAGCTACCCGATTTATTGCAAATTGCAATCAGAAAAAAATTCCATTAGTTTTTTTACAAGACGTTACTGGCTTTATGGTTGGTAGTAAAGTAGAGCATGCAGGTATTATTAAAGATGGCGCAAAAATGGTTAATGCTGTTTCGAATTCTGTTGTCCCAAAATTTACCATTATTATGGGAAACTCTTATGGCGCTGGAAATTACGCTATGTGCGGAAAAGCATACGACCCAAGGTTAATCGCAGCATGGCCAAGTGCAAATTTAGCTGTAATGAGCGGTGCTTCTGCTGCAAAAGTATTGTTGCAAATCGAAACTGCTTCACTTAAAAAAAGAGGAAAAGAAATAACCAAAGAACAAGAAGAAGCACTTTTTAACAAAATAAAAAACCGATACGACAATCAAATATCACCGTATTATGCCGCTAGTAGAATTTGGACTGATGCTATAATTAATCCGCTAGATACCAGAAAATGGATTTCTATGGGAATTGAAGCAGCTAATCATGCACCAATTGAAAAAAGTTTCAATATGGGCGTAATACAAGTTTAGGCAATTATTTATCTTTTTTACTTAAATGAATAATTTCTTTTTTTACACTTCCTTTTCTATTCGTTTTATGACCTTCGTAACAGTTCAAAACAGCGTTTAATATTTGTAAATCACTTGCTTTTCGTATGAATTTTTTTGAATGATTACAATCTTTTAACAAATCGTTTAATTCAGATCGATCTAACTTTAAATAATTGAGTAAAATTTCTCTATTAAAATTTTGCTCCATAATTCCACGTATTTGATCATCTTTACGTAATTTATTAAGTTTTTTCAACTCTTTAGGTCTTTTACCTAACTTTTGATACCAAAAATCAACAGGGCTAAAAACTGCAGCTAAAGGAGATTCGTAATTTGCCGTTTTAGGTTTTCCTATTTCAAAAGTTTGCGCAATACCATCAATATGAATCTGCTTTGGTCTTGCAACAGGAACATTCTTTGCATCAATAGCGAGTACTCCAACTAATGTGTGCGCCTTAACTTGAACTTCTTCAATATCTACAATCTTTGGATGTATAGCTATTTCTAATTTTTTATTATTTAAAATATCATTAGTAACTGTTAACTTAATCGATTCGTAACCGATATAAGTAATATATATAACATCGTTTTTTTGTGCAGCAATAGAAAACTCACCATAATGATTGGTTACAGTACCAATAACTGAATTCATATTAAGTATATGAGCACTTTTTAACGGAAAATTTGTATTTACATCAATTATTCTACCTCTTAATTTTTGTTCCACACTTTCTTCTTGAGAAAATGC
>JALSLZ010000024.1 GCA_026988075.1 Flavobacteriaceae bacterium
AAAATTGTTTTTTGGTAATAACTGATTCGGGTGGTTTACAAAAAGAAGCTTATTTTAATAAAAAACATTGCATTATAGCTCGAGAAGAAACTGAATGGATTGAATTGGTTGAAAATGGTTTTGCAAAAATTATAGGAAGTAATAAACAAAAAATGATTACTGCTTTTAATATTTTTAAAAATAATATTACTAACAAGCCTTCTGATTTTTCTCAAAACCTTTATGGAAATAATATTGGAGAACATATATATAAGGAAATTGTATCTTTGTTGAATCAATAACATAGAAATAATACTTTTTTATAAAAAATACCAATCAAAAAATAACCTTTTATTAAATTATTCATATCATACAAATGACTTTACCAAGATTTTTAACCGCAGACAATACCGACAATCCAAATGATAATTTTGTCATTCATACCGAATACCCAAGATTTATTATCAATTTAGTTGATGATGAAATAGAATGGTTAGAAGATTTTACAATGAATGACGAAGCCGAATTTACCAATCAAGTAGCAGAACTTATTGATGAAGCAACTCTTTTTTACGATAGAGAAATAGAACGTTATAAAGACTAAGCATGAAAAAAATATTTTTAATACTAATTGCAATACAATTATTATCTTGTAAAACAGAGCTTAAAAAAGAAGTAATACAAGCATACGAAGCTCGAGAAATAAAAAACATAACACTTCAAAAATTTGACCACACCAAGTTTGGTTTAAAAAATTTGAATAGCATTAGAGCTATTGAAATAGTTGACAAAACGGCTTTTTTTGCAGGTGAACAAGGTAAAATATATGCCTTTTACCCTAATGGCAATTTTTTAATTACACCAAATGATTTTTTTGGTAAAGAAACGCCAAAATTTAGATCAATTTCTCATGCAAAAGACAAACTATATGCAATGAGTATTGAATCTCCTTCTCTACTCTATCAAATTACAATGAATAATAAAGACGGCTTAACAAACCCAAAATTAGTTTATTCTGAAAATCATAAAAAATCATTTTATGATGCTATGGCATTTTTTGATGACCATAATGGTATTGCAATTGGCGACCCAACAGAAAATTGTTTATCCATTTTATTAACACAAAATGGAGGGAAAACTTGGAATAAGATAAATTGCGAAAAACTACCAAAACTAATCGAAGGCGAAGCTGCATTTGCTGCAAGTAATACAAATATTGCAATTGTAGGCACACATGCATGGATTGTTACTGGTGGAATTCAATCAAGGGTTTTGCATACTACTGACTTAGGTAAAACTTGGACCATTGCAAATACACCAATAATAGCAGGAACCGAAAGTACAGGTGCTTATACCATTGATTTTTTTGATAAAAATAATGGAATAATTTGTGGTGGCGATTACCTAAATAAACAAGGCAATATATCTAATAAAGCAACAACAATTGATGGAGGAAAAACTTGGAATTTAGTTGCTGACGGTTTGTTTCCAGGCTATATTAGTTGCGTACAATATGTACCAAACACACAAGGAAAAGAATTGTTTGCAGTTTCTACTGAAGGCATCTATTTTTCAAACAACAAAGGTAATTCTTGGATTAGAGTAAACAAAGAAGGTTATTACACTATTAATTTTATTGATGAAAATAATGCTTGGCTTGCAGGAAATGGTAAAATTGCAAAAATGATTTTAAAATAAATCATTTTTGCATTTTTTATGATTTCCTATATTTTGAAGTAACTTCAAAAATATGTTCTAATATGCTTTGTTCTTTTTCATCATACTCTAATTTTCTACGCTTCATAACTACGCTGGCTACTTCGTTTACTTTTCGCATTTGATACGTTGTAAAACCTGCTGATCCGCCCCAAGAAAAAGAAGGTATAAAATTACGAGGAAAATTACCTCCAAAAATATTTGCACTTACACCTACAACAGTACCTGTATTAAACATGGTATTAATACCACTTTTAGAATGATCACCCATCATTAAACCACAAAATTGCAGTCCAGTTTTTGCAAAACGTTCTGTTTCATAACTCCAAATTTTCACTTCGGCATAATTATTTTTAAGGTTTGAATTGTTTGTATCTGCGCCAAGATTACACCATTCGCCAATTACTGAATTTCCTAAAAAACCATCATGACCTTTATTAGCGTATCCAAAAAATACTGAATTACTTACTTCTCCACCAACTTTACATTGTGGACCAATAGTAGTATCACCATAAATTTTAGCGCCCATTTTAACGGTTGAACCTTCGCATAAAGCAAAAGGCGCTCTAATTGTAGCTCCTTCCATTATTTCAGCATTTTTTCCAATATAAATTGGACCTTTAGAAGCATTTAATGTTGCAAAATTAATAACTGCTCCTTCTTCAATAAAAATATTTTTTTTGTTTATACATTGCACCGTTTCAGGAATTGGTTCAGTTTCTTTATCTTGAGTGATTAAATCAAAATCTGCTTGTATTGCTAATCCGTTAAAAGAAAAAATATCCCAAGTATTTTTTATTTGGATGAAGTTATCTACACACTCAATTAAGTTATAACTATCAAAATCAACTTCTTCTTGCGTATTTTTTGTATAAAAAGCAAGAATTTCATCGCCTTTAATAATGGCTTCATTTTCTTTTAAAGCTTTAACTTGTGCAACCATTTTTTCTGTAGGAAGAAACGATGCATTAATCATAATATTTGTTTCCATTTCAACCATTGGGTATTTTTTTTCTAAATACTCTTCTGTTAAAGTTGTTGTGGTAAGCCCCAAGTATTTCTCCCATTTTTCACGAATAGTCAATATACCAACTCGTATTTCTGCAACAGGACGTGTATAAGTAAATGGTAATAATTGGTTACGATTTGGACCATCAAATAATATATAATTCATCTTAAAAAAATTTAATTAATCATTCGTTAAAATACAATTAACTTTTCATCATATTCTCTAAAAAATAATCACAAAAATCTTTCATGGTCTCTGACATTTTTTCATCGCCAGTTGCTACTTTATAAGTTTCTTGCATCGATACTAAGGTTTGATGAAAAAATTGTTTCATTTCATTTATCGGCATATCTTTTGTCCATAAATTTACTCTAAAAGTCTCTTTATCATTACTATCCCAAACAGATAAAAATGCCGCTTTAATTTCTTTATCTTTTATGTTACCATCATCTGCACTCCATAAAATTGCTTCTGGAACTCTATTTTCGTCAAGACCTACTTTTAATTTAATTTCTGATTTATGTGTTACTGCCATTGTTTTATTTTTTTATTGATTTAGCTTATTGATTTACCAAAATTAGTAAAAAGTAAAAATACAATTTTATTTATCATTTTTACACTTTACTTTCTGTTTGGTTTGTATTTTGATTTTTTAAAAATTAGTTCATTTTTTGTAGTCATTAAATCCTTTAAACTAACATTTTTATTGTGTTGCATGTAAGCTTTAACTATTTGCCAACCTAACCAAACGCCAACTTGTCCTGGAGTATCATTATCAATATCTAAATAAAATTTAGAGAAAGGCGCTTCGATAATAAATCGTTTACTCAAATCCATATCTGTACTATACAAATATTCTTTTTCTATAAAATAACTCCAAATCATCTGTTCATTTGCTTTAACCCATTTTAATTTTGCTAATGAATATCCCATTTTATTTGCTTCATCGTATTTTGGTATAAAAGCATCAACGGCATACATTTTTTTACCTTCTTGTATTATTCGAGAAAGAAAAGTACGATCTTTTGATTTAAAAACAATTGGTTTCACTAATTCTTTAGCCGAAGAAACGACCATTTGCGCTGTGGTAAAATTGGTTTTTAAATAATCTGGATAATCTTCATAAATATAACTTTTTTTACCCAAAAACACATCTAACGATATAAACAATAAAGTATCTGCATAAACAACTTTTTGTTCTAAGTTTACATTTGAATTGATGGTAATAATTGTTGGTTCTTTAAATTTTGGATAATAATATTTTATGTGTTTGAACAACTTATCAAATTCTGGTTTTATCTTTTTTAAATCAGGATAAACTTTTTGAGTTTCTAAAAAAAGTTCTTGTTCATCTTTATCATTCATTTTTTTAACCCAAACACTATCAATATCGTGTGGAAATAAAAAACGGAATTCCTTTTTTATTTTTGGTAAATCTACTGGTTTTGCAGTATAAAACACTTGTTCAAACCGCTTTATTTTAAAATTTGAATTAATTGATGATACATCAACATCTAATTTATTGTCGTTAGAACAACTAAAAAGAATACTAAAAACACTTAAAATTAAAATACTTTTCTTCATTTGGTTACTTTTATGAGTATTGAAAACGTTTTTTTATTATTTTTGTTGCAAACATAAAGATTACTTTTAAAATGAATGCAGAAAAAGTTACAAATCATATAGTAGCATGGTTAAAAAATTACGCAACTAAAGCAAATGTTAATGGTTTTATTATTGGTATTTCTGGTGGAATAGATTCTGCTGTTACATCAACTTTATGCGCTTTAACGGGTTTAGATCTTTTGTGTTTAGAGATGCCTATTCATCAAGAAAAAAATCAAATTAATAGAGCTAACGAACATATTTTAAATCTAAAAAACAATTATAAAACTGTTTCTTCAATAAATATAGATTTAACACAAACTTTTGAAACTTTTAAAAAAGCTGTTCCAAATATAGAAAAATCTGAAAAAGTAGATTTGTCATTGGCAAATACTCGTGCAAGATTACGAATGACAACTTTGTATTATTTTGCAGGAATTAAAGGATTATTAGTTGCTGGAACAGG
>JALSLZ010000025.1 GCA_026988075.1 Flavobacteriaceae bacterium
CCAACACCTTGTTTTCTGTATTTTCCAGGATTTTCAATTAATCCATTCATTATTGTTTTATGTGCTTTTAAAAAATCTTTTTCATTGTGATATTTAAAATATTCAATTTTGTTATAAACTTCAATTGTATTTATTACTTCTTTAATATCTTTTTCTGGACCAATAACTCTTTTGTTGTCAAGAATTGCGGTTATTTGTTTTTCTGTTAGTGTATTTCCTTCTATTTTTAGAGAGTTATGAATTGTTTTAATTCTATTTTGCTTCCTTAATTTTGGAGAAGGTTTGTCTAATAAATTCGCATTGATTTCTCCTATTTTTTCAGAGATTTGAGTTATAAATTGTAAAATTTTGGATGTAATCTCGTATGGCGGTTTCATTGATACTATCATTTGATAGTATCAAAAATAATTATTTTTATTGAAATGAGGTAAGTTTTTCGTGTTTTTTTATTATGTCCAACACCTTTATAAGGTAATTTTTAAGGTGTTATTTAAAGACAACCTTCTATTTTAGAAACACCATTGTTTTTTAATTGATATTGCTCACCACTTTCTTTACAAATAGCTAAGCCGTTATTATCAAACTCTAAACGATGACCATATTCGCTAATCCAGCCAATTTGTTTAGAAGGATTTCCAACCACTAAAGCGTAAGGTTTAATATTTTTTGTTACTACTGCGCCAGCTCCAATCATTGCATATTCGCCAATATTATTACCGCAAATAATGGTTGCATTAGCGCCTATACTTGCACCTTTTTTAACAATGGTTTGTAAGTATTGATTTTTTCTAATTATAGCACTTCTTGGGTTGATTACGTTTGTGAAAACCATTGAAGGTCCAAGAAAAACGTCATCTTCACAAATAACACCTGTATAAATAGAAACGTTATTTTGAACTTTAACATTGTCGCCCAAAATTACTTGTGGCGATACAACTACATTTTGACCAATATTACATCGTTTACCAATATTACTATTTGACATAATATGACTAAAGTGCCATATTTTTGTATCCTTGCCAATAGTGCAATTTTCATCAATTACAGCTGTTTTGTGTGCAAAAAAAATAGTATCCATAAAACAAATTTATAAATAAAAACACATCATTTAATTAATACATGTTTTATTGAGAATTTAAAGTAATGTTGATTGTTTTTTAATGCTAAAAAATAGTTTTATTTTTTATCTTCAATCTTATCTTTGCCTTCTTCATCTTCTTTAGTAGCTTTTTTAAACTCTTTAATTCCACCACCAATACCTTTCATTAATTCTGGAATTTTTCTACCTCCAAAAAATAATAAAATAACTATTGCAACTAAAGCTATTTGCTGTGGACCAAATACTCCTAAAAATATATTTTGCGCTATCATCTTAAAATGGTTTTAGTTTACAAATTTACTATATATTTCTAATAATAATACATAAAAATAAATTAAATCACTTTTACAGCTGTACCAGTAACTGAAACAATTGTTTTATAACGTTGTTCTAAAAATTCTATATCAACTTTAATTCCAACAACTGCATTTGCTTTTAGCTTTGTGGCGTTTTTGTGTAATTGTTGAAAAGCAATTTCTTTATTTTTCTCAATATTTTCGTTTAAATCATCTTTAAAAAAAGAATGCTTATTTGTCGATATGCCAGTTACGACACCTAAATAATCGATTATTTTATGTTCTTCTATTGAATTTGTTGTTGTTAAAATCATAATATTATTGGTTTGTTATTTTTTTGAAATCATTCCAGAAATTAGGATATGATTTGTTGACCACTTCGGCATTTAATATTTTTATTGGGTATTTTAATGATAATGGCGCAAATGCCATTGCCATTCTATGATCTTGATAAGTGTTAATTGTAGTTGTAGTTTTTTTATCAAAATTTAAATTAGTAGGTTTTATATGAATACTATTATTTGTAATTCTAATTTTAGCATCAAATTTTGACAATTCTATTTTCAATGCTTCTAATCTGTCGGTTTCTTTAATTTTAAGTGTATGTAAACCTTCTAATCCACAAGACACATTTAAACCAACACAAGTTACAGCAATTGTTTGTGCAATATCAGGAGTATTAACTAAATTTAATTTAACATGTTTTTTTTGTTTAAAATTTTGAATTTTTTCTAATAGAATTGTATCTTTTTTAAATGTGGTTTTCACACCAAAGTTTAGAAATAATTCATCTAAAGCTTTATCGCCTTGTAGGCTTTTCTCTTTAAAATAAGATAATTCTACACTGCTTTTATTACTCAAAGCCACTAAGCTATAATAATAGGATGCTGAAGACCAATCCGACTCAACAACTATCGTTTTTTTATCAATTTTATTTTTAGCGAAGATTTGTATGGTATCATTATTCCAATTTGTCGTTATTCCTATTTGATTTAATAGATTTAACGTCATTTTAATATAAGGAATCGAAGTTACTTTACCTTGAAGACTTATTGTTAATCCGTTTTTTAATGTAGGTGCTATTAACAATAAAGCAGAAATGTATTGACTACTTACATTGCCATTAATAGTTACATTGCTTTTTGTTATTTCTTTTCCTTTAATCTGTAAAGGTGGAAAACCTTCTTTATTTAAATATTTCACATCAGCACCAATATGGTTTAAAGCATCTACCAGTATTTTTATTGGTCGTTCTTGCATTCTTTTTGAACCAGTAATAGTGATTTCTACTCCTTCAACACTTGCGTAATAAGCGGTTAAAAAACGCATTGCTGTACCTGCGTGACCTACATTAACAATCATATTGGTTGATGTTAATGCTTTTCTTAAAACTTTCGTGTCATTAGAGTTTGATAAATTATCAATAATTAAATTGTTAAACATTTTTTGTAAAATCAACAGTCTATTCGATTCACTTTTCGATCCAGTGATAATGATTTTACCACTAAAACCTTTGTTGTTTTTGTTGTTTAATTCTAAATTCAAAACTGTTTTATTAATTTTCGTGAAAGGTAATCATTTTTCAATAATCTATATATAAATAATTAAAATTAAGCTTATCCGTCTTAGTTAATTACTGTCTTTCATGTTTTTAAACAAAAATACAAATAGAGTTAGTAAATACTTAAATAAATAAAATCAATTTGAGTAAAAAGTTTTTGAGATAAATATTACTATCTTTGTAATGTATTTAAAAAATAAACGACAATTAAATAAAACAATATAAAATGACAGTAGAATTTACAGATGCTAATTTTGAAGAATTAGTTTTAAAATCAGACAAACCAGTATTAATTGACTTTTGGGCTGCTTGGTGTGGACCATGTAGAATGTTAGCTCCAATAATTAAAGAGTTGGCAGAAGAGTATGATGGTAAAGTAGTTGTTGGAAAATTAGACATTGATAAAAATCAAGAATTTGCTAGTAAATATGGTGTTAGAAACATACCAACAGTATTAATTTTTAAAAATGGAGAGCCTGTTGAAAAACAAGTTGGTGTAGCTCCTAAAAAAACGTATGCAGAAAAATTAGATGCATTGGTTTAATGTCAATATTCAAAAAATAAAAAAAGACTTGATTTATATCAGGTCTTTTTTTATTTTATTAAGTGTATATTTGACTTGAATTATATTATAAAATGAAATTATCACAGGTTAAAAAGGTATCAAGTATTAAAAATTTAGAACTTCTCGCTAAGCAAGTTGTAGAAGGTTTTATTACAGGAATGCATAAAAGTCCATTTCATGGTTTTTCGGTAGAATTTGCCGAGCACAGACTTTATAATAAAGGCGAAAGCACAAAACACATTGACTGGAAACTATTTGCTAAAACAGATAAATTATTTGTTAAGCGGTATGAAGAAGAAACGAATTTAAGAGCTCATATTATTATTGATAATTCTGCTTCAATGCATTACCCTGAAATAAAAAATCAAAATTTTAGCAACTTTAATAAAATAGGATTTTCAACTATTGCTACTGCTGCCTTAATAGAACTTTTAAAAAAACAACGAGATGCTTTTGGCTTGAGTATTTATAGTGATACATACGAATATTATTCACCAGCAAAAGGAAGTGACAAACATCAAAGAATGCTATTAGATAATTTAGAAAAAAAATTATCAGTAAAAGCAACAACGACTACAGATACGTATAAAATTCTACATGAAATTGCAGAAAAAATACATCGCAGATCATTAATATTCCTATTTACAGACATGTTTCAAGTTGATAAAGACGAAGAATCGTTATTCGAAGCCATAAGACATTTAAAATACAATAAACATGAGTTAATATTGTTTCATACAATTGACAAAAAACACGAAATAGACTTTGATTTTAATAATAAACCAAAAAAATTTATTGATATTGAAACAGGAGATACTATTAATTTATATACCGAACAAGTTCAAGAAAATTATAAAAAATCTGTAAATTCATATTTCAATAATTTAAAAATGAAATGTTTACAATACAAAATAGATTATGTACCTGTAGATATCAATAAAGGATTTGAGCAAGTGCTAATTTCTTATTTAATAGGAAGAAAACATTTTTTGTAAAAAAAAAAGAAATATCTTTGTAGATATAAAAAACCGACTTATATTTGCAACCGCTAAAAGCAACGGTTTGGTAGTTCAGCTGGTTAGAATGCCTGCCTGTCACGCAGGAGGTCGCGGGTTCGAGTCCCGTCCAGACCGCAAAAGCACTCATTATGGGTGCTTTTTTTTATGTCCTATTCTTATATAAATTACCTGTTTGCTTAACCTCTTTCTTTGTTTTGTTGGGCTTGTTAAAATTCTATTATTTAGTCAT
>JALSLZ010000026.1 GCA_026988075.1 Flavobacteriaceae bacterium
GGTTCGTAGCACCACCATCTTCATTAAAAATAACCCAATTTGTACCATTATAGAAAACACCATAATGATCTGGATTATAAACATTATTAGGATTCCAATATTTTCCGAAAACTACGATAGCATTAGGGTCTCCATTTACAGCAGCATCGTCGATAATTGTATAAGAAGGAATACCTCCAGAATTTGCAGCAGTTGCTACTTGTGTAAACGTATTTGAATTTGTACCATCTATATATACGTTAAAAGCAGTACCAACAATCATGTTTACAGCAGTGTCTTCATTATAAATTGTCCATTGAGAACCATTATACCAAACACCTTCTGTATTTACATTAAGCGTAGTTGCTTGCTCCCAATTGTGAGAAACTACAATTTTAGCATTTGGGTTACCATTTAACAATGGGTGATCTATAGTGGTAATATGTCCAGATGTATTTGCAGCTGTTGCAGTATGAATAAACATGGTATCAGGATCTACTACAACACCAGTTAATTCAATATTATCAACACCAGCTCCCCAACCCCAACTACCAGTTAAGTCGTCGTAACCAAAACCGAAGAATAAGTTATTTGGGCTAATTCCGGGGTTAGCAAGTAATGCTGCAGATACATCAATAGAATCTGTTGTTGGATCTGTATCTTCACCATAAGTTGCAATGTCAATCCAAACCGAATTTGCATTATCCCATAAACTTACATGCAATAATTCTATGTTAGAGCCTGTAACATTAAGTGCATAATCATAAGTTAATGTAACATTATCAAAAGTTGAAACATCTTCAGGTCCATGCCAAAGTTGTCTGTAATCGTGTTGTGCGTCATTTCCTGCTGCATCATCATCAAAAGTAGCCGCTATTGTTGTGAAATCAGCAACAGCACCTGGTACTACCATTGTGTCAAAAGCCCAAGCAGTATCTCCATCTCCACGGTTTTGATCTATCCAGTCTCCACCACCACTTTCAAAGTCTTCTGTGTAAATAACTGTTTGCGAAAAGCCAATTGTTGCAATAAACAACATGGCTAATAAAATTGTAATTTTTTTCATGATTTAAAGGTTTTAAATATTATTAATTAAATTTGTTTTGAATTCATTTTTTCTTTTTTTTATGAATTCGAGGATTAATATGCTTTTCTATTACCATAGTTGTTATGTAACAAAGGTAACAAACTTATTTTGCTAATACAAAGGAAAAACACCCTTTTTTTTATTTACTTACATACTTAAATCAAAGATAATATATAAGTATCCTCTTAAAACGAAAAAATGTATAGTTGGTATGAATTACTTTATATTTGGTTGCTATTTATGTATAGAATGCAAAAAAAACCTAATCAGAACGAATTAGGTTTTTAATTAAATGTTTACTGTAATTAAACAAGCTACTTTACGGCCATTAATTCAACATCAAAAATTAATATGGCATTTGGCGGTATAACGCCACCAGCACCTTGACTACCATAAGCTAAATGCGACGGAATTACAAAACGAGCTTTGTCGCCTACTTTTAATAACTGTATGCCTTCGTCCCAACCTGCAATAACTTGACCTATACCTAAAGTAAAATCTATTGGGTCTTTACGTTTATACGAAGAGTCAAATACAGTACCATTTACCAGCATACCTTTATAATGTACCGATACGCCTTTGTTTTTTTGTGCTTGCTCACCTGTTCCTTTTTGAATTATTTGGTAACGCAAACCCGAATCTGTACTTTCAAAGCCAGCTGCTATTTCATCTAATGCTGCCGATGCTTTTTTCTTAGCATCTGCAATGCGTTGCTCTCTTGCTCCTTCAAAAACACGAAACGCTTCTATTGCGTTGTATTTTTCAGCATCAGCTCCAACTGCAATGATTTCAACAGTGTCAATTTGATCGTCTTGAGAAATAGAATCAACAACATCTTGACCTTTAACAACATTACCAAAAACAGTATGCTTGTTATCTAACCAATCTGTAGCAATATGTGTTATAAAAAATTGACTTCCGTTTGTATTAGGTCCAGAATTTGCCATTGATAATATACCAGGCTTGTCATGCTTTAAATCTTGATGAAATTCGTCTTCAAATTGATAACCTGGGTTACCAGTTCCTGTACCTTGAGGACAACCACCTTGCACCATGAAATCTGGTATTACTCTATGAAATTTTAAACCGTTATAATATGGTGTTCCTTGAGGTTTAACTGCATTTTCTAATTCGCCTTTTGCTAAAGCCACAAAGTTACCAACTGTTCCTGGTGTTTTTTCAAATTCTAATTGAAGTAAAATTTCTCCTTTTGTGGTATTTAATTTTGCGTATAATCCGTCTTTCATTATGTATAATTTTAGAGTACAAAAGTAATTATTATTTTATAAAAATGTTTATTTAGTCGTAATTATATATAAATTGCAAAAAACTATTAAATGATGAAATTAATTTATAAAATCACTATCTATTTATTAAAGTTTGTTATTTATAGCTTTATCACTTTTAATTTAATTATTGTAATAGTACCAATACTTTTTACACCTCAGTGCAATAGTAGTAATTTAATGGATAAATTTGATGTTATCATTGTTTTAGGAAGTCCAGCTACTCAAGACTGTAAGCCTCATGAAATTATGAAAAGTAGAGTTGACAAAGCAATAGTGTTATACAATAAAGGTGTTTCAAAAAAAATTATTTTCACAGGCTCTATAGTACATAATAGTTGCTCTGAATCTGAAGTTATGGCAAATTACGCTATTAACAATGGTGTAAAAAGGGCTGATGTAATTATTGAAAATCAAGCGAAAAACACGTATCAAAATGCTTATTACTCTATTAACATAATGAATAACGAACATTTTAAAACTGCTGCTGTTGTTACTTCAAAACCACATATTAAAAGGTCTTGTATGATTTTTTCTACATTTAATATAAATTATACGATGATAGCTGCTAATTATCCTAAAAATAACTCGAATAGGTATAAACTATTTTGGAATCTTGGCGAACGTATGATTTTAACACATCATATTATTTTTGGAATTCCTAAATAAGGTTAATTACAAGTTACTTCTTCGCTCTTGTAGGCTCATCGTAATGACGGTTGTTTGTATTATTATTTAAAAAGATTACTTCTTCGCTCTTGCAGGCTCATCGCAATGACGGTTGTTTGTATTATTATTTAAACAGATTACTTCTTCGCTCTTACAGGCTCATCGTGATAACGATTGTTTGCATCATTATTTAAAAAAATTACTTCTTCGCTCTTGCAGGCTCATCGCAATGATTATTAAAACATAAAAAAGAGGCTAATAATGAATTATTAGCCTCTTTTTTATTTTATAATTAGCTTATATTATTGCTGTAAATATACCCAACCTCTATATTGTAAACCTTGAATATCGTTTAATTTTAAGCCGTAGAAATAAGTTCCTACAGGTAAAATATCACCTTCATTATTTAGTTTACCATTCCAATTGTCTTTTGTTGCATCACACTCGTACATTAATTGACCGTATCTGTTATAAATAACCAATTTAAAATTTGGGTAAATTTCTCTCAGACCTGTTACATCAAAAGTTTGGTTTTGCTCAATACTACTATTTGGCGAAAAACCTTCTGGTAAAACGATATAACAATCTTCTATTTCTAAAGGTACTTCTACAATATCAAAACATCCATTATCGTTAACAACATGTGCCCAAACATTCTCTGAAACTAATGCTGGTTGCGTCATCAATTCATTAGTATTGTTTAATGCATCGTCTTGTGTTGGATAGTAACTTAAAGTAACATTGGTTTGCCCTCCAATTATCTCACTATCTAAAACTGACAAATCAAACTCTGCTGTGCCATCTCCTTTATTACATTCCGTTAATAATGTAGTTGGTACATTTGCTACTGGTTTTTCGTAAATAAAGATGTTTTTTGACAAACTACTCGCACATGTTCCTGTTAAAAAGGCATATGTTATTGTATAAGTTACACCTTCGGTAGTAGTAGTTAAATCTAACTCGCCTGTTGCAATATCTATTGTAGCAGCAGGTACAACTGAAAACTCTCCATTTGCAACTTCAATATCAAAAGCCATTGGGTTATCGTTATCTTTACAAATACCGTCTATATAATTAAAGAAAGGGTTTTGGGTTTCTACAATAGTCACTTCAAAATCAAATGTATTTGAACATGTATTACCAACACTTGCAGTATCATAAGTTACTGTAAACACACCTGCTCCAGACGCTATTAAATCAATTTCGCCTGTTATTGTATTTGCTAAAACGCCACCTGTAGAAATACTATAAACTCCACCAGTAGTTGTAGTACCAGACTGAACAGCTATTGGATTAGCATTTATATTGTAATCTTGATCATGCGTACAATATTCTGTGGCTGCATAACTAAAATTCGCATTATCTCTTTCAAAAATTTCTATGTTATGAGAAACCGAACTTGGACAATTTCCGCCAACATTAAAACTATAAGTTACTTCGTAAACACCAAATAGTGTATTACTCAAATCTATTTCTCCTGTTGCCGCATCAACCAAAGTACCTGCTCCATTAATACTAAAAATTCCACCTGCTGTAGTAACTGTAGGTATTGGATTGTTTTCATCTTCACAATACACATTTGGGTAGTTAAATGAAGCATCTTCTGTAACTTCAATTTTAATAGGCAATGTCATTGTATTTGTACAATCATTGGCTTCTGGTGTTGTATATGTTACTTCAAATTCTCCTGTGCCATCTGTACCTAAACCAGAAGCTACTAAATTAACAACACCATCTAATGATTTTGTTGGGTCGTCAAATACTGGGTTTTGCCAAATACCATTATTTGTAATGGTAAAATAACCACCAAGGGTTGTATTTACTGTTGTAATTGGTGTTATTGTTAAATCTGCAGTACAATAAACCGTAGGATCTGGATTTGTACTTGGTGCATAACTAAATTCTGGGTTATCTAATGTATTTACATGTAAAACAAATGATTTACTATAATCATCACAAAACGCATCGTCTGCTTTTTCTACACGAACATAAATCACCACACCATCTACTGCTGTATATGTGGTTAAATCTGCATTAGGTATTGGGTCTGAATTAACAAGATCGGTAGATACTGCCGAAGCACTTGCATAAGTAGTATGATAAGTTACTGTAAAATCTGCTGGCGTTGCAAAATCTGCTAAAATAACATCATCTTGATTTAAATTGAAAGTACCCACACCAGAACCTATTGGCTCATTTTCACAAACAGTTAAATCTGCTGGCGCTTGTATATTAGGTATGTTTTCTGGTGGTGTAACCAATACTGTTTCTTGTAAGGTAACAGCTTCAAAACTACATTCTGATTGGTAGGTTAATCTTGCTTGATAGTCAGTATCATTTTCTGGATTAACCTCAATTACTGTAGGTGTTTCAGTTGCATTAGGGAATTCTAACTGTACGTAAATACCATCGCCGTAATCAGCATACCAATTAAAACTATAATCTAATTGATCGCCATCTGGTTTAAAACGCCAAAGCTCTCCGTCTGGTTGATCAATAGTTGTATTTCCTGGCCAACCTGTTCTTCTTGGATCCCAAGTTACCCCATTAATAATAGTACCTCTACCTACAGGCGACATACCTAATGTTGCTGATTTATTCTGAATACCAACCAATGCTCTACCATTATTCCATGCAGTACATACATTTTTTTGAGTAATCTCAACATCAATTACATTAGATGTTTCATAAAGTGTAATTGTAGAACGTAACATACTATCTACAACATCACAACCACCTCCATATGAAGGTGTATTAAAACTAATTATTAATGCTCTGTTACCTACATTACTCGGTATACTTTGATCTTGATTTATTAATTTAAAAGACATTGCATCTCCTTGTTGTGCAGCAGGTAATCTATTTGAATTAGAATCAAAAAATGGCCCAAAAATACAATTAGGCTGCCAGTTAGGGTTAGGTAATTGATCACCAACATTAAGGACCCAATCATTATCATTTTGCAATGCCATATCTAAATCAAAACTCACTTTACCGTTATCCGATACTATTATTTGGTCATACATATTGCCATAAAAACAAAATTCAAAACCTATGTTAACGATAAAACTCCAGTCATCATCAAAAACAATACCTGTACCAATTGAATTATCAATATTTGGCAGACACGATGCTTGTGGATCAATAACATATGAATCTGTAGTTCTATAATCTGTATTTAAAAAGTGAGCTTCTAAAGTAGTTGTTGGTATTTCACAACTATTAACGGTACTTTCTAAACTTAAATTAGCACATTGATCTTGTGCATTTACAGCTAATATCGTAATAAAATAGGAGAATAATACTAGTATCTTTTTATTCATTTTGGTTCGATTTTGTTTATAACTAAATTATTATAAAAATAATAAAACCCAAATATACTATAATATTTTAAAAATAAAACTTTTTACTCTTGTTTATTTAACAAAAAAATAATCTTAACAAAGCCATTAACTTTAAATTATTTCATAATTTTGATTATTATAAACCTACTGATTACTTACTTATGAAATTACACATTTTGCCTTTTTTTATATTGTTTTTTACATTAAACTATTCGCAATCAATAAAATTATCTAACAAAGCAGAAGTAAGTATCATAACGGTATCTGCCGGAAAATCATTAAACGACACTTGGGGTCATAGCGCAATTCGCATTAAAGATAACGTGTTAGGTATTGATATTGTTTTTAATTATGGTATGTACGATTTTAATACTCCGAATTTTTACACCAAATTTATGCGTGGTAAATTACTATTTGACTTAGGTACTAACCAATTTCATAATTTTTTACGCTCGTATATTTATCAAAACAGAAGCATTACCGAACAAGTACTCAACTTAACAACCATACAAAAACAAGCATACTTTGATTATTTACAAAACAATGCAAAGCCTGAAAACAGAAAATACTTATATGACTTTTTCTTTGATAATTGTGCTACAAAATTACGTATTGTAAATACCACAATTTTAAAAGACAGCGTAATTTATAATGATGATTTATTTAATGATGGTGCAACATTTAGAGATTTAATTTATCAAAAATTAGACAATCACCCTTGGGGGAAATTTGGCATAGACCTTGCTTTAGGCTCTGTAATTGACCGAAAAGCAAAACCTATAGAATTCACCTTTCTACCAAGCTATACATTTCTTAATTTTAAAACCGCACAAATAAAGCAAAACGGAAAACAAACACCATTAGTAAAAAAAACAAATATACTTTACCAACAAAAAACAACGCTTACTAAAAATAGTATATTTTCGCCAATATTGATATTTTCAACACTTTCTCTCCTTATTATTATTCTTACTTACTTTGACTACAAAAATAAAAAACAACGAAAAAAAATTGATTTTATTATATTATTTACTACGGGTTTAATTGGCTTATTGGTTTTTATATTATGGTTTGCTACAGACCATACGGCTACTAAAAATAATTTTAATATACTTTGGGCATTTTTACCTAATTTATTCTTTGCTTTTTATATTTACAAAGAAAGTAAACAAAAAACGTTAAAAAAATATTACTTACTGCTTATACTATTACTATTTATTATGTCTTTTTTATGGATCATCAAAATTCAAATATTTAACACAGCTTTAATACCTATTTTAATAATGCTTGGAGTAAGATACTTTTATAATTATAGAATGTTGAATATTAAATGTTGAATGCTGAATGTTGAATGTTGAATGTTGAATGTTGAATGTTGAATGTTGAATGTTGAATGTTGAATGTTGAATGTTGAATGTTGAATGTTGAATGTTAAATTAAAAGTGATGTGAAAGCATGCTAAAATTCACACAGTGACTTCTTCTTTTTTTTAAAAATTTATTTTATTTTTTATAGATATTCGTGAATTTTATGAAAATTTGAATTTTACTTAGTGTGGAAATTTTAAAACCAAGCTTATCTTAAATTTCAAGCATAAAAAAAACCGCAATAAAACTTAATTTACTACGGTCAATTTGTGGGCGATAAGGGATTCGAACCCCTGACCCCCTCGGTGTAAACGAGGTGCTCTGAACCAACTGAGCTAATCGCCCCAATTGCGGTTGCAAATATACAGTAGTTTTTTAATATAACAACTATTTTTTTAAGTATTTTTTATAGTATTTTCAAACAGATTACTAAACCCTTAATTTTCAATTTTATATAATTATTATTTTTATTTATACAGACTATTAAATTATAAATTCTTAATTTTAACCACAAATTAACCAAACATGAGCACGCATTTTAGTCCATTTAGCAAAGAAGAACTATTACCAAAACCTGAAGTATTAGAAATTGAAAAACAAAAAAGCAATTTATATATTGGTATTCCTAAAGAAATTAGCTTGGAAGAAAAAAGAGTTTGCCTTACACCAAATGCTGTTGCTGCATTTGTAAATCAAGGACACCAAATTGTCATTGAAACTGGTGCTGGAGAACAAACTAATTTTACAGATAAAGATTACTCTGATGCTGGTGCAAAAATAGCCTATTCAAATAAAGATGTATTTGAATGTAATATCATACTTAAAGTTGAACCTCCAACGTTACAAGAAATAGAGTTAATGAACTCGCAATGCACATTAATCTCTGCTTTACAATTAAAGACTCAAAAAAAGGAATATTTTGAAGCAATTGCAAAAAAAAGAATAACTGCAATCGCATTTGATTTTATGAAGGATGAACACGGCATTTACCCTATAGTCAAATCGCTTAGTGAAATTGCTGGAATTGCCTCTGTTTTAATTGCTTCAGATTTACTTAACAAGGATAATGATGGTAATGGTTGGTTATTTGGAAACATTAGTGGTGTGCCACCAATTGAAGTGGTTATTATTGGCGCTGGAACTGTTGGAGAATTTGCAGCTCGATCTGCTATCGGTTTAGGTGCATCTGTAAAAGTTTTTGACAATTCAATTAGCAAACTACGTACTTTGAAAAACAATGTAGGTCATCAAGTTTACACTTCAACCATTCAGCCTAAAACATTGCAAAAAGCACTACAACGATGCCACGTTGCCATTGGCGCAGTTAGAGGTAAAAACAGGTCGCCAATTTTAGTAACCGAAGATATGATTGAATTAATGAGAGATGGTAGTGTTATTGTAGATGTTAGTATTGATAGAGGCGGTTGCTTTGAAACTTCTGAAATAACAACACACAGTAAGCCAATTTTTAGAAAACATAATGTTATACATTATTGTGTACCAAATATTCCATCAAGATACGCACGAACTGCTTCATTATCTATTAGCAACATAATAACACCCTTTTTATTAAATATTGGCGAAGATGGTGGCTTTGAAAATGCTGTTCGCTTTGACAAAAGTTTACAAAGAGGTATGTATTATTACAAAGGAATTTTAACACATAAATCGGTTGCTGATTGGTTTAATATACCATACAGAGATATTGGATTATTATTTTTTTAATAGCACTATTCTAATATTATATTGATTAATTTTGCAATTCAATCTAAAATATTTTTACATGAAAATTGACAAAGACTTACTGCATCGATTTAAACTATATGGTGTTGGTTTTGCTTTAGGAATTGGTATTTTATTATTTTTTCTTAACGGAAAAAAATCACGTTGTAATTGGTTTCCAAACGAACGTATTTTAAACATTATTAGACAAAAAAACATTCAATACACGCCAAACATCAACAACTTAATCAATAATAAAGTAATTGACAGTATGGGTATTAATTTATTTTTACTAAACGGAAAAATTGATTTTTCAAAAAGTCAAGTAAAAAACAAACCTTGTAGAAAGTATTGGATTGATGGAAAAATAAAAAATAAAAAAGCAACACTTCACGTAAAAATATGTGACAGTATTGCTTTTATAGACAAATTAGATATTATTGAGTAATTATTTACTCAATAACTTTACTAATTTTTTACCATATAATGATTTACTTACCTTATTACTCATTGATTTTACAATAGTATCTAATAATTTTGGGTTTACATTTGGAATCTCGGTTAAAGCCAAATATGGCGATACCTCAAAACTTGCATTGTTTACAGCAAAATTTATGGTGTATAAATATTTTCTTCTTTGAGTATTTGCTATTTTTTTAACGATTTTATTAACTTTAGCAGTATCTTTTAATACTGCCGCATCAAATTTTTCTTTTATTAAATCTAAATTCAAATTATTGAATTTTGTGTTTGTTACTGAATATTGATCGAGTAATTTTTGATTTTTTGAACCTTTAATTTTTGGTTTAAATCCAAAAGTTTTTAAATCTGAATAAATATTTATGACTCCTTTTTCTGCAAAAAATTTAATGTATTTATCCGATTCTGAAATAGCAACAAAGTATATTTGTGGGCTATCAACATTGTCTGACAACACAAATTCATTAGTTCCATCAATATTTACAGAATCTACACTAACTAATAAAGTATCTTTTATTTTTTTGAGATACACTTTTCCTTTTTGAAAATTATTAATTTTCACTTTAACAGTCATGTTTTTATTTGATGAATTACATGATATTAATAAAGATATAACAATTATTGTAATGAAATATTTCATTTTTATTTATAAATTAAATTAAACAAAGAAACCTTTCAACTCAAAAAAGAGAGAAAGGTTTTTTACTTTAATAAGATAAAATTATTTCTTAAGCCTCGAAAGGTACAATAGAAACGTATGATTTATTATCTCTTTTTCTTGTAAATTTTACTAATCCATCAACACGAGCATGTAATGTATGGTCTTTACCCATATATACATTTTCTCCTGGACGATGTTGAGTTCCTCTTTGACGGATAAGAATATTGCCTGCTAATGCAGCTTGTCCTCCAAATATTTTTACACCTAGTCGTTTCGATTGTGATTCTCTACCATTCTTCGAACTACCAACTCCTTTTTTATGTGCCATAATTTATAGTTTAAATTATTATTATTCTATTCCTTTATCGTGAGCATCTTGCCACACTTTTAATTCATCCCAATTACCATCGGCAGCCATTCTTGCTTGCTTTGGCCATGAACCTGGGTTATGCATTTTATATCTTGGTCCTGCTGCAGTTAAAATTTCTTGTAATCTACTTACTTCAGAATTTGCTAACTCTTCAAAAGTAAAAATACCAGCATTGTTAAAATGCTCTGCAATTTTTGGACCTATACCTTCAATCTTTTTTAAATCATCTCCTTTTTTACTTGCTTTCTTAGCAGTTTTTTTTGGAGCTGCTTTTTCAACAGGAGCTTTTGCTTTTACTTCTTTTTTAGGAGCTGCCTTTTTTGCAGGAGCTTCTTTAGTAGCTTTAGCACCAGTCGCAACAATACTTTCAATCTGAATTTCAGACAAATATTGACGATGACCGTTCTTTACTCTATATCCTTTTCTACGTTTTTTCTTAAAAACGATAACTTTATCACCTTTTAGGTGTCTTAAGATTTTAGCAGTTACTGCTGCTCCTTTTATAGCTGGGGCGCCAATAGTTACTTTTCCATCATCTAATAAAAGAACTTTGTCAAAATTTACTTTTGAACCTTCTTCTCCTTGTAAACGATGTACGAATACTGTTTGGTCTTTTTTAACTTTAAACTGTTGCCCTGCTATCTCTACAATTGCATACATATGTTATATTAATTTTGTTTAAAACGAGTGCAAATATACATCTTATTTTGAATAATCAATACTTTTTTAAGTTTTTTATAATACGGAATTACAATGATTTATCTTTACCACACTACCTTATTAGCTGTACAAAACCTGTTTTTGTCACTACCTCATCGTCATTATAATTAATTGTATAATAATAAGTTCCTTCAGGAACAGGCGCACCTTTCATTGTACCATTCCACCATTCTGGATTTGATTTACCGTTATTACTATAATGATAAACCAAACTTCCCCATCTATTAAAAATACTAATTTCAAAATTTAAGTGTTCCATTAAATTAGGAATTTTAAATTCATCGCTTAAACCATCGTTATTTGGCGAAAACAAATTAACAAAATCGTTATCTATTATTTTTCCTGAATTCTCTGAACTCGCATTAAATGTATTAAAAGAAGTAATTATTGCTTTTAGCTCTAAAAACTCACTATTTTCTACTAATTTATCATCAATGGTTTGCAAAGTAACAGTTGTAGTGTCTTGCAATGCTGGCATGACAACTTGTGTTTCTATTGCTTCAAAATCATCTGGATCGTAAGCGGTATTTGAATTCGAAAAAACATTTAAATTAATATCTTGGTAATTCAACACATCAATACTTATATCAAATTTCATTATTTCTCCTTCAATAACGGTAGGACTTGAAACTACCACTGTTGGCAAGGGTTCATTGTCATCTATTTTACCTGTATTTTCTAAATTAAAATTAATTGTATTTTTACTTGTTACTGTTGACTTTAGTAACAGTGTTTCAATATCTAATTCTTTTATATTATCATCTATCGATTCGATAGTAAAAATATCAGTTAAAACTCCATTTGATATGGTTAACGACAAATCACTTCTTAAAGTATAGTCTTGATTTAATGTTGTGGTTTGATCTGCTACATTAAATTCAATTACAATTGGTGTAGTACTTAAACTTGATAATGAAACATGAAATAGCAGCTCGTTACCTTCTTGCACTTCAGCATCTGTAATTACAATTGTTGGCGCTACTAATTCTCGCCAATCTCGCTCTTCTGTTACGATAATATTTGCGTTTGGAAAATCTAAAGGATTTTGATTGTTTGTAGAATTAATACCAATTCCGTTATTGATTACCAAATCAAAAGCATCGTCTAAACCATCATTATCTACATCCGAATTTAAAATCGTAATATCTGCCACTCCATCATTATTAAAGTCTGAACCTTCAATACGATCACTAATCAAATCATTATCGGTATCATTATCTAAGTAATCAGTAGTTGAATCGTTATCTGAATCAACTGGTTGTAACCCTTCGTTATAAACTGTGCCAAGTACAGAAATTACTGGAGCAACGTAGTTTGCCGTAGTTTGTGCTTCAATCACATCTACAATACCATCATTATCTGAATCAATATCTAAAGCGTTTGGAAATGCATCGTTATCCGAATTGATATACGGTATATCAACGCCATTTGATAGGTCAACATCAACAGGAATATCTGGTATTAAATCGCCATCATTATCAACTAATAAACTATCGGTTAAACCATCATGATCATCATCAATTAATAATGTATTGTCTGAATTTACAGGTACGATACCATTATTATCATTATCAATTCCTCCAGCTTCATACAAATCCATAAGTCCATCATTATCTGAATCTAAGTCTAAGTGATTTGGAATTCCATCAAAATCAGTATCAAAAGCGTCAACAACGCCATCTGAATTAATGTCATTTAATGCATTTGCCTCTCTATAATCTGGAATACCATCATGATCAGTGTCAAGTAAAGGGTTCATTCCGTTTAACTCAATCAAATCTAAAACACCATCATTATCATCGTCTAAATCTTCTACATTTGTAACACCATCGTTATCTGTATCAGAGAATATGTTTAAATTGGCAACACCTGTAGTTGTTGCAGTATCGGTCTCCGTTAAATCATTAACGATACATTGAGCTATATTTTCTTCAATACAATCATCTTTAAATAATGCTTTAAATTGTACGGTAACATATTCTGCTGTATCGGTTGTGCTTTCGGCGTTTAACAAACCTGTTATACCGTTAAAAACACGAACATCATTAATGCCATCATAATTTGGATTTAAAACTGGCGTTTCTGAAGCATCGATAGCTACAATATGAGGCATTTGGGTAATTCTGATAAAACTATCGCCACAAGCAGCAGATAAATCATCATTAATTTGTAAATTTTTAATTTTAATTACCTCACTATTATTAGTTAATTTTAACTCGAATGTTATTTCTTCTAATTCGTCAATGCCTTGTGGAGAAGAATCGATATTTACAATTTGGTTTGTTAGTGTTGGAGTTAACACATAAACAAATTCTGTTTGAACCGCTTCGCAAATACATTGATCGTTAGAGTTTGGTATTTCAGTTTGTGAAAATGCAGGGTAATAAGTATCTACATGATTACCTAAACTATCAGACCATAAAACATAACAATATTGTATATCTCCTGAAATGTTTCCATCTTCTTCATAAATTATATTGGGAGGAATTCCTTGTCCATCGGCTAAACCTTGACTCATGGAGGTTTGAAGTTGTGCGTATTCTAAAGCATACCCTAAAGCTGGTTGAATTTTAACAATAAAATGGATGGACAACACTATGGTTTCATTTGGGTTTAATGTGTTATTAGGCGCTAATAACCTGGTACGACCAACGCTTTGACCATTATAAGTAGTGTTTAGAACCATATTTGGACCTGAAACTTGACCAACTTCTGAAGTAAAAATAGTTCCTCCAGTATCAATGTAATTTTTTAAACCCAAATTAAAATTTACATTTTGAGCAGGGAAATTACCTTCGTTAGTAATGGTTGCTTGCAAATAGTATTCAAATGTAGAATCTTCACGTATTGCTGGTGTATTGGTGCTTGAACCGCCTACATATAAATTTGCTGCTACTGTAGTTTCTGTTGTATGAAAATCGGTAATTAATAAACTTTTTGTATCGTTACCTCTTGCTGATGTAACTTCAAAAACATTTTCAAAATTAATATTAGATCCTGCAGGAGTTGGATTTGGTCTTCCATTACAAAAAGGATTTACATAAACACAGTATTCTATTTTTAGAATCTGCTTTGGATACAAAATCCCACTAGGTGAATCTAAAATTCCATCGGAACCTGGTGTAGCATTTGTATTATCAAATTCAGTTTCATTAAAACTATCTATGTCAAAGTTTATTGGATAATCGGTATCGCTATAAAAATCGTCTGAATTTATTAGAGTAATATTATTTCGTTCTATATTATTAATACAATTTATACCAAAAATATCATTCAAATTATTAATAATTTGTAGGTTTTCTATCTCGCTATTTTTATGATAACCTCTTGTAACACTTTTATTCCATAGCGTTAATTCGTATTTAATTTTATACTCGCCATCTTTAGTAAAGCCTTGATTACAGCTTTTAATATCTAATATTTCTATTAAACTCTCTGACGTATCGACTTCGATAGTTAAAGACAGATTTCCAACAACAACATCAGTACCATCACTTACTTCATAATAGATTGTACTAACAATACCTGTAACATTTGCATTAGGATTAAAGTTATAGTTACCATCTGCAAATATTATGATATTACCTTTGTTTAAACTCAACACTTCGCCTACATTTACCCAATCTTGCAAATTTAATGAATATCTTGTTACTACAAGGTTGTCATTATCTGCATCGGTATCATTATCTAAAACATTTAAATAAAAATCTGGTGCTCCAGAAGGTGTTGTTAAATTAACATTAACATCGGCAGTAGCATAATCGTTTATTACAATAGGTAGTGTATTTGTTTGAGCGTAGAAAACATTACGAACAAAAATAAAAACCAAAAAAAAGAATATTTTACTTCCTTTAGTTTTCATCTATTAAAAATAACAAGAACTATCGTTTAACCATCTACCACGTTTTGCAAAATCAAAATCTACTAATAACATTATTTCATGAGAGCCAGAATTAAAGCCTCCTAAATTGGTTAATGTATAATCGTACGAATAACCAATTCTAAATTTCTGACTTATTATTAATGCAGCCATTGCACTTACAGAATCATTATACCTGTACGAAAGACCAAATTCAACTTGATTATTATATAACAAATTGGCATTCAAATCTACAGATAAAGGTAAGTTCCGTGTGTATTTTACTAAAGTTGAGGGCTTAAATTTTACTTTTTCATTCACTTCAAATACATGCCCATAGGTTAAAAAATAATTTTGATATTCGCTTATTACAGAACTATAATTGTCTGAATCAAGTCTAAACTTTGGTGTGTTAAAAATTTGAGGTGCCGAAACACCAAAGTAATAATTTTTAGCATAAAAAAACAATCCAAAACCTGCATTTGGATATACGCCTACTAAATCTGGATAATTATCATTATCTGGCGTTAACCCAATACTTAAATTATTAGTATAATTAGAAAAACCTCCTTTTATACCAAAGGCTAATCTAGTATATCGAGAAGTAACCATTGTGTATGACAAATCAATATTAAAATTTGTATCTTCTAACAGACCTAATTTGTCTTGTACTATAGAAAAACCCATACCAACACTATCAAAAGTTCTTGCATTAATAGAGAACGTTTCGGTTTCTGGCGTACCTTCTACCCCAACCCATTGTTGTCTGCCTAACAAGCCAACAGAAATATCTGCTCTTGCACCTGCATACGCTGGGTTAATAATATTCATATTATACATGTATTGTGTATAATGTGGTGTTTGCTGTGCATTAATTTGTAAAACAGCAAATAATAATACGTTTACAATTATATATATCTTTTTCATAACCTGTTATCTTATTAATTGTATAAAACCTGATTTTGCCTGTGTTACTCCATCATTATAATCTACCGTATAATAATATACACCTTCGGGAACGGGTTTACTATTTAAAGTGCCATCCCACCAAACTGGCTGTGGATTATTATTATTACTATAATCATAGACAATGCTTCCCCAACGGTCAAATATTTGCATTTTAAAATTTAAGTATTGCATTAAACTTATTACTTCATAGACGTCACTTAAACCATCTCCGTTTGGCGAAAATAAATTAGGTAAATCATTGTCGATTATTGTTCCTGTACCTTCTGCTGTGAAATTTTGTGTGTTAAAGGAAGTTACTCTTCCATGCAAAACTAAATTTTCTAAATCTTCTACCAATAAATCATCAATAGTTGTAACAGAAACTGTTGTGCTTTGTTCTGTCGCCGGAATTGTAATCTGTGTAAAAGCAATTGCTGTAAAATCGTCTGGACTTCTTGCTGTGTTATCATTAGTAAATACATCAATATTTACATCATTAAAGTTTCTAAAATCCAAAGATACTTCAAAAACTAAAACATTCCCTTCTACAACTTCTGGACTTGAAATACTCATTGTTGGTTCTGGATCTACATCTATAATAACACCTAACTTATCTAAATCTGAAATACCTACATTATTACTTGTAACTGTACCAACAATATGTAAGTTTTCATTTAACGGCTCATTTAAGTTGTCTAAATTTGTGGTAATATGCAAATCATTTGAGTTTACAGTTAAATTTGGATTAGCGTCATCATCAGTTCCATTAATCGTTACTGTATTGGTAAAACTTATATAATCTAAATCTGCACCTGCAATTGCTGTACCATCAGAAGTTATTAGATCTATTACAATTGGTCTTGAACTTGGATGCGATAGTGTTATAGTTGGTACTAAATCTACTCCTTCATTTTGCGTATCGCCAACCATTGTTATATCTGGCGCATTATCATTATCTATAATAATACCTATTGATGTAAGTGCAATATTTGCTTCGTATAAACCTGTTGGTGGATTTGTAGCTGTATTGATAGTATTTGCACTTGTAATTAAACAATTTAAGGTCATTCTTTCTTCCAATTCATCAATAATATCATCATTAACAGGTATAGAAACCGTTACTTCTGTATCTCCAGCTGGTATTGTTATTACTGTTGGTGTATTTAATATTTCGTCATAATCAAAAGGCGCTTTTGCTACATCGTAAGTTGTTGTTGTAGTTGTACCATCACTGGTAAAAATATTGATTACAATATCTGTTCCACTGGTTTTCGGAATACTAATATCGCTTAAAGCAACTAATTTTAATGTAAACTCTAAATTATTACCATCGCCTTCAGTAACAGTGAAATCTGGATTAATTATTACAATAATAGCGGGTCTTTCTCTCCAATCTAATTCTGGGGTTATGTCGTTATCTACATTTGGAAAATCGCCAATTACTAATGGTGATTGATTGTTTTTTGGGTTTATTTGTGTATCGTCATTATCGTATGCATCGTCTAAACCGTCAGAATCGCTATCTGAATTTATTGCAGCAATTTCAGCTCCATCTATAACACCATTGTTATTAAAATCCCAACCTTCAATAATATCACTCCTTGCATCATCATCAGAATCGGCATCTAAATAATCTGGAATACCATCAGGAACAAGCGAATTACTATCGGTATCTACTGGTGTTAAACCATTAGGATAAGCTGTGTTAATACCTGTTAACGCATCTACTGTTGCTGCAATACTTAAATAATTTGCTGAAGTTTGAGCTTCAATATTATCTACAATACCATCGCCATCTGAATCGATATCTAAATAGTTTAAATTAGCGTCGGTATCATTATTTGGTATGGTGTAAATTATATTTGCCGCTCCATTATCAACATTTTCTAACGAGTTATCCAAACCATTAAAACCAACTGGGTTATTTGTTCTACCGTTACCAGAAGTATCTAAAACTCCATTACCAGCTTCTACAATATCTAAAATACCGTCGTTATCAGAATCTAAATCGAAATGATTTGGTACACCATCCATATCAAAATCAAAAGCATCAACAATGCCATCATTATTTATGTCTAATGCTCCAGCACCAACATCTCTATAATTTGGTATATTATCATTATCTGCATCTGAAAGAGGATCAACACCATTATACTCTAATAAATCTGGAATACCATCATTATCATCATCAATATCATTAACATTACTAACACCATCGTTATCTGTATCTGTAAAAATAGAAACAGGTACCGAACTTACAACTGGCGTACCAACACTTAAAGGCACATCTCCAAAAAATACTGCGGAATTATTACCAATACAGTCATCTTCTATTTCAATCTTAATACGAACATCTAAAAATTCGCCTGGATTTAAAATACCAGATGCACCATCAAAAATATTAACATCTGTATTGCCATTATATGCTGCATTTAAATTTGGGACTTCTTCTGGAATATCAGCAGCATCAGTTGGTATTATTAAACTTACGTCAAGTATATTTAATATATTACCACCACAGATGCCTAATAAATTATCGGTTAAAGTTACATCAGTTACTCGAACGTTTGAAGTTGCCTCATTACGAACCCTAATATTAAATGTTATTTCTTTGTGTTCTAAAATATTATCTTGAGCAGGCACTAAACTATTTGCTACAATCGTTTTATCCACACTTAGCGTCATGGAAAATTCAAAACGCATAGATGCCTGAACGCAAAGGCATTGATCATCTGAAGACGGAACGTCATCAATATTAGCACCTAAATAATACCTATCTAAATGCGAGCCATTTGCATCATCCCAAACAACATACGAATAATATTTTTCTCTTTGATTTATAGTCTCGTCAAAACCATCTGCTGCACCTTGCGTCATACTTAAATCAGGATTGAAAAATGAGCTATTATTTGTTTGAATTATGGTACCTATTTTATGATATATTTTTAAATATATTGTTTCACCAGAAGCTAAAACTTGGTTTGGATCTAATAATTTTGTATTATTAATACCGTCGTAATTGGAGTTTACTGTAAGTGTAGTAATTGGGTTACCTGCATTATCTACCTGTATTACAACTGGCGTTTGCACTTCTGGTGTTGCGGTATCGTTATCGTGATCTCCAAAAATAAAACTTACACCATTATTTATAAAATTTTGCAAACCCATATTATAGTTAACATTATTTGCTTGCGCAGTACCATCGTTAGTAATAATTACCGTATTACTATAATCGTAAGTACCATCAAAGTTTACAACTGGTGTTTCTTCTGGCACATAAAAATTAGCCGAAACAGTCGTTTCTGGTGTGTGAAAATCGGTTAATTCTAAATTATCAGTATCGCTACCTCTATCTGAAGTAACTGTAAGGATATTATCAAAGGCATAACCACTACCCGACATTGTTGGTACAACTCTTCCGCCACAATCTGGATTAACTAATAAACAAAAAGTTAAATTTATTCTTTGGTTAGGGTATAATTTTGAAGAAGATGTACTAAAAATACCATCATTCCCTGGCGTTGCATTGTCTTCGGTAAATTCATTGTTATTAAAATTAGAATTATCCCATTCTAATGGACGAGTATAAACCAAAAAACCAGCTACATTTTCTGTATACATACCTTTATTATCAATTCTAAAAATACAGGTATCTCCAAAAATTGCTTCTAAATCATCAAATAATTGGATATTGCTTATTTCGCTATTATCATGTTCTCCTCTTGTTATACTTTTATTATGTATTGTTATTGCGTATTGAATTTTATATTTTCCATCGGTTGTATAACCTTGATTACAGCTAGCAATACCTGAAATTTCAATAATACCACCATTCGTTTCTACCGTTAAAAATAGTGCAGAGATAGTCGTATCTCCATCAGCATCTTCAATTTCGTATAAAACACCTTGACTATCAGGAAAAGCGCCTCCAGGTACATAACCAGAATAATTATTCGCAGGAATAAAAGTATATGTTCCATCTGCATTGATAGTAATTGTACCAACTCCTGCCATATTACCTGTATTACCTACATTAATCCAAGTTGCTCCACCATCAACAGAAAACCTTGTTATAAACAAATCGGCATGAGTTCCGTTCGGATCTTCAATATCATTATCTAATAAATTTGCATAATTATCTGGATCGCCAGCAAATGGCACATTAAGTGTTGTATTTTGATCTGCAGTTGCAATATCAATATTTGCAGTTGGAAAAATACCTACTTGTGAAAAACCGCTTTGAAAAAATAAAGTACACAATAACAACAATGCGTATCTATCTATCTTAAAAATCCCCATATTTTTAATCATAGTTTGTATTTGTTTAGTTTTTAATATTCAAAAATACAATTTTTATTTAATTGACGTCAATAATATATATACAATTTTAAATTTGTGCTATATATTATTACAAACGTTTAATATAAAAAGATATTATGAAAAATTAATAGCTTTTGTTACATTAATTTTGCTGCAATAAAAGCTGTTGTCCAAGCGGCTTGAAAATTATAACCACCAGTTATACCATCAACATCTAAAACTTCGCCTGTGAAATATAAATTATTTACAATTTTACTTTGCATCGTTTTAAAATTTACACTTTCTAAACTAACACCTCCACAAGTTACAAACTCTTCTTTAAACGTTGTTTTACCACTAACGGAATACAAATCGTTGGTCAATACATTTACCAACTTATTCAAATTCTTTTTTCCGATTTCTTGCCAAGGTTTATCTGCTGGCAAGCCTACTTTTTGCAACAAATACAACCACAATCTATTTTGTAACTGATATGGTTTTATTGTTGACAATTGCTTTTTTGGGTTTTGGTTAACTATTTTTTGCAATTCTTGTCTTACCTCATCGTTATTTAGTGTATTTACCCACGATATTTGCACTTTAAATTCGTAATTTAGGTTACTTAAAATTCTTGCTCCAAATGCAGATAATTTTAAAATTGCAGGTCCGCTCATTCCCCAATGTGTAATTAATAATGGACCTTCACTTTTTAATTTTTGACCTTGAATACTTACCAATGCTTTTTCAACTACAATACCCATTAATTCGGTTATTGTTTCGCTTGGCATATTAAATGTAAATAACGATGGTACGGGTTCTTCAATTTTATGGTTTATTTTTTCTAACCACTCTAAGCCTTTTCGCTTTGGAGAACCACCTGTTGCAACAATTACTTTATTAAATAACAACTTCTTTTCTTGTTTATTAAAACTCAATTGCAACTTATCATCTACTTCACAAATATGAGTTACCGTCATTTTATATTCAATAATAATACTTAGCCTGTTAATCTCATTAAAAAAACAGTCTATAATACTTTGTGAATTTTGAGATTGTGGAAACACACAATTATCTCTTTGCACAACCAATGGTACGCCTTTATTTTCAAACCACTCAAAAGCATGCTTATTACTAAAAACACCAAAAGCTTTTCTCAACTTATTACCGCCTCTGGGATATGCGAGCGCTAATTCTTTAATCGAATTAACCCCATTAGTTACATTACAACGACCACCACCAGAAACTTTTACTTTTGACAAAACTTTAGCTGATTTTTCGAAAATAGTTACTTCTGCATTTGGATAATTTTCTTTTACATTAATTGCTGCAAAAAAACCTGCTGCTCCTCCGCCAATTACTGCTACTTTTTTTTTTATTTCTTTAACCATTTATTTTTAGGTTTGACTTTTAGCATTCAATTTATTTATTACTAACTAAAATTCCTATTTTTGTCAAATGTATAAATTTTTTATCCATTACGGCTTACATTTTATTTTCACAGCAATAATAGCATATACTTTTTTTAAAAAAAATTGGATTAAAGTATATTTAATTTTTGTTGCAACGATGATAATTGATTTAGATCATCTACTTGCCTTGCCCATTTTTGACCCAAATCGTTGTAGTATTGATTTTCATCCTTTACACTCTTATATTGCTATTACACTATACTTTATTAGTGTGTTCTTTAAAAAATTTAGAATCATTGGCATTGGTTTGTTACTCCATATTTTAGCTGATTTTGTAGATTGCTTTCTTTAATCCAAATTATTCAAAATGCTGTATTATTAAAAAATAAAAAACCTTCAAAATTTGTAACATGAAATTTTAAAGGTTATTCTAAATTAAATTGCTGTAAAACTATCTTATTAGCTTTCTATACTTAATACGTTTCGGAATTAAATCACCACCAAGACGTTTCTTTTTATTCTCTTCATATTCAGTGAATGACCCTTCAAAATAATACACGTTACTATCGCCTTCAAAGGCTAAAATATGTGTGCATATTCTATCTAAAAACCATCTATCGTGCGAAATTACTACAGCACAACCTGCAAAATTTTCTAAACCTTCCTCTAAAGCCCTTAATGTGTTTACATCTAAATCGTTTGTTGGTTCGTCTAACAACAAGACATTGCCTTCTTCACGTAAAGTCATTGCTAAATGCAACCTATTTCGTTCTCCACCCGAAAGCATCGAAACTTTTTTATTCTGCTCTGCACCACTAAAATTAAAACGACTTAAATAAGCTCTTGAATTAACCATTCTTCCACCCATCATAATTTGTTCTTGGCTATCTGCAAAGTTTTCCCAAATAGTTTTATCTGGGTTAATATTTGAGTGACGTTGATCTACGTAAGCAATTTTAGCAGTTTCGCCAACTTTAAATTCTCCTTTATCGGGAGTTTCTTCGCCCATAATCATTTTAAAAATAGTAGTTTTACCAGCACCATTTGGACCAACAATACCAACTATTCCGTTTGGAGGAAGACTAAAATTTAAATCATCGTAAAGTAATTTTTCTCCAAAAGCTTTAGAAACACCAACTGCATCAATAACATTTGTGCCTAAACGTGGTCCGTTTGGTATGTAAATTTCTAATTTAGCATCAACTTCATTTTGATCTTGATTTAATAATTTATCGTAATTTTTTAAACGAGCTTTCGATTTTGACTGCCTTCCTTTTGCACCTTGCCTAACCCATTCTAACTCACGTTGTAGCGTTTTTTGACGTTTCGATGCTTGCTTTTCTTCCTTAGCCATTCTGTCTGATTTTTGTTCTAACCAAGAAGAATAATTCCCTTTCCAAGGAATACCAGCACCTCTATCTAACTCTAAAATCCAGCCAGCAACATTATCTAAAAAATATCTATCATGCGTTACTGCAATTACAGTACCTTTATATTCTGACAAATGATGTTCTAACCAATGTACCGATTCAGCATCTAAATGGTTGGTCGGTTCATCTAATAATAAAATATCAGGTTGTTTTAATAATAATCTACACAAAGCAACTCTTCTTCTTTCTCCTCCAGATAAATTTTTAATTGGAGTATCGCTTGGAGGCGTTCTTAAAGCGTCCATTGCGATTTCTAATTTCGTATCTAATTCCCAAGCACCTAAAGCATCAATTTTATCTTGTAAAACTGCTTGTTGGTTCATTAGTTTTTCCATTTTATCGGCATCAGAATACACTTCTTCTAAGCCAAACATATCGTTTATTTTATTGTATTCGTCTAAAACAGCAACTGTATCTGCTACTCCTTCTTTTACAATATCGATAACTGTTTTATCTTCGTCTAATTTTGGTTCTTGAGACAAATAGCCAACCGTATAACCTGGAGCAAATACCACATCGCCTTGATAATTTTTTTCGAGTCCTGCAATAATTTTCATCAAGGTAGATTTACCCGAACCGTTAAGACCTAATATTCCTATTTTTGCTCCATAAAAAAAGCTTAAATAGATGTTTTTTAATACTTGTTTGTTTCCTCCATCATAGCTTTTGCTAATTCCTGACATGGAAAAAATCACTTTTTTATCATCTGACATGTTGTTTATTTTTAGAACTGCGAATATACTAAAAAAACCACGCTCTTACGAACGTGATTTTCAATAATTATGGTAAGTAATTATGTTTATCTTAACTATTTTTTAATTTTAAATCTTTAATTAAACCTCTTACAATACTCAAAACCTCAGAATATGTATAAATTAACGGAGCATCACTTTTCTTTTTAACTATAGACATATTGTTATCTAAATCTACGAAAGTACTAAAATCGTTTACTTGGTTTATGTATAACTGTAATGAATTTTCCATTTTTTGTTTAATTTTATAATACATGGTAAAGATACAACCAAAGCAAAGTTAAACAATACATCTTTATATATTCGTGACATATCTATTTATAACCGTAATAATTTTAAAAATATTTAAGATTTCTAATCACCATATTTATTATAAAAACCACTAAGCAACCAAACAAAAGGTTTTAGCTTTGAGCTCTTTTATTAAATTTAGTAAATGCTTTTTTAAATCTGTACGGTTTAGATTTTGAGGTGCAATTATTTTATCATTTTTATTAGCGTTATCAGCTTTTACGTTAATATTTTCAAAAAGTATTCGCTCCATTTGTGTTTCAATACTTTTCAATGGATTTTCTATTTTGTTTTTTGACATAATAATGTAGTTGTTTTTTTTACAAATATACACGCAAGTCATTTTGCAAACATGAGGAAAAACACCCTATTATTCTAAATTACAAAAAAAAGAGTGTAGATTTATGTTGGGGGAATCTACACTCAAAAAACTAACAATTATTTTTGTAATTCTCAAATTATTAATAATATTCACCAAAGATAAAATCAAAAATTAAAACAGCTACAATTAATACATATTCTAACACAATAAGTTTATAATTGGCAGGTTTTAATGTATAGATAGAATATATTAGGTGTCAATTCAAATATGTACCATATTGGTCATTTTATAAACTAAACTGGACAGATTTACATTCAAAAGCGATATTTTCTTAAATCTTTTTGTATTTTTATTTTTTAAACAGTAAACTATCCTCTAATGATAAAAGCTATTTTAATTGATGACGAACTCGATGCTATTGAAAGTTTAACGTGGGAAATTAATCAATTCTGTAAAGACATTCAAATTATTGATAGCTTTACAAATCCTGAAGAAGCAATTTCGGCAATTAATTATTTAGGCTCTATGTCGTTTATAATGGGTAAATATAAAAGTATTATTTTTGAATATGGGAAATTCAGAACAAATATTTGCTTTAGCCTTAGGGTTAGAAGAGCCATGGGAAATAGATAAAATTGTCTTTGA
>JALSLZ010000027.1 GCA_026988075.1 Flavobacteriaceae bacterium
ATATGGCAAAAATTGGTCAATTAATACTTAATAACGGAAAATGGTACGAAGATCAAATCGTATCTAAACATTGGATTGAAGAATCTACAACTCCAAAAACAAAAATAGCAGCAATTGATTACGGTTATTTATGGTGGAATATTCCATTTAAAACCGACAATAAAATGTTTGTTTCTAAAACCGCACTCGGAAATGGAGGACAATATATTATGGTTTTTCCAGAATTAGATATTGTTGTTATTTTTACAGGAAACGCCTATAACTCACAAGAAGACAAACTACCTTTTAAAGCAATTACAGACATATTATTACCAACATTTATACCTAAAAATTAACCAGAATATTGAATTTAAATGTGCTAAAAATCATATAAAATCCAAACTAAAAAGTTATTTTTGTTTTACGAAAATATTAGAAATTAGATTACACATTAAACGATAAGTTAACCAGTAAACAAAGTAATTTTTATTAATATGTCTTTTATAAAAACAACCGAACAAGCATCAAATCACAATCATTTAGAAAAAATGAGCGCTTTTGAATTGATTACAAAAATAAATCAAGAAGATAAAACAGTTGCTTTTGCAGTTGAAAAAGCCATTCCACAAATAGAAAAATTAGTAGTACAGATTGTTAAAAAATTAAAAAACAATGGGCGAATTTTTTATATTGGCGCAGGAACAAGTGGCAGGTTAGGCATTTTAGACGCAAGCGAATGTCCACCAACTTTTGGTGTTGACGATAATTTGGTTGTTGGTTTAATTGCTGGTGGCGATAAAGCCATTAGAAAAGCTGTTGAAAACGCAGAAGATTCTATTACACAAGGTTGGTTAGATTTAAAAAAACACCATATTACAGAAAAAGATGTCCTTATCGGCATTGCTGCATCTGGCACAACACCTTATGTAATTTCGGCATTACAAAAAGCGAATGAACATTGTATAATTACTGGTTGTATTACGATGAATCAAGGCAGTCCTTTAGCATTGATTGCAAAACACCCAATAGTTGCTGTTGTTGGACCAGAATTTGTTACTGGTAGTTCTCGTATGAAAGCTGGAACTGCTCAAAAAATGATACTCAATATTATTACTACCTCTGTAATGATACAGTTAGGAAAAGTAAAAGGTAATAAAATGGTTGATATGCAATTATCAAACGACAAGTTAGTTGTTAGAGGTACAAAAATGATTGCCGATGCCTTAAATATTGACAGTAAAATTGCAAAAAAATTATTATTAAAAAACGGAAGCGTTAGAAAAGCCATTGAAACTTATGAAAAATAATGATGTATTATCAAAAGGTATTAAATTTTCGGGCATAGCATTACCTGTAATAATTTTAGCTCCAATATTAATAACAATGGGTTTTAAAGGCATTCGCTTAGAAAACACTACGCTTGGCTGGGTTTTACTTGTTCTTGGTGTTATTGCTGCCGTTACCGGAATGATACTTTTAGCTAAAGGAATTAAATATTTATTAGATTATCTTTTTGAAAAATAGAGTAATTTTGTAAAAAAATTAAACTAAACATTTGAAAATAAAATCTATTTTTACAAAACTAACTCAATGGGAATATTGGCCAACACCAATGTTTTACATACCTGTTTTACCATATGCTTTTTACAAAGCTATTGGTTTTAAAAGTCTTACTTTTTTTTTAAATGTAAATCCTGCAATTAAAAATTCTGGCGACGGCACAGATTCAAAATACGAAACACTTCAATTAGCACCAAAAAAACACCGTCCAAAATCCGTTTTAATCTCTGTAAATGAAGATTTTAACACCGTTAAAGAAAAAATTAACAACAATGAAATTTCGTATCCATTAATTGCAAAACCTGATTTAGGTTTTAGAGGTTTACTGGTCAAAAAAGTAGATTCAGAGAACGAATTAATTAATTATTTACATAAAAATAATAGTGTCGAAATAATTATTCAAGAGTACATTGCTTATCCCAAAGAATGTGGTATTTTTTATTACAGATTGCCAAATAACGATAAAGGCAAAATTACATCAATTACATTAAAAAAATTTTTAAGCGTTTTTGGAGATGGAAAATCGACTTTATCAGAATTAATTTTAGCAGATACACGTGCTTTTTTATATTATGAGTTATTACAAAATATTCATAAAGAAAACATGTTTAAAATTCCTTTAAAGGATGAAAAAATAGTACTAACAGTTATTGGAAACCACTCAAAAGGCACACAATTTATCAACGGAAACCACTTAATTTCAAAAGAATTAGAAGCTACTTTTGATAATTTAAATAAACAAATGGATGGTTGGTTTTATGGCAGATTAGATGTTAAATACCAATCATTTGAAAAATTATTAAAAGGTGAAGACTATAAAATATTAGAAATTAACGGTATTCTTGCAGAACCAACACATATTTATGATGCCTCTGTACCAACTTCTAATTATTTTACCGCTTTAAAGGCTATTAAAAACAATTGGAAAATAATTAGTTTAATTGCTAAACAAAATAGAGAGAACCACAAATTAACCTCGCCTAAAGCAATAAATTACATAAAACAAATGGTGGTTTTAAGAAAATATTCAAAAAAAATCATAGCATTAAACGATAAAAATTAAAACAAATATTTATGCAAAAGATCAAAAATTTACTTGGCTTATTATTTGTTTTTACACTACTCAATTCATGCAAAGAGGATAAAATTCCTTTACAAAAAGAAGATTTTTGTGCTAAAATTCACAATGACAAAACCGCTTCTCTTTCTGACGAATTAAAGCAATTTAAAAACAAATTAGTCACAAAAACTGGTGTTTTTGTGCTCGAAAGTGGTACAAATTCACTTATTACCAGAGCTTGGCTTTGCGAAGCTGCCGAAAAAACCATCGACATACAATACTTCATTTTTTCGACTGACAATGTTGGCTTAATAGCTTGTGACTATTTGGTTAGAGCCGCAAATAGAGGCGTAAAAGTAAGGATATTAGTAGACGATTTTATGGTAAACACTCGTGTTGAAGATATTTTAACTTTAAATTCTCACAAAAATATAGATATCAAAATTTATAACCCAGGAGTTAATTTAGGTAAAAATATAGTTGGTAAAATAGCAAAATTTGCAAGCGATTTTAGAGGTGCAAATCAACGCATGCACAATAAAACTTTTATTGTAGATAATCAAGTTGTAATTACAGGCGGAAGAAATGTTGCCGATGAATATTTTGATTACGATCATGATTATAATTTTAGAGATAGAGATGTTTTACTTATCGGAAAAAATACTAAAGTTATAAAAAAATCTTTTTCTAATTTTTGGAACAGTAACCTTTCGGTCAAAATAACCACATTGGTAAATAAAAACTTAATCAATTCAAGCGATAAAAATCGTTTTGAAAACTTACATCAATATGCGTGTAACCCAAATAATTTTTGGCCTCAAATTCGAAATAAAATTAAAAATTTTAGTAAAACAGTATCCAAAATTAAAAATTCTGATAGATTAATTTGGTTGGATAGCGTATCGTTTGTTTCTGATATACCTGGAAAAAACACTACTAAAAAAGGGCTTGGCGGCGGCGGAAAAACAACTTCAACTTTATTGGAATTGGTTAAAAATGCCAAAAAATCAATTAACATACAAACACCATATTTAATTACAACTAAACAATCTCGAAATCTGTTTAAAGAAGTTATAAATCGTGGCATTAAAATACGTATTTTAACCAATAGCCTTGCTTCTACCGATAATTTAGAAGCTTTTGCAAGCTATCAAACCGACAGAGAAAAATTACTAAAAACAGGTGTTGAAATATATGAATTTAAACCCGATGCGAAAATTAGAAAAGAGATGATGAATAATGAATTGCAACAAAAATTAGCGTATACACCAATTTTTGGATTACATGCGAAATCTATGATTGTTGATAATAAAATCACGGTTATTGGTACATTTAATTTAGATCCAAGATCGGCTAATTTAAATACCGAATGCATTAGTATTTTATATTCATCAGCAATAGCAAAAAATGTACTTAAAGGCTTTAATGAAGAATTTAGACCTGAAAATTCTTGGCAAACCACACTTAATTTTAATCCAGACAAAAAAGTCAAACGCAGTAAACGTTTAAAAACGTGGACAAGAAAAATACTTCCTAAAGGTATTTTATAAAAAATAGCAAATAAAAAACAATCCAATATTTAGAATGAAAAACTATCTTTGTACTTGTAAATACTTTTAATATGCGCATAGACATTATTACGGTTTCACCTGAATTAATTAAAAGCCCTTTTGAATACTCCATTATAAAACGTGGTATTGATAAAGGCTTAGTTGAAGTCCATTTTCATAATTTACGAGATTATGCCATAAATGATTATGGAAAAATTGACGATACGCCATTTGGCGGTGGTGGCGGAATGGTTTTATTAATAGAACCTATAGAAAAATGTATCAATAAGCTAAAAGCAGAGCGTAATTACGACGAGATAATTTACACAACGCCTGATGCTAAAGTACTCAATCAAAAAACAGCAAACACATTATCTTTAGCCGAAAACATCATTATTTTAACAGGTCATTATAAAGGAGTTGACCAACGTGTTAGAGATTTATTTATTACCAAAGAAATTTCGATTGGCGATTATGTTTTATCAGGTGGCGAATTAGCTGCTGCTGTAATATGCGATGCTATTATTCGTTTAATTCCTGGTGTAATTGGCGATGAAATGTCTGCTTTAACCGATTCGTATCAAGACAATTTATTAGCACCAGAAGTCTATACAAAGCCTGCAAATTACAAAGGTAATAAAGTACCTGAAGTATTACTTTCTGGCAACTTTAAAAAAATTGATGAATGGCGCGAAGAAAACGCTATAAGTCGCACAAAAAAAATTCGTCCAGATTTACTATAATTAATCTCGCCACTTTGTAGTGTTCATCAATCTAATAATATCTTTTTCAATATATTCTATTGCAGGATAAATAGAATCGTAATTGGGTTGCGTATTAAAATATAGTGCGCCAGTTAAAAAATGCTTTGTACTATCTGTTACATTAAATTGAAGTGCCGATGCGGCATCGCCAGTAACATTACTCAGTTTTCCATACACACTTTCATCAGCATTAACAAAAGCATCAAAATATATAGCATCTGCTTTTGCAGCATGTTTGGTTGTCAATTTTTCTGCTTCTTTAAGAAGTTCGATAATGTTATTATCAACTTTTCTATAGGTAATGTCTAATTCTGCGTTAAGTTTTGGGTACTTAATTTTCATCCAATTTTTTTTATTGACTAAAATTTTACACATTTTATTTGTTTCAAATTCATAAGGTACAGTTACCGTATTTTGATAAGCTGCTTTTGGATAATCTAACCTTAAAAAACCAGTAGGTTTTGGCAAAGCATCATCATTTGAACAAGCCATTAAAATAATAAGTAAAATAATAGTAAAAATAAATTTGTATTGATTCATTATTTTAAAGTAATTTTTATTTGTTTGATACGTTTTTTTTCGAAAGTCTCAATGGTAAAGACAATATTATTAAAATGTATAACGTCGTTTTTTTTAGGAAATTTTTCGTGAATTTCTAAAATAAATCCAGCTATAGTTTCTGACTCGCCTTTTTTATTTTCGAACTCTTCTTCGCTTAAATTTAATATTTTACAAAAATCTTTAACCGATATTTTAGCATCAAAAATATAATTTTTAGCATCTATTTTAGAATAAGAAAAATCATCTTCATTGTATTCATAATTAATATCGCCAACAATTTCTTCAATAATATCTTCTAAAGTAACAATACCTGAAGTACCACCATATTCATCAACTACAATGGCCAAGTGTATTTTTTTTGATTTGAATTCTTTTAATAAATCATCTAATTTTTTATTTTCAGGTACAAAAAATGCTTCTCTAACAACGCTTTGCCAGTTAAAAGTTTCTTTGTCTATATGTTTTAAAATATCTTTTGAATACAAAACACCTTTAATATTATCTATGTTTTCATGAAAAATAGGAATTCTTGAATGCCCATTTTTAGTAATTTTTTTAACGACTTTCAAAAACGATTCTTCATCAGATAGTGCAAAAAGTTCTGTTCTTGGACACATTACTTGAACTGTTTCTGTATTGCCAAAAGTTATAATACCTTCGAGTATTCGTTTTTCTTCTACAGATGTGTCGTTTGTTTTTAATTTCATTACTTCGGTTAAAGTTTCAACAGAGATTGCTGTTTTCTTTTTTTGAAGTTTATTCTCAATAATTGAAGTCATTTTTATTAACGGAACACTTAAAAAGGATAGCGTTGCATTTAATATACTTATTGGTTTTACCATAAATCCAGCAAATTTTAAAGCATTTCTGTTTGCGTAAATTTTCGGAATAACTTCGCCAAAAAGTAAAATGAAAAAGGTAACTAAAACAACTTCTAACAAAAATTTAATAATGGTAGATTCAATTTCACTAAAAAAATAATTACTTACATAAGTAAATATTAAAATAAACAATATGTTAATAAAGTTATTAGCAATTAATATGGTTGCCAATAACTTTTTAGGTTTATCTAACAGGTTACTTATCGCTTTTATATGCTTATTTTTATTATCAATCGCCTCATTTATTTGATGCTGTGATAGCGAGAAAAAAGCAATTTCTGCACCAGAAACTAACGCAGAAAATACAAGAAGCAAAATTAAGATAATGATTTCAATACTTACTATTAAATTTGATGGCATTAAAAGAAATAAGCTAATGGGTTCTAAATCCAATGTTTTTAGTGTTTTAGTTAAAATGGTAAATCATCATCGTCTTTTACAAATGTAGCAGGTGATGTATCATTTTTATTAGTTAAATTAGTATTCTCTTTTGAAGTAGAATTATTTTTTTTAGTTTTTATAAATTGTACATCTACAACATGTATTTCGGTAGTGTATTTTTTATCTCCTTTATCGTCTTGCCATTGTCTGGTTTTTATTCTACCTTCTAAATAAACTAAATCGCCTTTACTTAAATATTTTTCACAAAGTTCGGCTAACTTATTTCTAACTACAATATTGTGCCATTCAGTTGTTGTAACACGTTCGCCAGTAGACTTATTTGTGTAATTGTCATTTGTAGCAATTGGAAACCTACCTAAACAATTTCCGCCTTCAAAATAATGCATTTTAATCTCATCACCAAGATACCCCATTAACATTACTTTATTTATCGATGCTGCCATAAATTCGTTATTTTAATCAAAAATACTAAAAATTAATTAAAATTTAATTTTATTGATAAAATTATCAATTAAAGTTGGTACTGGATAGTTTTTCAGGTTCTCTATTTTAATAGCATTCGCAATGGAATCATTATAATTTACAATCCAAAAATTAGTATATATATGTTGATGTGATAATTTGTGAACAATAGCTTTTTCATTATACAATGTAATTTGATAATTGGTCTTTATCCATTGTTTAAAAACAGGGTGCAAAATTAGTTGTTCTTGACTTATTTCTTTCTCTGATTCTATTAAAGGAAATTCGTATAAATTCTGCCAAATACCTCTGTTTTCTCTTTTAACAATAGCGATTGTTTCATTTTTTGACAAAATAACTAAGTAATTAAAAAATCGTTTTCTTATTTTAGTTTTTGATGTTTTTACAGGAAAATCATACACCTTATTATTTTGCAAAGCGAAACAACTATCGTTAAAAATACAAGTATCACAATTTGCTTTTTTTGGTGTACAAATTGTAGCTCCAAAATCCATTATAGCCTGATTATGTAAACCAAAATTATTTTTTGGAAGTAAACTTTGTGCTAAAATTTTAAATTCTTTAATTCCTTTAGATGAATTTATTGGTGTTTTTACACCAAAATATCGTGACAAAACACGATAAACATTACCATCTACAACGGCACATTTTTCATCAAAGCAAATAGAAGCTATTGCAGAAGCTGTATAATCGCCAATGCCTTTAAGTTTTAGCAAGCCTTTATAATTGTTTGGAAATTCATTATTTAATTCAGTATGGATAAATTTAGCAGTAGCATGTAAATTTCTTGCACGTGAATAATACCCTAAACCTTGCCAAAGTTTCAATACTACAAATTCATCAGCTAAGGCTAATTTTTTTACAGTCGCAAATTTCGTTATAAACTTATTATAATATGGCAAGCCTTGTAGTGTTCTTGTTTGTTGTAATATTATTTCAGAAAGCCATATATAATATGGGTTTTTAGTATTTCGCCATGGAAAAATACGTTTATTTAGCTTATACCAATTAGTAATTGCAATAGAAAAATTCATATAATATTTACTTTACCATCTTTATAGACTGCTATTTATTTGTACTTTCATCTAAAAGTTTTTCAAATTTAGATTTTTTTCATTGTTAACCCATATAAATAGGTTTTTATTTGTGTTTTTAAATCTACACATTAACAAAAATTATCTGCCAAATTAAAAAAGAAATGCCATTTTATGGCATCTCTTTTAATACCTTTACCTATCGCAAAGTTCCTCCCGAAACTTCGGGATGGAACCTTTTTGTCGTGGTTTTGCTTGGTGTGTGGTGGTTGTAAAACTAGAAAAGAGACGACATAAAATAACAACTCTTTCAAAGTCTTTATCTACTGTAAAGTTCTAACTTTAGAGCCTTTTTGTCGTAGTTTTGCGTGGTGTATGGTCCGAACTCAGATCATTACTAAAACTTTGTGATATAGATTATTACACTTCCAATAAATCCAATAACACCTATCATAATAATTCCATAAATTTCTTGTTTTTCAGAGCTTCTCATAAGCAATATTCTATCCGATTCGTTTTTGTAATTCTTATTGAATTTATTTAATAACCTTAAGCCATACAATATGCAAAACACACTAATAAAAAATATAATAACTAATTGTTTCATATTAATTCATCATATTGATCCACTCATTAGGGTTTAATCCTTTTTTTATTTCATTTTTCATATTATTCATATTCATAGGTGTAGACTTTTCTATACCTTTCTTTAATTCATCAATTCCCTTTTTTAATATTTTTTCTAAAACTTTGGTTGTTATTTCGAGCTTAACTTTATCTAACATCGTATTATTACTACTATTTATATTTGCTTTAATTTTATTTGATATTAATTTAAAGATAGCTTTTTTTGCAATATCATAAGTCAATTCAGAAATATTTTCATCTTTTTGAACAATGTTATTAACATCTAACATAAGCTCACCTCCAAAACTAATATTAGAATGAATACTTCCTATTTTAAGAAATGTAGAGGCTAATTCTGCATCACCTGCTAACCCAGCTCCTGCCGCTCCTCCTAATAAGCCATATCCAATTGCCTTCCATACATTTGTTACATTATCTTGAAATGCTTTATCTCGGTAATCTAATTTTTTATCAGGATAAAAAATGGAATATGTCAAAGGTCCCAAAGGATTGTACCGAGCAATACTTTCTGTCATAACACCTTTGCTTTTATCTAAAAAGACTGTTTTAGCAACCTTATTGCGAATATTTTGAGCATAATCCCTTTGTCCAATTACAGAATATAAATCATTATTAATATCGTGTAAATAATATATATTTTGATTTTTTACTCCTGACCAATCGCCAACATCGTTATAAACTTTCGAACTTGTTTGAACAGTCGTGTATGGTTTATTTGACATTCCATAAAATACGTGAAATTCAGATAAATTTAAGTGTTCTTTTCCTTCAAGTTCAATTCCATCCAAAACCCTATTTTCACTAAAAGCATATGTAGAATTATGTGCATATCTTCTAAACAACGGATCCACAGCAAAAAACCGTCCAACCCTAGGGTCATGCATTCTAAATTTATAATTTAAAGAATTTCCGTTACCTTTAACTTCATCATCTTTCTCTTGACCTTGGAAGCCATATCTATATTCTGGACTTTGATAATTCCTCTGAGGTACAAGCATACCAAATGGATAGTGATCATATGTCAACGCTATGGCAGGCATTATTTTCTGTATTTTTTAATGGCTTTTTTAATGTTTGCTATTCTATTTTCAGGGTCTGGATGTGTAGATTGAAATTCTGGCACTCTTTTTCCTCCAGAAGCTGCTTTTAAAATTTTCATTACTTCGATCATTTCTTCAGGATTATAACCAGCATCAATCATAAATTTAACACCTAATTCATCTGATTCTAATTCGTCTTGTCTGCCATATTTCATGTTTACCATATTGCCAATCATTGATGCCATTTGTCCAGCTTCTCCGCCGCCGCCAGTCATAACTGCAGTTATTAAGCCTTGTGTTAAGCCTTGTTTTGCCATGCGCTCTGCCGAATGCCTACCTAATACATGTCCTATTTCATGACCTAAAACTCCAGCTAACTGTGCTTCAGATTTTAATTTAGAAAACAATGCAAATGTTATAAACACCTGACCGCCAGGAAGTGCAAATGCATTGATAGATTGTGGATCTCTTAATAAATGAAAATCATACCTGTAAGGCGAATTTAAAGCTATGCTGTTTGCTATTAATTTATTGCCAACTTTGTCTACTAAGGCTTGATATTCATTATTAGGATGTAAACCACCATGTTGTTGCGCCATGCTTGGAGCACTTCTTAAACCCATTCTAACCTCTTCGTTTGGAGTCATTGAAATGTGCTGTGTTTTGCCAGTATATTTGTTTTCTTCAGAATTTGAATAAAATTTAAACAATGAAAATAAAGCAATACCAGCAAATAGTATTAATCTAATTTTTAAACCACCTGTTCTTCTCATAATTTTTAGTTTTCTTTTGTGTAAAAATACAAATTTATTCATAAAAATAGCATTGTTATAAATAGAGCTATTTAAATAGATTAAATTTTGATATGTAAAATTATTGATTTGACACCTATTGCAAAAAAAATAAAAACCGAAAACAGCTATCTGTTTTCGGTTTTTATGATTTAAAATTACTTGTATTTTAATTTATATTAGGTAATGTAGTATAGCGTTTAGCATAATCTAACATTTGTTCTGTAAATGCTTTAGGTTGTGTTACTTTAACTGACGTTATGTTACCATCTTTATCTTTATTAGCAACTAAAACAGGATTTACAAAACCACTATATGGAGCACCTTTAAATTTTGAATTTCTGTTTAAAATTTCTTTATGCAATTCTTGATCAACTTTTACTCCATAATTTTCTACTAAATTTTTACCAGCTTCAAAATCACCTTCTGATTTTATACGTTGTATTTCACGTAATAATTCGCCAAATAATTCTTGCAGTTTTTTATAATCACGAACTACAAAGTAAGTTTTTGAATTTTTTATTACTTTTTCAATTACATTGTCCTTTTTTCCTTTTTCAAATGCCCAAGCGGCAACCAATTGTCTATTTCTCATATGGGCTTCTTCAATATCACTACCTAATTCTAAACGTATTAATTGCGTAACTAAACCATTGCGAATATAGCCATCATAAGCAGCAATACCAATATTTTTTGCACTTGGCGAAATACCCATTTCAACTAATTTTTCGTTTGGTAAATAATACAATCCAACCAAATCTGCTCGTGCTTCTTCCAATGTTGAAGCATAGTTTTTTAATGTTTCCTTTGGTTGTCCAATACCTGGATTAAGTTTACCACTTGCGTGACCAATTACTTCGTGTAATGCAGTATGCAATTTATCGGCTAAACCTCCAAATTCTTCTTCTAATCGTACTTCTTCATCAGAAAAAGCAAATTCTTTTAACCTTCCGTTTCCTCCAGATTTACTGTACGCATCAATAATATTACCTAAAGAAACTGATTTTGAACCGTGTTGCTCTCTAATCCAATTATTATTTGGTAAATTAACACCAATAGGAGTTGATGGAGATGAATCACCAGCTTCGCCAGCTACATTAACCGTTTTATAAGAAACGCCAACTACATTTTCTTTTTTATGTGCTTTCATTATAGGTGAATTGTCTTCAAACCATTGTGCAGATTCCGCAACAATTGCCATTTTTTTAGACATTTCAAAATCTTTAATTTCTATAATGCTTTCGTACGAACCTCTATATCCTTTAGGGTCATTATAAACCTCAACAAAACCATTAATATAGTCAATATCGCCGTGAGTATTTGTTGCCCACAGTACATTGTAATCGTTCCATTTTTCTAAATCTCCAGTTTTATAATAAGCAATTAACGTTTCAAAGGCTTTTGCTTGCTTTTCATTCTCGGCAACTGTTTTGGCTTTTTCTAACCAAAAAATTATTTTATCAATGGCTTTACCATATAATCCACCACTTTTATAGGTGCGTTCTTTAATAATTCCATCTACTTTTACTAACTGTGAGTTTAAGCCTAATTCAACTGGTGTTTTATCCTTAGAATCTGTTAATTTTGCATAAAAATTATCCACATCTTTGGCTGTAATATTTACACCATACATATTAACAGCCGAACCTTTAATTAAACCTTTTTCTGCATTTAAGTTTACTTTTTTAGTATCTTTATCATTAAAGATAACTTCTAAGGCATCGCCTGTTAAGGTTGTATTGGTTTCTTTTAATAATTGCGTTAAATATTCTTTAGAAAAAGAAGGTTTAAACTTATCGTTAGAATAATGATGATGAATACCATTTGCAAACCAAATTTGTTTTAAATAAGTATTAAAAGCAATCCAATCTTTTGACTTTTTATCTCCTTTATAATTGGTATATATATTTTCTAAAGCTCTTCTAATTGTTAAATTATAACGATAGTTTTGATCGTACATAATATCTCTTCCGCTAAGACCTGCTTGTGTTAAATAATAAACTAATTTTTGTTGTTTTAAAGAGAGCATTTCCCATTGCGGAATTTCATATCGCAATATTTTAATATCGGCAAATTCTTCAACAAACGAGCTTTCATTCTCTTTTTTAACCTCTGTTTCTTTATTGTTACTATCTTTTAAATCAGTTGTTTCGGTTTTATTCTTACAAGAGTTTAAGAATAGACTTATCGCAAGACCGAATAAAAACACTTTTTTCATTGTATATATTTTAGTTAATAAATTCAAAAGTAAACGATATTAATTATAAGATGCTAATTTTGTTAATAAATAACTACTTTTGTAGCATAACTAATTAAAAAATCAATAAAATGAACAAATCAGTAATTGTGATGTTTTTTATTTCTTTATTTCTATGGAATTGTAAAAATTCTACGAAAAAAGAAATAAAAGTAATATCTAAATCAAAAGAAAAGGTAGTAAATGTAAATCCTGTTTTGGGTTCGTGGACACGAAGTTTTAAAATGTCTGAAGCATTAACAGCAACAGTAAATTATACTTTTTGGAAGGATAGCTTAAGGTATGAAATGTTAGGACCAATGAACATGAAATACACCATTAAAAAGGATACTTTTTTAATTGATAAGAACAAATGGATTGGTACTAAAGACAATGAAACTTATGTTGTATTTATCAAAAATACAACCAAAGAAAAAGTAACCTTGTTAAAAATGAAATCAAAAGATTTAAGTACTGCACTTAAAATGTCTTTTCCTTCGGATAGTGCAAGAAGTAAGTTTAGTAGTTGGAATACTTATAATAAAAAGTAAGACAAATATTGCCTTATATAATAAAAAAATCTGGTAGAAATATCAGATTTTTTTATTAGTCGTCTAAATCATTTCTATTTTTCATTTTATAAAATGCGTACCAAGCAATTGCTGCAAATAATGCGAACGGCAAAAGGCTACCAATAATTACACCTATTTCGTAATTGCCGTCAGGTGCATTTTTTAGTTTTTCGGTTACATCTATTTGTAATAAAGGTAAAATATAAGTTATCATAATTATTTTTTAAATTTGGAAAGTGCTTTTTTTGTAAAATCAGATAAAACTAATTTTCCACTGGTTTCAGCTCGATCAATTAATAATTGCTCCCAATGCTGTGTGTTTTTCCAAAATACTTTTTTCATATTTTCTAAAGCTTCTACATTATACGAAGCCAATTTATTTGCTAAACTATCAATGGCTTGACCCATTTCTCGTGAATTATCAAACACTTTATTAAAAAGCCCTTTATCTTTTGCCCAATATGCGGTTTGCCAATGTGTTGCATCAATGGTCAACTCGCTAAAAGCTGCTAAACCAATTTTGCGTTCTACGGCAGGTTCAATAACAAATGGACCAATACCTATACTTAATTCTGATAATTTAATAGCTGCACTTTCTAATGCAAATACATAATCGCATGCCGAAATAATTCCAACGCCACCACCAACAGCTTTTCCCTGAACTCTACCAATAATTAGTTTATTGCAAGTTCGCATTGCATTTATTAGGTTAGCAAAGCCAGAAAAAAATTGTTTTCCTTCTGCTAACGTTTGAATTGCCATTAATTCATCAAAAGAAGCGCCAGCACAAAATGCTCTATCGCCTTCGCTTTGTAAAATAATTACGTGTGTTTCACCATCGTTACTTAGGCGGTTAATATTTTGAACCAACCTATCTAACAAATTGCTTGGAAATGAATTACTCGCTGGATGAGAGAACGTAACGGTTGCTATATTATTCCTAACACTGGTTTGAATTTGCCCTTTATTCATTAAAATAATATTTAAAAATTATGCTGGATTCGCAGCGTTTGCAGTAACACTTCGGTCAATTTTACGCATTAAACCTTGTAATACTTTTCCTGGCCCAACTTCGGTAAATTCGGTAGCGCCATCTTTAATCATTGCTTTAATGGTTTGTGTCCATTTTACAGGTGCAGTAAGTTGCGCTACTAAATTTGTTTTAATTTCAATAGCTGAATTTACAGCTTGTGCTGTTACATTTTGGTAAATAGGGCAAGAGGGTTCGTTAAAGGTTGTGTTTTCTATGGCAGCAGCAAGTTCTTCTCTTGCAGGCTCCATTAACGGTGAATGAAAAGCGCCACCAACTGGTAATACAATTGCTCGCCTTGCGCCTTTTTCGGTTAATACTTCACAGGCTTTGTTTATTGCTTCAATATCTCCAGAAATAACTAATTGTCCTGGACAATTATAGTTTGCAGCAACTACAATTCCTTCAATTTCTTTACAAGTATCTTCTACAATTTTATCGTCTAAACCTAAAACAGCTGCCATTGTAGATTTTTGTAATTCACATGCCTTTTGCATTGCGCTTGCTCTTTGAGATACTAATTTAAGACCGTCTTCAAATGACAGTACATTGTTTGCTACTAAGGCAGAAAATTCGCCTAACGAATGACCAGCAACCATTTGTGGTTTAAAATCGTTACCTAAAACTTTTGTTTTTATAACGGAATGTAAAAAAATTGCAGGCTGAGTTACTTTAGTTTCTTTTAACTGTTCGGCAGATCCTTCAAACATGATATCGGTAATAGAAAAACCTAAAATATTGTTTGCTTGTTCAAATAAGCGTTGTGCTAATGGGTGTTTTTCATAAAGATCTAAACCCATACCTGTAAATTGAGCGCCTTGACCTGGAAATATATATGCTTTCATATTTGTTTTATTTATTGATTGCAAAAATACAAAAAATACAGGTATTATTTTTTTTCAAAATACACACCATGCAATAAAAAGTAAAACCCACCATTCTAATTAAAGAATGGTGGGAAAATTGCTATGAAAAAGAAAAATTGTTAAACCTCTTACGACGTTCAACGATGCAAAGATATGATAAAAATCAGCTACTAAATATGAAATTATTAATAATTTTATATTTTATCTGTTATTTTAATATAATCTTAACATTTACACACATAATATATCAATAATCTAACTGATTTCCATTCCGTTACGAATATCTTCTTTTTCTGGCTCTATAAATGATAATTTATTATTTGTAGTTTCCGTCATTAATATCATACCATTACTTTCTACGCCTTTAATTTTTCTTGGTGCCAAATTGGTTAAAACAGTGACTTTCTGACCAATAATATGTTCTATTTCAAAACTTTCTGCAATTCCGCTAACAATAGTTCTAATATCGATGCCTATATCGACTTTTAGTTTTAGTAATTTTTTAGTTTTCGGAATTTTTTCTGCTTCTAAAATAGTTCCAACTCTCATGTCTAATTTAGTAAAATCTTTAAAGTCGATAGTTGGTTTTTGAGGCTCTAAAATTTTATTTTCTTGTTCGTTAGCTATTTTAGTCGCTTCTAATTTGTCTAATTGTTTTTGAATTTCTTTATCATCAATTTTAGAGAATAACAATGCTGCTTTTCCTATTTGATGATTTGCTTTTAAAATGTTATTAGTAGTTAAAAGGTCGTTCCAAGACAAATCATCTTCCACATTTAAAATGGATTTTAATTTAACAGCTGTAAAAGGTAAAAAAGGTACTGATAAAACCGATAAGGCTCTTGCGACTTGTAAGGCTACATACATAATGGTTTTTGTACGTTCTTCATCGACTTTTATTACTTTCCAAGGTTCTTCATCGGCTAAATACTTATTTCCAACTCTTGCTAAATTCATTACCTCCATTAAGGCTTCTCTAAACCGATATTTTTCAATGGAATTACCAATTTTATTTGGATATTTTTTTATGTGTTCTAAAACATCTAAATCAACACTGTTAAATTCGTTTGGTTCAGGAACAATTCCGTTATAGTATTTATTTGTTAAAACAACTACACGATTAATAAAGTTACCAAAATTACCAACCAATTCGTTATTATTTCTTGCTTGAAAATCTTTCCAAGTAAAATTATTATCTTTTGTTTCAGGTGCATTTGCCGTTAAAGTATAACGTAAAACGTCTTGTTGATTCGGAAAATCTACTAAATATTCGTGTAACCAAACAGCCCAATTTTTTGAAGTAGAAATTTTATTGTCTTCTAAATTTAAAAATTCATTTGCTGGTACATTTTCTGGTAAAATATATGAGCCTTCTGCTTTTAGCATTGCTGGAAAAATAATACAATGAAAAACGATATTGTCTTTTCCTATAAAATGGACTAATTTAGTCTCTTGATCTTTCCAATACGGTTCCCATTCTTTATTGTTCTTTTTTGCCCATTCTTTTGTTGATGAAATATAACCAATTGGCGCATCAAACCAAACATAAAGCACTTTTCCGTTGGCATCTTTTACAGGTACTTTAATTCCCCAATCTAAATCTCTGGTAACAGCTCTTGGTCTTAAACCATCATCTAACCAAGATTTTACTTGACCTCTAACATTTGGTTTCCAATCTTTTTCATGTCCTACAACAATCCATTCTCGCAGCCATTTTTCATATTTATCTAAAGGTAAATACCAGTGTTTTGTTTCTTTTAATGAAGGTTTATTGCCCGTAATGGCAGATTTTGGGTTAATTAAATCTGTTGCATTATGGCTTGTACCACATTTTTCGCATTGATCGCCATAACTTTCTTCATTTCCACATTTCGGACAAGTACCAACAACAAAACGATCTGCTAAAAATTGATTGGCATCTGCATCGTATAATTGTTCGTTAGTTTCAACAATAAATTTATCGTTATCGTTTAATTTTTTAAAAAAATCTGATGCTGTATTGTGATGTATTTCTGCGGAAGTCCTTGAATAATTATCAAATGAGATTCCAAAATTTTGAAATGATTGTTTAATTATTTCGTGATATTTGTCTACTATTTGTTGTGGTGTTACACCTTCTTTTTTTGCTCTAATTGTAATAGGCACACCATGTTCATCACTACCACAAACATAAATAACGTCTTTTTCTTTGGCACGTAAATAACGAGTGTAAATGTCTGCTGGAATATAAACTCCTGCCAAGTGACCTATATGAACAGGTCCATTTGTGTATGGCAATGCAGCTGTAATAGTGTATCTTTTTGGATTTTTCATGGTGTAAATTCTAATTATAAATGCAAAAGTAAATAATTATTAATCAAACAACATACATTAGACGCTTAAATAGCAACCTGAGTATGCTATGATTAAAAACAATCATTAACTTAATCTCTTCCACTAACAATTAAAACAATTTCTCCTTTTGGCGGCTTTATTTCGTAATAATTTAAAATCTCTATAACAGAACCTCTTTTAGTTTCTTCAAACATTTTAGTTAACTCTCTTGAAACTGACACTTGTCTATCTTCGCCAAAATATTCTGAAAATTGCTTTAACGTTTTTACTAATTTGTGTGGTGACACATAAAAAATCATGGTTCTTGTTTCTTCCGCCAACAATTTCAACCTTGTTTGTCTTCCTTTTTTTGGAGGCAAAAAGCCTTCAAAAACAAACTTATCGTTTGGCAAGCCACTATTAACCAAAGCAGGTACAAATGCTGTTGCTCCTGGTAAACAGTCAATTTCTATATTGTTTTTTACACATGCCCGAGTTAATAAAAAACCAGGATCTGAAATTGCAGGCGTTCCTGCATCACTTATTAAAGCAAACTGCTTACCACTTTTAATTTGCGCCACAATGTTACTAACTGTTTTATGTTCATTATGCATGTGATGACTTTGCATTGGTGTATCAATTTCAAAATGCTTTAAAAGTTTACCCGATGTTCTTGTATCTTCAGCTAAAATAACATCTACATTTTTTAAAACTTTAATAGCTCGCAAAGTAATATCGTCTAAGTTTCCTATCGGAGTTGGCACAATATAAAGTTTCATAATTATTTGTTTTTAAAAATATTACGTGTAAAACCAATACTTAATTCTGAAAAATCTGCTTGACTTAAATTTGAATTAATATGAGCAGCTAAATAAATATTATTTTTAGGTTTCTTTTTTGTATTAATAACATATAATTTCATACCTAACCTACCCAAAAACATTTTTTTAAGCGTGTATTTAGTTGTATTATTAAAATTCTGAAGTTTATAATGTTCCTTATAAAACGGTTTATGTACATTTAAACCGCCTTCCCAATCTATACCAACATAACCCAACATTACCTCAACACCAACTGATAGATATACACTTGAGGCATTCCATTTTGGCTTTTTTATATACGGCTCTGTATTGTTTTCAACAATATAATCGTAATAATGCTCATAAAATCGATAATTAGCACCTAAACTAAGTTTAACTACGTTTTTATAAAAAACACCGCCATTTATTGATGCCGAATAAATATTTTTCAATTTACTATTTTCAAAAAGAAAAGTTTGTATTCCGTTACCAAAACGAACACCATAAAATTTATTGCTATATTTTTTTACTGTTAATTTATCAAAAACGGTATTGTTCTTTTTTTGTTTTTTATTTTTTAAATCAAATGCCGTAGAAACACTAAACAGTGCAGAATTTAAACCTTGATTTGGCAGTTTAGTATGACCATTAGAATGGTGAAAAGCACCTAAACCTAAACGCAAATCTATATTGTTAAATGTAGCATCATAATATACAATGCCTTGTATTGCCCAAGTAAAATCAGAACTAATTGCTTTATTATTTACATTATTTATTGGATGATATTTAGTGTCAAAATAAGAAATACCCATACCAAATTTAGTAGTCCATTTTTGATTTTTTAATGGATGAAAAGCTACAAAAGGTATCAATGAAATTGAGCTTCCTTTAGTTTTTGTACCATAATTTGCATAATACAAAGAAACACCTGTAGTTGGATTTTTTAAAATGGATTGCCACTCTATTGAGTTGTCGTTATTTTTATGCTCGTAAGACATGCCAAAAACTAACTGAGGTTTTTGACCTGTATTAATTTCGTATGAAGGAATTGATTTTCCAATAAAAAACTCCGATCTAATTGCATTATCCGAAGTTTGAGAAAAGCAACTTATGGCAGTTAGCCAAATTAAAAAAATAAATATCTTGTTCATTGTAAAATAAAAACAAAGGTATGGTTTTAAACCTAAATTAGATTAATAAAAAAAGAAGCGATATCAACTCACTTCTTTTTTTATACAATTATCACTTACCAATCTATTTTGGTAATTTGGGATATACTTCTTTAAGCGCTTTAACATCGTATGGCTTTGCTATAATGGTTTTGTCACTATTTAATATAAAAAAGTTTGGCGTGCTATTAACACCATAATCTTTTACATATTTATTATCGAATTTATTTTCTCCTAAAATATGTGTAAAATCTTCATAATAAAATTTTTCGTCAACCCAACCAATTTTAGACTCTTTAGTTTCTAAGCCGATCGCCAAAACTTTAACATCTTTTTTATCGGATAGATATTTTTGTAATTCTGGCATTTCTTTTAAACAATGTGGACAAGTAGAGCTCCAAAATACAACGACATAGTATTTATGCTCTTTTAAACTATATAAGCTTTTTTCTTCGCCTTTTTCTTTCCAAACTATATTTGGCGCTTTTACACCAATAGTTGTTTTTATCATATCTAAAACCAATGATTTAAACTCATAATCTTGTAAGGAAATTGGTAGTTTATCAAAGTGATTTTTAAACATATAATCTACCATTACCAAATCTTCTTTTTGTGCAAATGTATATAAAAACGATTCTACAACTTGTTTTTTAAATGCGTCTTTCTTAATTTTAGACATCACATTATCAATACTTTCTTGACGTAATTTATATTCCAACTCTTTACTTTCAGAAGTGTTTAAGTAAAAAACATAATCCATTATTCTATCAATAACAAAAGATGATTTTATCAAAATTGGATTATCAAAATCTAAATTATCAAAATAATGATCTTTAATCGTTGCTAAATAATCGGTTGGTGATTTGATTAAATTATTTGAGTAAAAACGTTTATTTGCAACAACAAAATTATTAGCCATTAAACTCGTTGAACTCGATTCGAATAAAGTTTGTGTTTTTGTTAAATTCTCTAATTCTTTTGAATAGATTTTACTCAAAAATTTATCTTGCTTATTATCTTTAGATTTAAAATAAACCACTTGAATTGAGTCTAATTTATTATGAATTACACCTACTTCATTTAAATAATCGTTGTATACCATATTTTCTTTAGACTTTGAAAACTTAATTAAACTTGTAGGATATTCTGGATGAAATTCCACATCAACATCTTCATTATTATATATAAAATCGATGAATTTATTATTTGCATTGTCATACAATATACGATACATACCAACCGTAGCGTCTTTAGGCATTGTCAATGTAAAAACACCATTATTAACAGCGCCATTTGTTACAAATTTTTGGCTGACACCATCTAATTTATACAATATAAACCACGTGTATTTTTTGGCAGGATTCATTTTTCCGTTTACCGTTTTCTGAGCAAATAAGCTCACAAAAACTATTAAGAAACCAAATACTATTATTTTTTTAAACATATATTTATTTTAGTGTACTATTTTCAATAATCATACCACTATTGATAATGGTAAATAAGACAACAAATTTACATATATTTTTATTAATTCATTTTTGGATTCGGAATAAATTGTATTTTTGAAGTCATTACACTTTTAAAAACTAAAAAATGATTGATAATCAAGCAATAAGAAATGATTTTCCTATTCTTAAACAAAAAGTAAATGGCAAACCATTGGTTTATTTTGACAATGCAGCTACAAGTCAAAAACCGCAAGTTGTTATTGATGCCTTAGAAAGTTATTATACAGAAATTAATGCAAATATTCATAGAGGTGTTCATACTTTAAGTCAATTATCAACTTCGGCATACGAAAACACACGTACAAAAATTAAAACTTATTTTAATGCTAAATTTAACCATGAAATAATTTTTACACGAGGCACAACCGAAAGCATTAATTTAGTTGCAAGTAGTTTTACGGCTATTTTAAAAAAGGATGATGAAATAATAATTTCGTACTTAGAACATCATTCTAATATTGTTCCTTGGCAATTATTATGCGAAAGAACTGGCGCAAAACTAAAAGTGATACCAATAAACAATGACGGAGAACTTATTTTTAGCGAATTTGAAAAATTACTAACTAATAAAACCAAATTAGTTGCTGTAAATCATATTTCAAATACTTTAGGTACTATAAACCCAATTAAAAAAATAATTGATGCTACTCATAATGTTAATGCCGCTGTTTTAATTGATGGTGCGCAAGCTACGCCTCATATTCAAGCAGATTTTCAAGAGTTAAATTGTGATTTTTACTGCGTTTCTGCACATAAAATGTATGGACCAACTGGTATCGGTTTTCTTTACGGAAAAGAAAAATGGCTTAATAAAATGCAACCGTATCATGGTGGAGGAGAAATGATAAAAGAAGTCACTTTTGAAAAAACCACTTATGCTGGCTTACCTCATAAATTTGAAGCCGGAACTCCTAATATAGCTGCAGGAATTGCTTTTGGAACTGCAATAGATTACATTAATAGTATTGGTATAAAAAATATTGCATCTTACGAAAACGAATTATTGCAATACGCTACAAAGAAATTTTTAAAAATTGACGGATTAAAAATTTACGGAACTGCCAAAAACAAAACCAGTGTTATTTCGTTTAATATTAAAAACATTCATCCTTTTGATATTGGAAGTATTGTAGATAAATTAGGTTATGCGGTAAGAACAGGACATCATTGTACACAACCAATTATGCAATTTTATAATATTCCTGGTACAATTAGAGCTTCTTTTGCTTTTTATAATACCAAAGAAGAAATTGATGGTTTTGTAGCTGCCGTTAAACGTGCTATATTAATGTTAAGCTAAAAAAAAGACCAAGAAAATAAATTCTTGGTCTTTTTATATTGATTAAAATTGAAATTTATTTTGCTTCAGCATAACGTCTTTCAACTTCATTCCAGTTTATTACATTAAAAAATGCTTGAATATAATCTGGTCTTCTGTTTTGATAATTTAAGTAATATGCGTGTTCCCAAACATCTAAACCTAAAATTGGTGTTGCACCACAACTTGAATTTGGCATTAAAGGGTTGTCTTGATTTGCTGTAGAACAAACCTCAACTTTACCGCCTTTATGTACACAAAGCCAAGCCCAACCAGAGCCAAAACGAGTTGCTGCTGCTTTTGCAAACGCATCTTTAAATGCATCAAATGATCCAAATGCTTCTTCAATAGCGTCTTTTAAATCTCCCGAAAGTCTTCCTTTACCTTCTGGATTCATTACAGTCCAAAATAAAGAGTGATTATAAAAACCACCTCCATTATTTCTAACAGCTCCATTATTCATGTCTAAATTAGTAAGTATATCTTCAATAGATTTTCCTTCTAAGTCGGTACCTTCAATTGCTGCGTTTAATTTATTTGTATATCCTTGGTGATGCTTTGTATGGTGAATCTCCATAGTTTTTGCATCAATATTTGGTTCTAATGCATCGTATGCATAACCTAATTCTGGTAATTTAAATGCCATAATATTGTGTTTTAAAAATTAGTATTGCTCAAAAGTAGTTAAAAACAAGATGTTTTATGATAATTGTCAATAAAATTTCTTTATATAAGAATTGATTTAAGCTATTTTTAATGATGTAGTACACTTAATTATTTACTTCTTTCACCTACAAAGTGATCTACTTTATTTTGAAAAAGCACATTAAACGTAGTTAAACTACCATAAACACGAGTTATATATTGTTGCAAATCTATTTTTTCTTGATCGTCTAAATTTTTACTTGAGTTTATTTTTTGTTCCATAACTCTAATTCGATCTCTTACCATAACAATTTTATGAAAAAAAGTGTTAATTGGTATTTCTTTTGATTGTGTATTTGTACCTGGTTCTAAAATTAATTTGCCACCTTTCCATTTTTCTGCAATGCCGTTTGCAGGAGAAATATCTGTCCATTTTTGCAATAAATTTTTAATCGATTTTTCTACTTCGTACAAACTTACTGTGTCAATATCTTCGTGATTTAAAGCTTCAATTATTTCAAATTCCGAATCAATATTTATAGTTTCTAAACCTGAATCAAAAAAAGTAACCCAATAATGTTTATTTGTTAAATTGGTAATTACTCCTATTCCATACGCTTCAGTTTTAATTCTTGATCCTATTCCTAATAATTTCATGTTCGTTTAAAATTTTAAATTAATTCGTCTAAAAATATTTATTAATAATATTTGCTGGCATAATTCGTAAAAACACAGCTACTAATCGCCAACGTTTTGTAATGTATGCTTTTTTCTTTTTCTTTTTTATAGCGGTATAAATTTGTTTACAAGCTTTATCTAAAGTAGAAATCCAAAACATATTACCTTTTGCCATTGCTGTATCTACATATCCTGGCAATATATTTGTAACTACAATATCGTTTTTACTTCGTGCTGCTTTCATCCAAAGTGATTCTAAATAACTGCTTTGATAGGCTTTTGACGCAAAATAAGCAGGTACATGCCTATTGCCTCTAATCGATGCAATTGATGTTATACCAACTAAATGACCATAACCTTGTTTGTTAAAATAATTGTACGATAATTGCATTAATTTTGTTGTTCCTAAAACATTTGTATTCATTGTTTTTAAGTCAATACTATATTTTAATTTATAATTTGGATCGCCAACACCTGAACTCAACACAATTAAATCAACTTTATCAAAGGGTAAGTTTTCAAAAAACAAATCGGACGATTCAATGTCTGTAATGTCGTGTTGCTTTATAAGGTATTTATCTGTGTTTGTGGCTTTTATTTCTTTTAATTTTTCTAATCTTCTACCGGTAACTAAAACTTTATAATTATTATTTACTAATATTTTAGCTAATTCTTTACCAATACCAGAAGTTGCTCCAAAAATAATTGCGTTCTTTGTCATTTAAGTTATATTTGTCGTAAATATACACAATAATTATGTTTAGTACAGGTCAATTATATTTTGCAGTTTTTTTTGTCATCATTTTTGTAATTGGTATGGTTTGGAGCTATACAAAAGATAAAAAACATAGAAATTTCCATTATAATGGAATACTTAAAATCGCTATTATTTTAATTTTAATTATAACTGTTTTTGCAACATTAACTTTTTGGATTCACGAATAATTTGGCGTGGTCTGTTTTACAGCTATTTATCAGCTTTAGCAAAAAAATAAAATAAAACAATTAAATATTGTAAAAAAAAAATTACATTTGCTTTATGATTAATTCAACTTTAAATACAAATTGGTGGTGGATGCATTTTAATTAAAAATGTAATCAATAAACCTATATATAAATTTTTAAAGGCTTGTCGGTTACGACAAGCCTTTTTTGATTCAAAAAAAACAAATAATCAATGAAAAAAATAAAAATCAATTTTAAAATAAAAAAAACTTTATCCGATTTAGTTACACCTGTTGGCTTATATCTAAAATTAAGAGATAAGTTTCACAATTCACTTTTATTAGAAAGTTCTGATTATCATGCTACAGAAAATAATTTTTCGTTTATCTGTTTTGAGCCTTTAGTTTCGTTTATTATAAACGATAATCTTATTAATATTAAGGGGTTGTTACTTGATAAAACAATAAAAATCAATAAAGAAAAGCAAGTAATGAATGAATTACAAACTTTATTAAACACTTTTGAGATAAAAAACAACAAACCTGTAAACGGATTCTTTGGTTACACAAATTACGATGCTGTAAAATATTTTGAAACCTTAGATATAAGTATCCAAAAAGAAAAAAAACATCATAC
>JALSLZ010000028.1 GCA_026988075.1 Flavobacteriaceae bacterium
AATAAAATGGAATTACCAGATATAAAAGTTGAAAGAAAAACAGGAAAGGAAAAGTTTGAATTTAATAATGAAAAATTAGATTTCGAATTATCCGAATTTTGGAGTTGGAACTAATCTGACTTAATTGAAAACCGAACTCGCGGGATTTTAGCAGAATTTATCGTGAAAAAAGCCCTTGAAATTGAAGATGACAATCGAATTGAATGGGACGACTATGATTTGATAACAAAAAAAGGAATTAAAATAGAAATTAAATCTGGTGCTTACATTCAAACTTGGGAACAGAAAAAGTATTCTAATATTTCTTTTAGTATCTCTAAAACTGCTGGAAGTAAGGAAAACCCAAAATATAATGGAAAACATCAACGTTGGAGTGATTTTTATGTATTCTGTTTACTTGATTATAAAAATCAAAAGAGCATAAATTCTATAAAATTAGAGCAATGGACTTTTTTTGTGCTTAAAACAGAAGTCTTAAATGAGAAAGTTGGAAATCAAAAAAGTATCGGAATAAACTCTTTAATGAAATTAAATCCTATAAAAGCAAAATATAACGAATTGAAATAAATAATAAAATAAAGTTGGTGACAAAGTATATAAACAATAAGGATTTCAGTGCTTAAACCAAAGTTTAGTGTATTTTATAAAGTCCACAAATTTTACAATTTTGCATTTTGTTGTTAAATAAAAATTGTAAATTTGGCTCAGTGATAAACTGAAAAGTAAGTACATTTTAATCCCTTGCTATTCATCACAAATCCATAATTAAAAAAAAATGAAAAATATTGCAATATTCATATTGGTTTTAACTTTATTGTCTTGTAAAAAAGATGACGAATCAATTGTTTCACAACAAAGAAATGATAATGGAATTATTGTTAATATACCGCTGAGTGGGAGTCTTCAAAATCCCACATTTTCACCAGATAATAATTCCATCATATTTACTAGGTTTGTAAATGGGTATAATATTGAACCCGCAGAAATTTATAAGTTTGAATTAAACACAGAAAACTTAACCTTGTTAGTTTCTGACGGAAGCGCAAATGTAAACTTACCTGGTGCATCTTGGAAAAATGGACAAATAATTTTTTCATCGTCTAGAGATCCTCATGATGAAATATATCAAATAAGTGAAAATGGGCAGTTAGGTGATGAAATTCAAATAACAAATAGGACAAGCAAAGTGGCTTACGAACCAACTTATAGTCCTAATGGAGAGTGGATAGTATTTGAGTCACACATTTTAGATGTTGAAGGAAATGGAATCATAACAAAATACAAAATTGATGGAACGTCAGCCTTTGTAGAATTGACAGACCAAGAAGATGATTGTAGGCAACCTAATTGGTCGCCAAGTAATAATAAAATATTGTATCAGAAAAAAAATAATGGAGAGTGGAATATTTGGATCATGGATATTGATGGAACTAATAAAACTCAAATTACTTCAAATATTGGTAATTGTACAGATGCTTCATTTACTTCAGATGGACAACACATAATTTTTAGTAGTGATTATCAAGTGAATATTGCAAATATTTATAAAATATCTATTAGTGGAACTAATCCTATAAGACTAACAAATTTTGATGGTTATGATGGGGCGACATCAATTTCAACTACTGGAAATAAATTAATATTTGAATCAATAAATGGAGATCCTGATGAATCAACCGGAACTAAAATAGTGCTTTTGGAATTATAAAAAATAAAAAGAATACTGTTTGTATATAGTTTATATTTTCTATCGTTTCTTTTAAACAAAAAACTGGAATTTGAAACTCAAAATATCGCAAGAAATAAAAAGTCAAATCAGCTAAAATCGGAATAAAACAAACAAAAATACAAACAGCTCAACATTTAATAATATCTTTGCAAAAAAATGGTTTGTTAATACTTTTTATATCGTATTTATTTAAAACCTAAAAACATATTATAAAATGACATTCAATCAATTAGGTGTAAAAAAAGAATTTATACAAGGCTTAAAAGAATTAGGTATAAATACGCCAAGTGAAATACAAAAACAAGCAATACCTATATTGCTAAACAATAAAACCGATTTTATTGGTTTAGCTCAAACAGGAACAGGAAAAACAGCTGCTTTTGGTTTGCCTCTTTTACATCAAATAGATGCACATCAACCATTGGTGCAAGTATTAATTTTATCGCCTACACGTGAACTGGTTCAGCAAATAAAAAAGCAATTATTTAAGTTTACAAAGTATGTAGACGATAAAATATTTATAGAAGCTGTTTTTGGTGGTGAAAAAATAGATAAACAAATAAATAATCTAAGGCGACCAACACACATAATAGTTGCAACTCCAGGGCGATTGATTGATTTAATCGAAAGAAAATCAGTCAATTTACGCTCTATTGAAACCATTGTTTTAGATGAAGCAGATGAAATGTTAAGTATGGGTTTTAAAAAAGAACTAAATACGATATTAGATTATACAAGCGGAAGTAGAAAAACATGGTTGTTTTCTGCTACTTTTCCAGAAGAAATTAGAAATATTGTAAAAACATATATGACTGGCGATATAGCTCGAGTAGAAATTAATAAAGACACTCAAGTTAACGAAAACATTACACATCAATATAAAATAACACCTTTAGCAAATAAATTAGATCACTTAATTAATATTTTAGCAGATAGAGATGCCGAAAGAGGAATTATTTTTAGCAGAACAAAAAAAGGTGTTCAAAAATTAATGTTAGAATTGCAAGAAGAAGGTTTTTCGGTTGGTGCATTAGAAGGTGATATGCAACAAAAAGAAAGAGATAAGGTAATGCGAGCTTTTAAGAATGAGAAAATTCAATATTTAGTATCAACAGATGTTTCGGCAAGAGGTATTGATGTAAGAAATTTGGGGTTTGTTATTCATCATCAATTGCCAGAAAAAATGGAATATTATACACACAGAAGCGGAAGAACCGCAAGAGCTGGAAATACAGGCTTTTCTATCGCCTTAGTTTTACACAGCGAAATGCAACAGGTTTACGATATTGAAAAACGATTAAGCATTAAATTTGAAGAAATTTAAAACCTTATTTTTTTACTGATGAATATAATTTATAGTTTAGATATAATTGGTACATTTTCTTTTGCTATTAGTGGTGCAATAGTAGCATCAAAAAAAAAGTTTGATTTGTTTGGCGTAATTATTATCGCATTTGTTACTGCTGTTGGCGGCGGAATGATGCGTGATGTACTTATTAATTATCATCCAATAAACTGGATTGGTGATTTAAATTATATTTGGACAATTTTAGCTGCCGTAGTATTTACATTCCTATTTAAAAGTAAAATATTACCATTAAATAAAACACTTTTTTTGTTTGATACTATTGGCATTGCTGTTTTTACGATGTTAGGAACAGAAAAAGGTTTAAATTTTGGCTTACAGCCTTTTATAGCCGTAGTAATGGGAGTTGTTTCTGCGGTAATGGGTGGTGTTTTAAGAGATGTATTAACTCAAAAAACACCTTTGATTTTTAAAAAGGAAATTTACGCCTTAGCATGCTTTATCGGTGCATTTGTTTTTATACTATTAAATAGTTTAAAAATAAACCATAACTTACAATATATTTTAACGATATTGACCGTTTTTACAATTAGAATAATCGCTGTAAAGTACAAATTAGAATTGCCAAAAATTAAAGACGATATATTTACCAATAAATACAATAATAAATAATTATATGGGGTTAACAAATAATGATATAATGAAAAAACTTCGTGTAGCTCATAAACTACGCGATACTGATATTGTTAAAATATTAGATTTAGTAGATTTTAAAGTGAGTAAATCTGAATTAGGAGCAATTTTTAGACGTGAAGGTCATCCAAATTATATGGAATGTGGAGATCAAATTTTGCGTAATTTCTTAAACGGATTGGTTATTCATTTACGTGGACCAATGCCAGAAAAAGAGAGTAATACCAAAAAGCAATAACAAAATAAATAAATAAATATGAACAATTTAAGAACAACAAATATACTATTGCTTATAATTGCAGTTCCTGTGTTTTTTTATATTCTAAAATTACTTTCGTTTATATTTATTCCGCTTTTTTTCTCTTTATTTATTGCAGTCCTATTTTGGCCAATAATACGCTGGTTACAAAAACGAAAAGTACCAAAAATAATAAATTTGGGTATTGTTATTTTAATAATGCTAAGTTTTATTAAATTAACATCTGTTTTAATTCAAATTTCAAGTAGCGAAATTATTAATGCAAATAGTGATTTGTTAGAAAAGGCCGATATTAAATTAGATAAATTAATCCTGCCAATTGAAAAAATTTTTAGCGTACAAAGAGATGAAGGTCAAAGTGTTATTTCTCAATATTCAAATCAAATAAATGTTAAAAGCCTTTTTGGCGATGCAATAATTTCGGCAAAAAATATGATAACAATGATTTTGATGACTTTATTTTTTGCGATCTTACTTCTTTCTGAATCATTAAATTTACACGATATATTACAAAGTATATTAATTAAAAAGCGATTTTCTTCAACCAAAATATTTTTACAAATAGAAAAAGACATCATCACATTTGTAAAAGTAAAATTTATACTAAGTTTTTTTACAGGTTTAGGTTTTACGTTGGTATGTTATTATTTTGATGTAAGCTTTCCAATATTTTGGGGCTTACTTGCGTTTTCATTAAATTTTATTCAATTAATAGGTTCTGTTATTTCTGTAATTCTTTTAGCTATGTTTGCTTTAATTGAGATAAATACAACAGGTACTTTGGTCTTTTTTATTGTCGCTATATCGTTAGTAGAAATAATTATTGGCGCCTTATTAGAGCCAATATTTATGGGTAAATCATTTTCTATAAATGTAATTACCATACTAATTATGTTGATGTTTTGGGGTTTTCTATGGGGCGTTTCAGGTATGATTTTATCCATACCAATTACGGTATTTTCAAAAATAATTTTTGATCATTTTCCTAAAACAAAAATATTATCTAATCTAATGTCAGGCAACAAGTTACAAGTCTAAACTAAACTTAGACTTTAACACGCTTGCTAATTCATTTTTATCGTTTAAATACGCAAATTTTTCAGCATTAGTATAAGCAAACTTTTTAACAGTTTCTTCGTTTACAGTAATACTAAAATCAATTTTATAATTGTTTAATGCTTGTCTAATATGTGGAAGTATTTTTAGTTTTGATTTTTCTAAATCAGCTTTCATTAATTTACTTGGAAGTTCAATTTTTAAAAGATTTCCATTTGCAATAGGTGTACAGCTACTCATAAGTGAAGCCAATAATTTATCACCTTTTTTGTTAAAATCAATTTTTGTAAGTTGCCATTGCTTCTGTATTTGTTCTGTTGTAAATACATCTGAAGGCAAGTTAGTAATATCGACTTCTTTTTTAATATTTTTTGTAGAAATACGTTTGTCACTAAGGCTTTTTAATGATAAGGCAGAATGACGACGAGTAATATTAGCTGACTTTACTCTAACTTTTTCAACTTGTTTTTTTGTTATTAAATCGTTTTTTATTGACGAAGTTAACTCTTCTTTTTTATCTTTAATAATACTATTAACCAGAAGTTTAGGTTTATCTACGTCTATTTTTTCTTCAATAATGTTAATTTTGAAATGACTCGCAGGAATTATGAAGTTTTTAGACTTTTTTTTTTGTCTGCAGACGAATCGGCATTAAAAGTGATTGAGGCTATTTGCATCAAACAAAGTTCAACGAGTAAGCGTTGGTTTTTACTTGCTCTGTATTGTAAATCGCAAGTATTTGCTTTTTCAATTCCATCTAATAAAAAGCGAATATCTGTTTTTATTGCTTGTTCTAAGTATTGTTTTTTTGTTTTATCTCCAACTTCTAATAAAACAGATGTACCTTTATCTTTAGCAACTAATAAATCTCTAAAATGCGATGCTAAACCAACAATAAAATGATGACCGTCAAAGCCTTTGGATAATATATCATTATAGGCAAGTAATAAATTAGGTATGTCGTTAGATAAAATAAGGTTTGTTATTTTAAAATAAGCCTCATAATCTAAAACATTAAGGTTTTCTGTAACCGCTTCTCTTGTAAGATTCTTTCCGCAAAAACTAACAACTCTATCAAAAATTGATAGCGCATCACGTAAAGCTCCATCAGCTTTTTGTGCAATAATATGCAGCGCATCATCTTCTGCATTAATGTTTTGACTTGCTGTAATTTTTTTTAAGTGATTCTTAATATCAATAACTCCAATTCGTTTAAAATCAAATATTTGACATCGAGAAAGTATGGTTGGTATTATTTTGTGTTTTTCAGTAGTTGCCAAGATAAAAATAGCATGTGCAGGCGGTTCTTCTAAGGTTTTTAAAAAAGCATTAAATGCTGCTGATGATAACATGTGTACCTCGTCAATTATATATACTTTGTACTTACCTATTTGTGGAGGAATTCTAACTTGTTCGGTTAACATTCTAATATCGTCAACTGAATTGTTTGATGCCGCATCTAATTCAAAAATATTATAAGCGTAATCTTCATTTTCGCTTATTTTACCCATACTTTCTTCATTGATACGTTTGGCAAGAATCCTTGCACAAGTTGTTTTACCAACTCCTCTTGGACCTGTAAATAATAATGCTTGCGCTAAATGGTTTGATTTTATTGCGTTTTCTAAAGTATTGGTAATAGCTTGTTGCCCAACAACATCTTCAAATGTTTGCGGACGGTATTTTAAAGCCGATACTATAAATTGTTCCATTTGTTTTTGCTTGTCATTGTGAATATAATAACATCACAATTATTTACTATCAATAATACTATTGCAAATTTAATTGTTTTAGTTATTTTAAAAAACGATTTTCATCTTTGTTATTAACAATTCTAAATAACAACTTATTTGATGCATATAAATTAGATTATATTGTTATTTGCCTCGTAATTTCATCAATAATTTTAATACGGGCAACTATAGCGTTCTCAGGTAAAAAACCATCTATATGCTGTGGCCATTCAATAAAACACCAAGATTCGCTATAAAAATACTCTTCAATACCAATATTCAAAGCTTCATTCTCATCTTCAATACGATAAAAATCAAAATGATATATTAATTCATTATCATTATTTTGATATTCGTTAACCAGCGAAAAAGTAGGCGAACTTACATTATCTGTAACACCCAATTTTTTAATAATTTCTTTAATAAGTGTTGTTTTTCCAGCACCCATTTCTGCATAAAACAGAACTACTTTAGTGTCTTTAGCATGTTTTATTACTTTGTTAGCAATATTTGGCAATTGATCTAATGTGTATGTTTCGTTCATGTTATATTAAAAAAGGTAGTAATTAAGTGCTTCTATAATTAATTTTTCTTCCACTTTACAGTCAATTCGATAGTCAGTAAACTCATTTAATAATACAAATTTAACTTCTCCATTTATATTTTTTTTATCGTGTTTCATCAAATCTAAAATGGATTTAAAATCATTTTCTTTAATTATTACATTACCAAATAGTGTTTTAATGTATTTTTTAAGTTCGTTTAATTGCGCTGTAGAAAAATTATATAATTTAGACGATATATACGTTTCGCAAACCAAACCTATAGCAATTGCTTCGCCATGAGTAAGTGTCTTTAAAGTGCTGCTTTGTAAAAAATATGTTTCAACTGCATGACCAATGGTATGTCCGTAATTTAATATTTTTCGTACATTTTTTTCTTTAGGATCTTTAGTTACCACTTCGTTTTTAATTTCGATAGAACGATGAATAAGTTGTGACATATCAAAATTATGAATATTTTTTATTGCTTTAACATCATTCCATAAATCAACATCGTAGCTTAAGCCGTATTTTATAATTTCTGCCATTCCAGAAATTAGCTCACGTTTAGGCAAGGTTTTTAAAAAACGAGTATCAATTAATACCATTTTTGGATTAGCAAATAAGCCGATTTGATTTTTTAAGCCGTTAAAATCAACACCTGTTTTTCCTCCAACAGAAGCATCAACCATACCTAAAAGAGATGTTGAAACATTAATAAAATGAATGCCTCGCTTAAAGGTTGAAGCAATAAAACCACCAATATCGGTAAGCATTCCTCCACCAATATTAATTATGATGCTTTTTCTATCGGCTTTTAGCTCACTTAACCTATCCCAAACAAAGGCACAGGTTTCTAAGTTTTTAAATTCTTCGCCTGCCGGAATTGTAATGGTTTGGTATTTGTACTTAAATTTAGATAAAAATATAGGCAAACAATGTTGTTCTGTATGACTGTCTACTAATATATAAATTGAAGAGTAATTTGTTTTTTTGATAAATTCGCCAAGTAATTTATGGCTTTTCCGTTCAAAAACAATAGCATAATCTGTCGCTTTTATCGTTTTCATTTTCCTATTTTAATTATTGTTGCAAATTACGCTAATTATCGTAAAATAAAATAAAGAAAAATTATTAAATTTGCGAAACAATTTTACACACATGAAAAATATTTTTGAAAATACTAAAATTGCCTTTTCCATAAAAAAAGATAGTGAATTAGAACGTGCTTATTTTTTATTTAAGATGATAAAAAGCGATCCGTTAGTACGAATTGGTACTGCAATTACAAATTTTGCATTGAAAGCGCATTTGCCTGTAGAACATTTAATTAGAGCTACTGTTTTTGATCATTTTTGTGGCGGAATTACAGAAGAAGATTGTATGGATACCATTGATAAAATGTACGCTAAAAAAGTGCATTCTGTTTTAGATTACTCTGTTGAAGGCAAAGAAACCGAAGAGCAATTTGATTTAGCAATGAAAAAAACCTTAAAAATATTAGATTATGTAAAAGAAAAAGATAGCATTCCGTTTGCGGTTTTTAAACCAACTGGTTTTGGAAGGTTTGAAGTCTATCGAAAAATTACCGAAAACGAAGCGTTGTCTAACTCTGAAAAAAACGAATGGAATAGGATAGAGGCTCGTTATGATGCTGTCTGCAAAAAAGCCTATGAAAATGACATGCCTTTATTAATCGATGCGGAAGAAAGTTGGATGCAAATAGCCGCTGATGATTTAATTGAAAAAATGATGATTAAATACAATAAGAATAAAGTTATTGTTTTTGGAACTTTACAAATGTATCGTTGGGACAGATTAGATTATTTAAAAAACTTACATAAAAGAGCGCAAGAAAAAGGTTTTTATATTGGTATGAAAATAGTTCGTGGTGCGTATATGGAAAAAGAACGAGAACGTGCTGAAGAAAAAAAATACAAATCGCCTATTTGTATTGATAAAAAAACTACTGATCTAAATTACGATGCAGCTATAACGTATTTAATGAATCACGAAAAAATGGCTGTTTTTGCAGGAACACATAATGAAAATAGCACTTTATTATTAACTGAATTGGCAAAAAAACATCAAATTAAAAAAGAAGATATGCGTATGTGGTTTGGTCAGTTATATGGAATGAGCGATCATATTAGCTTTAATTTAGCAGATCAAGGTTATAATGTTGCAAAATATTTACCGTTTGGTCCTGTGCGAGATGTTATGCCGTATTTAATACGTAGAGCTGAAGAAAACACATCGGTTGCTGGGCAAACTTCAAGAGAATTAACGTTACTTAAAACGGAACGAAAAAGACGTAAATTGGCGAAGTAATTACTTTTAAATATAACGGTTGTATAACAACCTAATGATATATATTTAAAATAGTGTAACATCAAAAATTAATTCAAACCGTATTTTTCTTCATAAGCCATTAACAAACCAATCATTTTACTATAACTATTCATTCCATCTTTTTGCTTATTTGCTTTAAGAAACAAACTATAAATATCATGAAAATAGGGCTTTAACGGATTTTTATATTTTTGCCAATGCATATAGCTTTCGCTTAAATTCTTTTTTACTCCAATAGGCAATCTATTTTTAATTTCTAAATGTAGTGCTTTGTCATTTCTGTAAATATTACTTAAAGCATATTGTAATGCTAATAAATATGCGGAATACTGAAATAAAAGATCCTCATTATTTATGGCCGCTAAAAAACCAATAAAATTAGCTTCACTTTCGCTTGCGTAGCCAATTTGATGAGCAACTTCGTGACTTGCTGTTGCAGGAATATTAAAATCCATTGAATTATAATTTACTTGTGCTTCGCCAGTTAGCGGATTTAGATAACCTGAAAAACCCATGTAACTCATAGGTGTACTAAAAATTGATTTTTTAACCTTTCCGAATTTGTAGTTAAATTGAGGATGCTTTTTTGCGAGATTTTCATACCCAAAAACCGTTTTATTTAATAATTCTTGTTGCGTATATACTGTTTGAACAGGTATTGTATCGTTTTTGGTTAGTTTAAAATGAATCTCTTGGGTTTTAAGTAATAATTTTTCAGTAAGCAGCACCAATTCTTCCGTATTGTATTTAGGCACAGAAAGTTGCATTGTTTTATTTAAAGGATTTCTAAAATAGTTTAAACCCCAAAATAAATAGAAAAAAAAGTATATTACTGATAATTTACTAAAAATAGAAAAGAATAATTTTTTAAATTTTTTATTTTTTGATGTTGCAAATTTCCAAAAATTAAAAAGTATGTAAATAAAAGAAATGAGCAATAAAATATCGCCAATTGAAAAAGGAATCCAACCCAATATAATTCTAAAAAAAGAAGAAATGTAAGGATAGATACCATTAGAATAATATTTTTCAATAAAATTAGGAAAAAGAGATAGTACAAAAATAACTACTATTTGAATCGGTAATAATAAAGTTAAAAAGCGTTTATTTCTAAGCATAGTTCAAATGTAAATTTTTTTATAAACTATTTAAGCATAAAAATTAAAATTAATTATAAAAGTAGACAAAAAAATAGAATAGAGCAAGCAATGTTATCTATTGAAAAGAGAAAGAAATTGATTATTAATCAATTACATTGTTAACAAAAAAATGTTGTTATTAACACATAATAAACAAGTTTCAAACAATATATTTGCGCCTTTAAAATAATAATTAAGAATTATAAACTACTTTTGTTTTATGAATCAACCATCTCAATTTACATCAAATAAGCCTAAAAAAAGTGCTGTTATTTCGTTAGAAAAAGGAAAGCTTCCACCTCAAGCAATTGAGTTAGAGCAAGCTGTACTTGGAGCGATGATGATTGATAAAAAAGGTGTTGATGATGTTATTGATATTTTAAGTCCAGAAACATTCTATAAAAAAGAGCATCAGCATATCTACAACTCAATTTATGGTTTGTTTAAAGATTCGCAACCAATAGATTTATTAACAGTGTCTGATCGTTTAATAAAAGATGGCAATTTACAAGTTGCAGGTGGCGATGCTTATTTAATTAACTTAACGCAAAAAGTATCATCTTCTGCGCATATCGAATTCCATGCACGTATTGTTTTGCAAAAATTTATTCAACGCAAATTAATCACTATTTCTAACGATATTATTCAAGAAGCTTATGACGAAACTACCGATGTTTTTGATTTATTAGATTCCGCCGAAGCCAAATTATTTGAAGTATCGCAAGGTAGTTTAAAACGAAGTTCTGAAAACGCTGAAGGCTTAGTTGCTCAAGCATTAAAAAAGATTGAAGAAATAGCAAAGCAAGAAGGTATGAGTGGTATTCCTTCTGGATTTTCAAAATTAGACGACCTAACTTCGGGTTGGCAATCATCAGATTTGGTTATTTTGGCTGCAAGACCAGGTATGGGAAAAACAGCATTTGTAATGTCTATGGCAAAAAATATGGCGATAGATTTTAACATTCCTGTAGCAATTTTTTCTTTAGAGATGTCTTCAATTCAGCTTATTACAAGAATGATATCAAGTGAAACTGGAATATCATCAGGTAAACTAAAAAAAGGTGATTTGGCAGATCATGAGTGGCAACAATTAAATGTTAAAGTTAAAAAATTATCTGATGCGCCAATTTTTATTGACGATACACCTTCGCTTTCAATTTTTGATTTACGTGCAAAAGCAAGACGTTTGGCATCGCAACATGGCGTTAGAATTGTAATTATTGATTATTTACAATTAATGACTGCTGGAAGTAGTAAAGGTGGCGGAAATCGTGAACAAGAAATATCAATGATTTCACGTAATTTAAAAGCTTTAGCAAAAGAGTTAGAAATTCCTGTAATTGCATTATCACAGTTATCACGTGCTGTTGAAACACGTGGCGGTTCTAAAAGACCTATGTTATCCGATTTACGTGAATCTGGTGCAATTGAACAAGATGCCGATATTGTTTCGTTTATATTTAGACCCGAATATTACGGAAATACAGAATGGGATGATGACGATCATTCGCCTTGCGAAGGTCAAGCAGAATTAATTATTGCAAAACACAGAAATGGTGGTTTAGAGAATATTAGAATGAAATTTACTGGTCATTTGGCATTGTTTTCAGATTTAGAAGATAATAGTTTTGATAATGTATATACCTCAAAAATGAATTCTGGCTTAGATACAAATGCATTGCCAAGTGCTCAAGATGTTTTTGGTAATGATGATAATGATGATAATGGTGGTGTTCCCTTTTAATCTTTGCGTCCTTAAAAAAGGATAATTAATCCTAAGTTTATAATAATATAAGTATTTTAAAGACATAACATTCAAAAAAAATATTTATTTTTACAGAAAATAAATCCTTTATGAAAAAAGTTTTAGTCTTTATTATATTGTTATTTTTTATTAAAATAACATACGCATCATTTATTCTTATTCCAATGGATAATGATTTACAAAAAGATCATTTAAAAGCATACGGAATTACGTTTTTATCCTTACAAAAACAACATAAAGTAAAATGGCTTTTAAATTATAGAGGTGGATCTTTTTTATTAGAAGATATGCCAGAATTTCGTAAAGAATGTACCATTCGTGGTGTAACTTATGAAATTATTACAGATGCAGAAGCACTAAGTATATTAGAGTTAATTAGTAGTCCGTCAAAAAATATGGATGCAGTAATATTAGAAAAAGCACCAAAAATAGCCGTTTATTCGCCAAAACACAAAGCTCCTTGGGATGATGCCGTAACCATGGCGCTTAAATATGCCGAAATACCTTATGATGTTGTTTATGATAAAGAGGTATTAAACGATGAATTAGTAAAATACGAGTGGTTGCATTTACATCATGAAGATTTTACAGGGCAATATGGTAAATTTTACGGTTCTTCTCGTAGAGCTGCATGGTATATTAATGCCAAATTAGCTTCTGAAAAATTAGCTACAGAGTTAGGTTATGATAAAGTTTCAAAAGAAAAATTAGATGTTGCATTAAGAATTCGTGATTTTGTAATTGGTGGCGGTTTTATGTTTGCAATGTGTAGTGCAACCGATAGTTTTGAAATTGCTTTAGCTGCCGAAGGAGTTGATATTTGTGAAACAATGTTTGATGGCGATGGAACGGATGATGATTATCAATCTAAATTAGATTATTCAAAAACTTTTGCTTTTAAAAACTTTAAATTAGAAAGAAGTCCGATGGTCTATGAATTTTCGGATATTGATATGACAAAGCGCAGAAAAATTCCAAAAACTTTAGATTATTTTACATTAATGGAATATTCAGCAAAATGGGATCCAATTCCTACCATGTTAACACAAAATCACACCTTATTGGTTAAAGGTTTTATGGGGCAAACGACATCTTTTGACAAAGAATTAATCAAATCTAATGTCCTAATAATGGGCGAATTAAAATCAACTAATGAAGCTCGTTATATTCACGGTGTTCTTGGTAAAGGTATGTTTACTTTTTATGGAGGTCATGATCCTGAAGATTATCGTCATTTTGTAAATGATCCAAAAACAGAATTAGATTTGCATCCAAACTCGCCAGGTTATCGATTAATTTTAAATAATGTTTTGTTTCCTGCAGCAAAAAAGAAAAAACAAAAAACCTAAAATATAATATGTTTTATAGTGGATAATAAAAAATTAGCAACCTATTTAGAAGCTTTTGTTACAGAAAAAAGAAGAAATCTGTTTGATAAAGTGTTAAGTAATAGAACGAAACATTTTACTGTAGTTTTAGAAGATTTATTTGAGAAATATAATATCAGTGCCATTTTACGAAGCTGCGATATTTTCGGAATTCAAGATGTGCATATAATCGAGAATCGTTATCAATCATATGTTTCAAGTCATGTTGCAAAAGGCTCTCAAAAATGGGTCGATATTTATAATTATAATGAACTTGAACATAATACACAACTATGCATTGACAAACTGCGAAATCAAGGTTATCAAATAATTGCTACAACACCACATTCAGAATCTGATTATTTGGAAGATTTTGATATAACCAAGAAATCTGCTTTTGTTTTTGGAGTAGAAAAAGCAGGTGTTTCAGATTTAATAATGCGTCAAGCAGACGGTTTTTTAAAGATACCAATGGTTGGTTTTACAGAAAGCTTAAATGTTTCTGTAGCATCGGCATTAATACTTAATTCAACAACGAATAAATTACGAAATTCTGATATAGATTGGCAATTAAAAGCAAAAGATAAGGAGTTAATAAAATTGGAATGGATGAAAAAATCAATTAAAAGTATTGATTTAATTATTGAACGATATAAAAAACAAATATAAGATTATGGATTATAAAAAACTTTTAAAAATAGCCTTTTATACAACAATTGCAGGTATGATTTTAACCTTCTTTTTTAGTGAAAATGTTGGTGTTTTTGGCACATTATTAATAATAACAGCATTTATTATGGCAATAACTGCATCTATTATGAAGAAAAAACACGATAAAAATAAACAGGTTTAGTTGATAATTTTAAAAAAGCAAATAACTATGTATACCAATTAATTTACGCCTTAAAATCATTAACGAATACAATTCTATTGGTCTTTTGACTTTTTATGAATAATTTGGGTTAATAAACTATTTATAAGGCTTCTTTGATGTAAGTTTAGGTCGAACTCAGGTTGATAATATTATTTAATAATTTATATCAAACCAAAAAAAACCTTAGTGCAAACTAAGGTTTATGTAATATTTTAAAAAAAAATTATTTTAATGCTTTTAACGCTTTTTCGTAATTTGGTTCATCAACAATTTCAGATACTTGCTCTGTATAAATTATTTTATGCTCTTTATCTAAAACAATAATTGCTCTTGAAAACAAGTTTGCTAAAGGGCCATTTTTAATGGTTAAACCATATTTTTTACCGAATTTACCTTTATTAAAATCTGATATTGTAATAACGTTTTTTATGCCTTCTGCACCACAAAAACGTGCTTGTGCAAATGGCAAATCTCTTGAAATACACAATACTTTTGTGTTCTCTAAATCAGCAGCTCTTTTATTAAATTCTCTAACCGAAGCTGCACAAGTACCAGTATCTAAACTTGGGAAAATATTTAATACAATTCTTTGGCTTTTAAAATCTTTTAATTTTACTTTCGACAAATCATTGCCAATCATTGTAAATTTCTTTGCTTTACTTCCTGTTTTTGGTAAATTACCTATTGTATTAATTGGGTTACCTTTTAATGTTATTTTTGTCATAATATTTATTTTTAGTTATCTTAAAACAAAGATACTTATAAAAAATGAAAAGCCTTATAAGTTTAGAACTTATAAGGCTTTCTTTATCTATTTTAATTAAAAAGGAATTTAAACTACTCCTTGATCTAACATTGCATCGGCAACTTTTACGAAACCTGCAATATTTGCTCCTTGTACATAATCTACATAACCGTCTTTGCGAGTTCCATACTCAACACATGACGAATGTATATCTGCCATAATTTGCTTCAATTTTGCATCAACTTCTTCTCTTGTCCAGTTATAACGCAATGAATTTTGACTCATTTCTAAACCACTTGTTGCAACTCCACCTGCATTAGATGCTTTTCCTGGAGAGAATAAAATTTTAGCAGTTTGAAATACTTCAATAGCTTCTGGTGTACATGGCATGTTTGCACCTTCGGCAACACATAATGTTCCGTTAGCAACTAATATCTCAGCTTCACTCTTGTTTAATTCATTTTGAGTAGCACAAGGATAAGCAACATCACATTTTACAGACCAAGGTCTTTCGCCTTTAAAGTATTTTGCATTTGGATATTTAGCAACATATTCGCTAATTCTACCTCTTTTTACATTTTTCAACTCCATTACAAATGCTAATTTATCTGCATCAATTCCGTCAGCATCGTAAATATAACCTCCAGAATCTGATAAAGTAACAACTTTACCTCCAAGTTCTGTGATTTTTTCTGTTGCATATTGTGCAACATTACCAGAACCCGAAACTACTGCCGTTTTTCCTTTTAATGAATTACCATTTGTACCTAACATCATGTTTGAGAAATATACTGCTCCGTAACCTGTTGCTTCTGGGCGAATTAATGAACCACCATAACTCATCCCTTTACCAGTTAAAACACCTACAAATTCGTTACGTAATTTTTTATATTGACCAAATAAGAATCCTATTTCTCTTCCACCAACACCAATATCTCCAGCAGGAACATCTGTATTAGCACCAATATGACGAAATAATTCGCTCATAAATGATTGTGTAAAACGCATTACTTCAATATCTGATTTTCCTTTAGGGTCAAAATCAGAACCTCCTTTTCCTCCACCCATTGGCAAAGTAGTTAATGAGTTTTTAAAAACTTGTTCAAAACCTAAAAATTTTAAAATTGAAAAATTTACAGAAGGGTGAAAACGTAAACCACCTTTATAAGGTCCAATTGCTGAATTGAATTCAACTCTATAACCTCTATTTACTTGAGTTTTACCATTATCGTCTATCCATGGTACTCTAAACATTATTGTCCTTTCTGGCTCAATCATTCTTTCTAAAAGCATTTTTCCTTTGTATTTAGGATTGTCTTCTATAAAAGGGATAATTGCTTCTGCTACTTCATGAACAGCTTGCATAAATTCTGGTTCGTGTGGATTTTTTGCGTTTGCATAATCCATAAACTCTTTAATCTGATTTTCCATTTTTTAAATGATTAAATGAATATTTGTTTTTTATTTAATAATGCTACAAATATAATTAATTTTCAAATTATTAAGGTTTTTTTTAAAGTATTTTATGAGCAATTTTTATTTTTTATTCATAGAAACGCATTTAACTATTGAATAATTATTCATCAATTAAACCATTTAATAAAGCTCTAACCGATGAGCTATTCCAGTTTGAAGCTCCAATTTCTTTAAGTGCTAACTTACCATTTTTATCAATAATAAAAGTAGTTGGTAATGTTCTTGTGTTTATTTCTGATGCTGGATTTGATGTTAATTGATAAGTAGGTAAATTGTAATTATATTCGTTATAAAATTTGGCTACTTTTTCTTTTTCATCTGATGTAATAAATACAAATTCTACCTTGTTTTTATAGTCATCATACAAGCGCTGTAATGATGGCATTTCACCTCTACAAGGCGGACACCAAGTTGCCCAGTAATTTAAAATAATTACTTTTCCTTTTTTATCCTTTAAATTAAAATTCGTTACTGCATTAATAGCTTTTAAGTCTAAGTTTAATGTTGAGATGTTAATTCGCTCATTTACAGCGGTTGCTTTTGGCGCAAACAACATGGTTTTAACATAGGTTACACCTTGTATTAACTTTGCTTTTGTGTTAGCACCATAAGGTGTAAAAAGAAAGATTATAAATCCAAAAAATAGTATATTTGAAATCATTTTTTTTGTAATTTTCATTTGATTTTTTATTGTTTAGTTATTAGTTGTTATTTTTGCAGAAACCTTACATTAATTAAATTTTAATTAGAACGATAAAGTTAATAGCGTATCAGTAAAGATAATGCAAAATTAATATTTTATAAATTGGTATTTTGAATTATTTTTAATACTGTAACAAAGGTAACATAATGATAACAATTAAAGCAATCAAAGCAGAAGACACTTACAATCTTAGGCTAAAAATTTTAAAAACTTGTGACGAATATCAATATAAATATCAAGGTGATTTCAATATGAATACTGTGCATTTTGGCGCTTTTAAGAATGTAAATTTAATTGGTATTGTTAGTTTAATGAAAGCTCGAAACAACTCCTTTATAGAAAGTCAAATGCAATTGAGAGGAATGGCAATAGATATTGAATATCAAGAAAAAAATATTGGCAAATTTCTTATAGAACAATGTAATAAGCATTGCAAAACCAATAAAATTGATTTAATTTGGTGCAATGCTAGAGAATTAGCAATTGGTTTTTATAAGAAACAGGGTTTTATGATAAAAGGAGATTCGTTTCATATTAAAAATGTAGGTCGTCATTTTTTAATGTATAAACTTATTTAGCATTGTTTATTGCATTTAATAGATCGTGATTGTATTCAACCATTTTTGTTAAACCTTTTTGATTTGGATTTTTAGCAAAGGTTTTGATGTACTTGTTAACTTTAATGGCAACTCGATCTTCAGGAAAAAGCAATGCTTCATTAACTGCTCCAGCCCAAGTGTTTAAATATAAAATACGTCTTCCATTAAATTTTTGTACATGTTTTGTAATATTATCGGGCATTCTTTTATACAGGTCATCGTCTAAAATTTCTACGTAATAATAATTAAGTTTTGAAGAAAAAAAACTAAAAGATAGCAAATGATCCCAAAAACCAAATAAATTTGAAAATGGCAATAGAAAAACAATAAATAAAACGATTGTTTTTTTAAAGTTATAAAATTGTTTAAAAATATCGTATGTTACTGTTGATTTATAAGTCCAAAATAAGACGATTACACTAAGTATATTTTGAACATTCCAAGGCACAACATTAAACCCGTAACCCAACCAAAAAAGTGTTAAAATTATGGTTATATGCATAAATACAATACCAATAACTGCAAATTTTCGTGTTTTGTTAAATAACAAAAAAACACCCATTAAGGTTTCAATAACTCCAACTAAATAAGTAAATATTTGCCTAATACTTTCTGGTATAAAGGCAAAGTGTTTAGTTAATGCGTGCATCCATTGTACATTGAAATTTGCATTTAGTTTATGAATGCCACTCCAAAAATAAGTAGCTATAAAAACAAACATTAAACAATGTAAAATTATTGTTGTATTTTTTCTGCTTTTCCTAAGGTATGATACTATTAATATTAATAAAATACTTTGATAAAAATAAGGCTGTAATCTATTTTGATCAACCATAGCTAAATAAAAATACAATAGTGTAATTAACACACCAATATATCTTTTGGGTTTAAATATAAATAGCACTAATAATACAATAAAACTAAATGTAAAAAGATAATCCCATGGATATTGAGGTATTGTTATAAAATCAAATCTTGGTATGCTTGGAAAACCAGTATTGCTAATCCACAATCTTGGTGTATAAGCCATTGCAGCTAAAAAACCAATAATAGCAAAAATTCGTACTAAATGTATCTTCTTTTTATATGATTGCTCCATACTACTTTTACTTTGAAACGTTACAAAATACTTAATAAAACGTCATTTCATCATTTTTTTTAAAAAAACAAGATAAAACACCTGTTTTATGAATACAAAACAAATTATATGCTATAAAAGGCATCATAATTATACTAATGATTTAATTTAGGTATAATTTATAAGCTACCAGTCATATCTTCAGGTTTTACCCATTGGTCGTATTGTTCATTAGTTACATAGCCTAAATTGACAGCTTCCTCACGTAAAGTTGTTCCGTTTTTATGTGCGGTATTTGCTATTTCGGCAGCTTTGTAATAACCAATTTTAGTGTTTAAGGCTGTGACTAACATTAAAGAGTTATTTAATAAAGCAGTTATTCTTTCTTGATTAACAGTTAAACCTTCAATAGCATTAATAGAAAATGACAGACAAGCATCTCCTAACAATCGTGCGGATTGTAAAAAATTTGCAGCCATCATTGGTTTAAAAACATTTAATTCAAAATGACCTTGCATTCCGCCAACAGTAATAGCCACATCATTACCAATAACTTGTGCGCAAACCATCGTTAAAGCTTCTGCTTGCGTTGGGTTTACTTTTCCAGGCATAATAGATGATCCAGGTTCGTTTGCAGGTAAGCTTAATTCGCCAATACCACTTCTTGGACCTGATGCTAACATTCTAATATCATGTGCAATTTTATTTAATGATGTTGCCAACATTTTTAATGCACCATGCGATTCTACAATAGCATCGTGAGCAGCTAAAGCTTCAAACTTATTTTTAGCTGTAATAAAAGGGAAACCTGTAAACTTAGCAATGTATTTTGCTACTAAAACATCATATCCTTTTGGAGTATTTAGTCCTGTACCAACAGCAGTTCCGCCTAAAGCAAGTTCGGCTAAATGAGCTAAGGTGTTTTTTAATGCTTGCAAACCATGATCTAATTGTGAAACATAGCCTGAAAACTCTTGACCAACAGTTAACGGAGTTGCATCCATTAAATGCGTGCGTCCAATTTTAACAACATCTTTAAATTCAGTTGCTTTTTTATTTAATGCATTACGTAATATTTCAATATTTGGTATTGTGTTTTCAATAACGACTTTATATGCGGCAATATGCATGCCTGTAGGAAAAGTATCGTTAGAAGATTGTGATTTGTTAACGTCATCATTTGGTTGAATTATTTTGTCATCTTTGCCAATAATTCTACCAGCAATTTCTTGTGCTCTGTTTGCAATAACTTCATTTACATTCATATTAGATTGCGTACCAGAACCTGTTTGCCAAATTACTAACGGAAACTGATCATCATGTTTACCATCTAAAATTTCATCACAAACTTGTGCAATCAAATTACGCGATGATTCAGGTAAAACACCTAATTCACAATTGGTAAATGCTGCAGCTTTTTTAAGATATGCAAATCCGTAAACAACCTCTAAAGGCATTGAGGCAACAGGTCCTATTTTAAAATTATTACGAGAACGTTCGGTTTGTGCTCCCCAATATTTATCTGATGGCACTTTAACTTTGCCCATTGTGTCTTTTTCAATTCTATACGACATAATTATTGTTTTATAAATGTTTTACAAATTTACAAAATAGGAATGGTACTCCATATAATTTAACTCACAAATTCTATGTTTTTTTTAAATGGCAAATTACTTGATAAAAAATTTAGCTATTCAAAAAAAAGATATTACTTTTGTAAAATAATTATAAGATATATAAAATATGGATTTAGCACAGTTTGTTGGTTTTTTAATTTTTCTTAGTATTTTTACTTTAGGTTTTTGGTTAATGATATTTGTAATATCATTTGTTATACCTTATTGGTTAGTAGGTAATTTTATTGAAAATAGACAATTAAAAAAAGAAGCTAAGTTAGCAGAAAAGGAGTAAATTTTATTTCTTTTATATAAAAACACATACAAGGTTATCTAAATTTAAGATAACCTTTTTTATTACCCATAATTTATATTTATTAAGTCATGAAAAATTTCATATCTATTATAGTAATTATTCTTTTGTTTTCTCAATGTACAGCCCAAAAAAACACAAGTAATCACAAACTAAATCAAAATGTTATAGAAAGACCAAAATTAGTTGTTGGTATTGTTGTTGATCAAATGAGATATGATTATTTAATTAAATTTTATAATAAATATGGTAAAGGTGGCTTTAAAAGATTAATGAATGAAGGTTATAACTGTGAGAACACACATTTTAATTACATACCAACATATACTGCGGTAGGTCATTCGTCTATTTTTACAGGTACAACACCAAGTATGCATGGTATTATTGGTAATGACTGGTACGATAAAAAATTAAAAAAGAGTATTTATTGTGTTGATGATGATAATTATGAAACTGTAGGAGCAAAAAAAGGAGGTGAAAAATCACCGTTTAGGTTACAAACAACTACAATTACAGATCAGCTAAAACTTGTAGTAAAAGATAAAGGTAAAATTATTGGTCTTAGTATAAAAGATAGAGCGTCTATATTACCTTCAGGACATGGAGCAGATGCTGCATATTGGTTTAGAGGTAAAAAAACGGCAAAATTCATTACAAGTTCATTTTATATGAATGAGTTGCCAAAATGGGTAAATGAATTTAATAGTTCGGGCATGGCACAAAAATTTTTAAAAATTTGGAAGCCATTATATAACATTAATACCTATACAGAAAGTATTGATGATGATAATGATTTTGAACAAAAATTTAAAGGTGAAAAAGCACCTGTTTTCCCACATGATTTTCCTAATTTAATGAGTAAAAACGGAAACTATGATTTGTTAAAGGTATCTCCTTTTGGCAATTCGCTTCTTGAGCGTTTTTCAGAAGCAGCAATTAAAGGAGAAAATTTAGGTAAAGATAATATAACTGATTTTTTAACTATAAGTTTTTCATGTACCGATTATATTGGACACATGTTTGGACCAGATTCAAAAGAAATAGAAGACACTTATTTAAGATTAGATAAAGACATAGAACGTTTGTTATTGTATTTAGACAATAATGTTGGAGTAGGAGCGTACACATTATTTTTAACAGCAGATCATGCAGTAGCTTCAAACCCAAGTTATTTAAGAACTTATAAAATTAATGCAGGCTATTTTAATACAGAAATGTTTTTAGAATATCTTAATGGAATAACCTTAAAATATTTTAACAGTAATGAGCTCATTGAAAATTTTTCGAATTATCAAGTATTTTTTGATGTAGATAAAATTGAAGCCTTAGGCTTAGATTATAACAATGTAGCTCAAGTTATTAAAAATAAGGCATTGTTATTTGATGGTGTATATAAAACAGTTACTGCAAATACACTACAAAATGCGAATTTTACAACGAGTGTTTTGTCGGCATTACAAAATGGATACAACCAAAAATACTCTGGAGATGTTATGATTATACCAAAACCCGCAGTTTTATATAAAAAAATGAAAGGAACTACGCATGGGTCTGCATATAATTATGATACGCATGTACCGCTATTATTTTTTGGTAAAGGAATTCCTTATGGTAAAGAAATAAAACAGATAAACATTACCGACATTGCACCTACAATTTCAAATTTACTTCAAATTGAATTTCCAAACGGATGTACAGGTAAAATTATTGAAATGAAATAGATTAAGAATTAACCCTGTTTTATTTGCTTTGAACTTAAATAAATTGCTATATTTGTTTAACTATACTATAACTATAAATAATATTTTAAATGAGGGGTTTAATTATTACATTTTTCACAGTTTTATTTTCTATCACAATAGCTAACTCACAAGTAACGGAAGAGTATAAAGTTAAGAGTGTCGAAATCAATGATGCCAGTAACAATACAGGAGTTTCTTTTTCAAGGCAAAACTATATTATATTTACACTTCCAAAAAGTAAAGACAAACCAAACGATAATGATTTCTATGTTTCTTTAGCAGATGAAGAAGGTACTGTATTTGGAAGCCAGTTATTAGATGGTGGTTACAATTCGTATATAAATGAAGTCAGTTTAGTTTTTACAAATGATTTTAAAAAAGTATACTTTTCTAGGAGTTTTATAGGTAGCGATAAAAAAGAGCATTTTGATTTATACGTTGCTAATGTTGATGTTGACAATAGAATAACAAACATAAAACCACTACCTATTAACTATAAAAAATATTCCAATGCTTATCCAAGTTTAAGCTTCGATAATAAAACACTTTATTTTGCCTCTGATAGATTAGAGTCATTAGGCGGTTTTGATATTTTTAAAGTAGATATATTTGAAAACGGAAAAAGGTTTGGAAAAGTTATAAATTTAGGAAGTAATGTCAATACAAAAAATGATGAAATAACACCTTTTGTACTAAAAAACAGGTTGTTTTTCTCATCTAATGGTAGAAATGGTTTTGGTAAATTAGATGTTTTTTCAGTTAATATAAATTTAAAAGAAGAAGCTAAAAATTTAGGGAAAACTTTAAATACTCCTGAAAATGATTTTGGTTATATAAGAAAAATACATAGAAATTACGGTTTTTTAAGTTCAAATAGAGCAGGAGGAAAAGGAAGTAATGATATTTATTATTTTAAAGTAAAAATTATTGAGCCGCCAGTTGTTGAAACTATTGTTGAAGTAAGTAAAGAGGTTAAAGTAAATGAAGATGTTGAAGTAAGTAAAGATATTAAAGTAAATGAAGAAGTTGTAGTTAATGAAAAAGCTAATAGTGATAATGATACTTTAAATTCTCAAAATACAGGTATTGTAAAAGATATAGCTGTTGTTGGTAAACAAGAGAATCTAAAAGCTGATAAAGCAGTTGTTTCACAAGAAGTTGTCAAAGTAAAAGAACCAGAATTTGTAGAAGAAATTATATATGAAGAGAAAACACAAGTAGCAGATAATGTTTATGATTTTCAAAGAAGAACAGCATACAATACAACGAAAGTTGAAGTTGGTAGAATCTTAAAAAAAAGGAAAGATTTTACGAAAGCTGATATTAAATGCGTTAATAAAATTGAAAAATTAAAAGATATTTATTTTGATTTAAATAAATTTAATATTCGTGCAGATGCAAGAATACAAGTCAATAAAGCTATTAAAATTATGAATAAATGTCCTAATTTAAAATTTGTTGCTTCGTCATATACTGATAGTAGAGGTTCGAGTGAATACAATAGAGAATTATCTCAGCGTAGAGCAACATCTGTAGTAAATTATATTTTAGAAAATAGTAATTTATCAGAAGATAGAATTGTTGGCGTTGGTTATGGAGAAAGTAATTTAAAAAATAAATGTTACAACGGTGTTAAATGTTCTAATAAACAGCATCAAGTAAATAGACGGACGGAAATTGAAGTTGTAGTTATTGATTAAACAACTCTAATTATTACGACAATCGTATTGTAAAAAATCCTTGATAATTTAAAATTATCAAGGATTTTTTAATTATAGAATATTTAAATGACTGAGAAAATTACAAAACAGCTTTAAATTGTTTTAAAAAGCGTTCATCATTTTCATAAAACATTCTAATATCTGGTATTTGATAAAGTAACATTGCAATACGCTCAATTCCCATTCCAAATGCAAAGCCCGAATATTCATTAGGGTCAATATTTGCATTTTTTAAAACATTAGGATCAACCATTCCACAGCCCATTATTTCTAACCAACCAGTACCTTTTGTTATTTTATAATCAACTTCGGTTTCTAAACCCCAATATATATCTACTTCAGCACTTGGTTCTGTAAAAGGAAAATAACTTGGTCTCAATCTGATTTTAGATTTTCCAAACATTTCTTTGGTAAAGTATAATAGCGTTTGTTTTAAATCGGCAAACGAAACATCTTTATCAATATATAAACCTTCTACTTGATGAAAAATACAATG
>JALSLZ010000029.1 GCA_026988075.1 Flavobacteriaceae bacterium
AAGACAATTTTATCTATTTCCCATGGCTCTTCTAACCCTAAGGCTAAAGCAAATATTTGTTCTGAATTTCCCATATTCAAAAATAATACTTTTATATTTACCCATTATAAACGACATAGAGCCAAAAATTAAGACGCTTAGCAAAAAGAAAATAATTATTTTTTTTCTTCTCTTAATATTTTTTTATACTGACTCGGTTTTATTAGCTCGTGCTTTTTAAATTGGCGGTTAAAATAGCTCACACTATTAAAACCAGACTTAAAGGCTACATCATTAATTAATACATTTTTTTCTTCAGCAAAAACTTTTTTAGAAAATTTTATTCTTTCTTCGTTAATATAATCAATTGGCGAAATACCTAATGTGTCTTTAAACTTTTTATGAAAATGCGAAGCACTCATATGTGCTTTACCTGCCAATATACCTATGTCTAATTTCTTGTCGGTTAAATTTTCTTTAATAAATTTTACAACAGTACCAATACGAGTATCATTATACAAGTCGTCTAAATTTGTTATTATACTTTGCTTTGCTTTAGTTTGCAGCAACCTAATTATCAATTCTTGTATCATTAAATCTAACAAGGCATCTTTAGATTTTGAATTATTAGTAAAAGTATGTACCAAACGTTGTATTAAATAATTAACATCATCTTGGTTTTTTAAATGTGATGAAATAGAATCGGTTAAATTCCAATTTTTATTTTCATTTTCTATAGCAACAGCACGGTTAAAATTAGACGCTATTTCGTTAATTTTATCAGCATCAATTGCTAAAGCCAAACACTGTGTAGGATCATTAATTTTTGCAACCGGAAAATCAATAATTAATTTTTCATTTTTAGGTATCACAACAGATTCGCCAGGTAAAAAATCAAAAGAAGGCATGCCCTTTAAATGCATTATTTTTTTACCAGTAAGCATACTTGCAATAATAGGTGCATCAAATTCTAACATCACCTTTTCAGCAACTTCGTGAGTATCAAAAATGTTCAATTCTGAAAATTCTGAATTATAAATAGTTCTATTTTCTATTAATGCAGAAATTTTTTTACTATTATTATGTTTATTTAGAAACCCATTCATATACCAATAGTACAAAAAATAAATCACATAATTGTTGTATGATTTATAAAATAACCGTATATTAATAGATATGTTCATGTTTTAGATAGAAACGTTCAATTATCAACAATTAATTATACATATATTTGCATTATAAACCATTAAGGTTTTTCTTTTTCATAGAAGTATTAATTTATTTGGGGATTAAATTAATGATTTGTAAAACACCAATTTAATATTAAATTGGTGTTTTTTATTTAATTTTAAGAAAAACAGTAGACGATAGATATGTTCAAGTTTTAAATTTAAATGTTCAAGTTTTTACGAATAATTCAATATACATTTGGAAAAATTAATTTTTTATTAACCAAAACATATTTAAATTATGAAAAAATCAATTACAGTATTGCTATTAATTTTTGCAGTAACATTTATGACTGCACAAAGTAAAAAGGAAAAATTAGGAGACATACCAAAAGGGTATAAATTTGTAAAAGCAAGCTTTAATTTTACAAATTCTAAAACTGGAGATGCAAAATCTAATGGGTTTTCAATACTACCTGTTTACGGACAATTTGTTGCGCCAAATTTGAGTTTTGCCTTAGGTGCAGGTTACAACACAAACAAGTCAAAAGATGCCGCTGGTGTAACAACATCTGATGCTAATAGCCTTGTTTTTTTAGGTCTATCTAGACAATACAAACATGTTGCAAAGCCATTTTATTTATTCTTACAAGAAGACGTATATTATTCTAATGCAAAAGACAAAATTAGCGATGTAAAAACTACTGGATTTGGCGCTGGTCTTAGCCCAGGTTTTAATTACTTTATGTCTAATCATCTATCCATCGATGTAACTTTAGGTAGATTAGGGTACGATTCTTCTAAACCTGATTATGATGGTGCAGAAAGCACAAGTAACTTTACTCTTGGTTTCGACATGTTTAATGTTGGCTTTGGCGTATTATATTCTTGGTAATTAATCAACAATTTTATTTATTAATCATTTAAAAATTTATAACATGAGTTATTCAAAACCACAATTTAAAGAAAAGTATGGAAACTTTATTAACGGAAAATTCGTAGATCCAGTTGATGGTGAGTACTTTGACAACAAATCACCTATTGACAATAGTTTAATAGCAAAATACCCAAGATCTAAAAAAGAAGACGTGCAAAATGCAGTTGATGCTGCCAATGCTGCTAAAGAAGCTTGGGGCAATACATCTGCAGCAGAAAGAGCAGTTATGCTAAACAAAGTAGCTGATATTATTGAGGCTAATTTAGAAGAATTTGCTTTGGTAGAAACTTGCGATAATGGAAAAGCAATAAGAGAAACCATTAATGCAGATATTCCTTTATCTATAGATCATTGGCGTTATTTTGCTGCTGTAATTAGAGCCGAAGAAGGCACTGCAACAGAATTAGATGCCAACACACTTTCAATGAATATTAAAGAGCCTTTAGGAGTTGTTGCTCAAATAATACCTTGGAATTTTCCATTATTAATGTTGTCATGGAAAATGCCTCCAGCATTAGCTGCAGGAAATTGTGTTATATTAAAACCAGCAGAACAAACACCTTCTACTGCAACACTTTTAATGGAAAAAATAGCCGCTGTTTTTCCTCCAGGAGTTGTCAATATCATTCACGGTTTTGGTCCTGAAGCAGGTAAACCGTTAGCATCAAATTCTGGTGTAGATAAAGTTGCTTTTACAGGTGAAACTACTACAGGTCAATTAATAATGCAATATGCATCTAAAAATTTAAACCCTGTAACAATGGAGTTAGGTGGAAAATCGCCTAATATTTTCTTTAATTCTGTAATGGATGAAGACGATGCTTTTTTAGACAAAGCTATTGAAGGCGCTGTTTTATTTGCCTTTAATCAAGGAGAAGTTTGTACTTGTCCGTCAAGATTATTAGTACAAGAAGACATTTACGATGCTTTTATGGAAAAAGTAATAGCACGTACCAAAGCTATTGTACAAACCAATCCATATGATAGTAGCTGTATGATGGGAGCACAAGCTTCTAACGATCAATACGAAAAAATACTTGCCTATATTAAAATTGGTAAAGAAGAAGGTGCAAAAGTGCTTACTGGTGGTAATGCGTGTAAATTAGAAGGCGAGTTTGCTAACGGATTCTATATTGAACCAACTATTTTAGAAGGTCATAATAAAATGCGTGTTTTTCAAGAAGAAATTTTTGGCCCAGTTTTAGCGGTAACTAAATTTAAAGACGAAGCAGAAGCTTTAGAAATAGCAAACGACACACTTTATGGTTTAGGCGCTGGAGTTTGGACAAGAGATGCACATCAATTGTATCAAATACCAAGAGCTATTAAAGCTGGTAGAGTTTGGGTAAACTGTTATCATGCATATCCTGCTCATGCTCCATTTGGTGGCTATAAAAAATCTGGTTTTGGTAGAGAAACACATTTAATGATGATGAACCATTATCGTCAAAATAAAAATATGTTAATCTCTTACGATAAAAATAAATTAGGTTTCTTTTAGAATTTAATATTTAAACTACAACTTTAAGGTTGACTATTATTTTAGTCAACCTTTTTAACTTTTAAACACCCACTTATGAAACCTGAAAGAGTATCTATTACCAAAGAAGCAACTAAGATAGTTGAACAATTACAAAACAAGTTTGGCGAATTAATTTTTCATCAAAGCGGCGGATGTTGTGATGGATCTGCACCTATGATTTTTGAAAAAGACGATATGTATCTAGACGATAGCGATGTTTTATTAGGACAACTCGTTGGCGTAAATTACTACATGAATATAGATCAATTTGAATACTGGAAACACACACATTTAACGGTAGATATTACCGAAGGTCGTGGATCAAGTTTTTCTTTAGAAATACCTTTAGGTTTACGATTTATTATTCATTCAAGATTATTTACCGATGAAGAAAACGAAATTTTAAACGGATAAACTTACTAAACCTATCGCTACATGTATGTTCTTTTATAAATCATCTGTAAAATGTTCTTTTCTTTTAGGCTTAGAAAATTTTTCTTTATTATACTCTTTAGATTTTCCTTTTGGTATTGAAAGAGAATTCCAATCTTCATTTTGAATTATTTTTCCGATAAATACAATTTGCCCAATATGATAAGAATAATGCGCAAGCTGCCTATTTATGGCTTCATAGATTGAATGCCCCATATTTCGAATATAAATTTCCTTTTCAAGGTCTTTTTCCGTTAATGAATTAATTGCATTGAATAAACATTGCCAACCATCATTCCATTTAGATAGCAATTCTTCTTTAGTTTTTATATTGTTATCAAATTCTTCATCTCGTTTTCTCCATTCTTTTTCTCCATCAGTAGTCAAAAAATCAGTCCAACGAGAAAGCATGTTCCCATTTAGATGCTTTACTATCATAGAAATACTATTACTTTCTTCGTTTAGTTGCCAAAACAATTTTTCTACTGGTACTTGCTCAAAAGTTTTTTCTCCAAGCATTTTGTAATATTCAAACTGCTTTTTTACACTTTCTAAATAGCTACTCATTTTTTTAATTATTTGATGTTGTAT
>JALSLZ010000030.1 GCA_026988075.1 Flavobacteriaceae bacterium
AGACAATTCTGTTCTACTTATTAATTTGCCCCAAATATTAAGACCAGAAACAATACTCCAACCTAAAAATTGTAGTATCCAAAACCAAGTTTTTTTAGTTACACTACTCATTTTTAAATTGTTCCTTAATTGCTTTTTCTGTTTTATATATTAATACAAATACTGATACAATGATAAATAATGTACTAATAAAAACACCTTTTCCTTCACTAAGGTTAAAAAACAAACCAAAAATTGATGATAATGATAAGCCAAAACCGCAATACACCATTAATTTACTTGAATATATTTGGGCAAAGTCCCATCTTTTTTGAGATTTCATAGACGATGTAGTGCGATAACCATACAACATATTTATTTTTTTTGGAGGAAATTTATACATTATAAAACCTGCAATTACAAATATTATTCCTACCAATAAAGGCATGTTAAAAAGAGAGTTTTGAAAGTCCATAATCATTAATTTTTATTTTTAATAGCAAGTATATCCATTATTTTAGAAACTTCATTAGAGCCTACTAAAAAAGTTTGACTTTTAGATTTGTTTTTAATTAAAACCGCCTTGCCCATTTTAGCATTCCATAACCAGCCTTTAGGCGTTAGTCTAATACCAACACCTGCATACCAAGGAATTTTATACGATTCTATACTGCTTATCTCTTTTAAATAAATTTCTTTTTTAAGAATACCAATTCCGAAAACGGCTGTTATTTTTTCTTTATCAATACTAATTGTTAGCTTGTAGAATAGTAGTAAAATAGCAATAAACACAAGCATTACTATTAAATACGGAATTAAAGGTAATGGTTTGCTACCAGTTTGATAAAAGTACGAATAGCTAATAAAAATCATTATAGCAAGTGTAATTACAATTACTAAAATTACTGTTTGTGTTTTATGGTATATTGTTTTCATGTTGGTTTTACGTTGTTAAATACAAAATGACACTAAAAAAATCCGTTTAAATAATATTTTTATTAAAATCGGCTATTAATCCATTTTGAAATAATAGATAATGCTTTAGGCGAAAATGTTTCTTCAATATTTGCATATTCGCTAAAAGCACCAGTTTCACAGGTCTGAAAAAGGTGATTTAAATTCGCTAATACTGTTATAGTAACATCTTTATTTCTTTTTAAACCTTTTTCAATTCCGTTAAGGTTTAATTTTGGAAGTACTTGAAAATCTTTTGCTCCATTCAATGCTAATACCGGACAAGTGGTTTTCTTTAAAAATTGTTGTGGATTTGTTCTTACAAAATAAGTCATCCAAGGCATTGTTAGCGTTTGCACTTGCATTTTAATTAATTGATTTGTTAATTCGTTTTTAACAGATTCTGGAGCATTTTTTTTAGCGGAATTTAAATACGTTGTAAGTGCCGATTTTAATTCATCATTGTTATTTGTTTCTTTAACCAGTTTGTACATTTCGTGAAACATCTCATTTTTATAATTGATGTAATTTTGTGGTAATTTACTCAATTCCATCATTTTTTTTGACTGAGTTATAAGCACTTCTGCTCCATCAACACCAGTTCCTGCTAACAATACAATAAAAGCAACATCTTTGTTTTTTGAGGCTACCATTGGCGCAATAAAACCACCTTCGCTATGACCAATTAAACCAATTTTAGTGGTGTTAATATCGGTTCTTGTTTTCAGATAATTTATGGCGGCTTGTACATCTGTGGCAAAATCTGCCGATGTGGCATTTTTTTGAGTGCCTTCACTTTTTGAAACACCTCTATCATCATAGCGCAAAACCGCAATTCCGTTCTTAGTTAAATAATCTGCTATTACTAAAAATGGTTTGTGACCCAATACTTCTGAATCTCTATTTTGAGGTCCAGAACCAGAAATTAAAATTGCAACAGCAGGTTTTTCTACATTGTTTGGTAGTGTCAATGTACCTGCTAATTTTATGTTGTTTGCTTGTTTATTTACAAAACTAACTTCTTCATTTTTATAAGAATATGGTTTTTTAGGCGTTTGCGGTCTAACTTTCTTTTTACTTTTTACTTTTTTATGCGATAAATCTAAAGGGAAAGCCATTCCGTTTTGCGTAAAAGAACCTTTTATTTTATCGCCTTTTAATGTACCTTTATAATTAATCATTGCACTTTTTAAAACAACAGTAATAGTATTGTTAATTACATCTGTTTTATCTGTCGGAATACCAAAAGCCTTTTGATCAGGACTATCCATTGTCGTTGTGTAAACGCCGTTGTCTTGTTTTATATGAAAGGATATTTTTAATTTTGTGCCTTGAATATCTATTTGCCCATACCAATCGCCTGTAATTTCTTGTGAAAACACAGTATTTACAAATAAAAATAAACCTATCGCTAAAGTGGTAATTAAACGTATCATATTTTTAAATTTTAAATTCTTTACAAAGGTATGCTAAGAATGAAGTAAAATTACTAAAAATATGCTGAATGGTTTTTTTATTGAGATGAATGGTTTTGTTTTATAAATAGATCATTTTACAAAACAAAAAAGGAAGTCAAAGTAACGACTTCCTTTTTTCAACACAACAACCTCATTGATAAATTGTTATCTTTGTAATTAAATAATTATTATTTAGCTGATAAGTTAAAGAATGTAAAAGCGAAAATATCAGCATATTGCTGAATTGTTTTTGACGTTGGTGTTCCTGCTCCATGACCAGCATTGGTTTCAATCCTAATTAAAATTGGATTTTCACCAGTTTGTTTTTCTTGCAATTCAGCTGCAAATTTAAAAGAATGTGCAGGCACAACTCTATCATCATGATCGCCTGTTGTTATAAGTGTGGCAGGATATTTTACTCCTTTTTTAACATTATGAACTGGCGAATAATTTTTAAGATAATTAAACATTTCTTTATTATCGTTTGCTGTTCCGTAATCATAAGCCCATCCAGCACCAGCTGTAAAAGTGTGATAACGCAACATATCTAAAACACCAACAGCAGGAAGCGCAACTTTCATTAAATTTGGTCTTTGCGTCATTACCGCACCTACAAGCAAACCGCCATTTGATCCGCCACGAATTGCTAAAGTTGATGATGATGTGTATTTTTTATCAATTAAATATTCTGCCGCTGCAATAAAGTCATCAAAAACATTTTGTTTTTTTAATTGCGTTCCTGCATCATGCCAAGCTTTACCATATTCGCCACCGCCACGAAGATTTGCAACAGCATAAACACCGCCATTATTTAACCAAACGGTGTTTGCAATACTAAAACTTGGCGTTAAACTAATATTAAAACCTCCATAACCATACAGAATGGTTGGATTTTTACCTGTAAGTTTTATTCCTTTTTTATACGTTATTATCATCGGAATTTTTGTACCGTCTTTAGAAGCGTAAAAAACTTGTTTTGATTCAAAATTATCAGAATTAAAGTCCACTTTTGGTTTAATAAATAGTTCTGATTTTCCAGTTTCTGGATCTAATTTGTATATTGATGAAGGTGTTATGTAGTTAGAAAAGCTAAAATACAATTCTTTATCTTTAATTTCACCATTAAAACCATCACTGGTTCCAACACCTGGAAGTTTGATTTCTCTAACAAATTTGCCTTTATAATTGTATTGTTTTACTTTTGAAATAGCATCAACCATATATTTGGCAAACATATAGTTTGAACCAGTTGTTATTGAAAGTACATTTTTTGTTTCAGCAATTAAATCTTTCCAATTTTTTGGATTAGGGTTTGATGCGTTAACTGTGATTATTTTTTTGTTTGGCGCATTTAAATTGGTTGAAATATAAAGCGTGTCATCACGATTATCAATCACGTATGAGTCGCTATTAAAATTATCGATAATTGTTACTAATTTACTATTAGGATTTGACAAGTCTTTAATGTAAAGTTCGTTTCCCGAAGTTGATTTTGCTGCCGAAATTATTAAATATTTATTATCATCAGTTACATTTCCGCCAACATACCTGCGTTTTTCTTTTTCTCCAAAAACAATTTTATCATCAGTCTGTTTTGTACCTAATTTATGATAATACAATTTATGTTGATCTGTTTTTGCAGACAATTCACTTCCTTTGGGTTTGTCATAACTTGCATAATAAAAACCTTCATTTTTATACCAAGAAATTCCACTAAACTTAACATCAACAATTGTATCGCCTATAATTTTTTTTGAAATAGCGTTCATTGTTATAATTTTTCTCCAATCAGAACCGCCTTCAGAAATAGCATAAGCCAATAATTTACCGTCTTTAGTAAAACTTGTAGCGCCAAGCGAAGTTGTGCCGTCATCTGAAAACTTATTTGGGTCTAAGAAAACCTCAACGTCTTTACTTTCTTTTTGTCGGTAAAGAATGTATTGATTTTGGAGTCCGTTATTTTTATAAAAATACGCATAATCACCATGTTTTTTTGGAGCAGATACTTTTTCATAATTCCATACTTTTTCTAATTCTTTTCTGTATTTCTCACGATTTGGCAATTTGTTTAAATAGCTATGTGTAACTTTGTTTTGCGCTTTAACCCAAGCTTCTGTTTCTGCCGAACGATCGTCTTCTAACCAACGATATGGGTCGCTTACTTTTTCATTAAAATAATTAGCTACAACCTTTCCTTTTTTAGTTACTGGGTATTTTAGTTTCATTGTTA
>JALSLZ010000031.1 GCA_026988075.1 Flavobacteriaceae bacterium
TTTTCATTTATTTGCTCAATAACAAAATTTTCAAATTCAGAATTTTCATCTGTTGGTGTTTCTATTCTAAAAGAGTAATTGGTTATTTCTCCTTTTTTTGTTTCTAAAATATTATCAGTAAGAATAACAAAAGAGCTATCATTTGAATGAATTCTGTTTTTAAAGTTACTATTGTTTATATCAAATTTTTTAGATATTTTTTTTAAAGCTTTCTTTAATACTTTTTTACTTTTTAATTCAGTAAAAGTTATTTTTTTGATTGTGGGTTTACTATCAGCTTTTTTATCAAACTCATCGTTATTACAATTAACAAACAAAGTGTTTATTAAAAAAATTAACATTCCTAATTTTAAATAATTTTTAATTACTGGTTTCATATCTATTTATCGGTTTAAAGGTACAAATTAATTTATTAAGCACAAAAAAGCGCATAATAATTTACTGAATTATTAGAGGAAAGTTGCAAAAAGGGGAGTTATATGTGGCAAATATATGAAAAATAATTCTGACAGGTAATATAATACCTGTTAAAATTATAAACATATCTATAAATTGCCTAAATAATTCAAATATATAGACCTAATTGATTCATAATGACCATTTATTTTTACAACAATTAGGAGGTCGCATTGTTCAAATACGAAAGGCTAAGAATATGAAGCAATATGAATTGTCAGATATTTTAAGCATGGACGATAGCGGTTTGCGTAAAATAGAATCTGGAAGAACTAACCCAACAATAAAAACTTTAATTAAAATAGCGAATGCTTTAGAGGTAGATTTTAAAGAATTGTTTCGTTTTGATCAATAATTTAATTACCATCTTCTAATTATTTTACTTACTTTCGCTTTGTGTCAATAGCAAGTTTAGAAATACAATTACAAACCCTACCTAAATCGCCTGGAGTTTATCAATTTTTTGATAAAAATGCAAAAATATTATATGTAGGTAAGGCAAAAAACCTTCAAAAAAGAGTACGCTCTTATTTTAACAAAAATCACGAGTATGGCAAAACACGAGTTTTAGTAAAAAAAATTGTTTCTATTAAACATATTGTAGTCAACACCGAAACTGACGCTTTATTATTAGAGAATAACCTAATAAAAAAACATCAACCACGCTATAATATATTAATGAAAGATGATAAATCATACCCTTTTATATGTATTAAAAAAGAAGATTTTCCCAGAGTGTTTTTAACAAGGCGAGTAATAAAAGATGGTTCAGAATATTTTGGTCCTTACACATCGGTACGAACTGCAAGGGCAATTTTGTCGTTAATAAAAGAATTGTACCCATTGCGGACTTGCAACTACAAATTGTCGCCAGAAAACATAGCTTCAAATAAGTATAAGGTTTGTTTAGAGTATCATATTAAAAATTGCAAAGGTGCTTGCGAAAATTTGCAGTCTGAAAAAGATTATTTAGAAGATATTAAAGCGATTAAAAACATTATTAAAGGAAGTTTTACAAATGCGATTGAAAAATTTAAAGATTTAATGTTAGAGTTTTCTAGTAAAATGGAATTTGAAGAAGCGCAGAAAATCAAAGAAAAAATTGATTTATTGGCTAATTATCAAGTAAAATCTACCATTGTAAATCCAAAAATAACCAATGTAGATGTTTTTAGTATTATTTCGGATGAGAGTTTTGCGTATGTCAATTTTTTTAAAATAGTTAACGGAAACATAATTCAATCGCACACGTCAGAAATTAAAAAAAAATTAGACGAAACTGACAAACATATTTTAGAATACGCCATTACAGAAATTAGGCAACGTTTCAATTCTATTACTACAAAAATTTACGTACCTTTTAAAGTGGATTTAGGTAATGAATTAACAATTATAATTCCTAAAGTAGGCGATAAAAAACGCATTGTAGATTTATCTTTAAGAAACGCCAAATATTTTAGGCAAGAGCAATTTAAGCAAATTAAAATTGTAGACCCAGATAGGCATACAAACCGAATAATGGCTCAAATGAAGGTAGATTTACGTTTAAAAATTGAGCCAAGACATATTGAATGTTTTGATAATTCAAACATTCAAGGTACAAATCCTGTTGCGGCTTGTGTGGTTTTTAAAAACGGAAAACCAAGCAAAAAGGAATATCGAAATTTTAATATTAAAACAGTAAAAGGTCCAGATGATTTTGCTTCGATGGAAGAAGTTGTTTACAGGCGTTACAAAAGACTGCTTGATGAAAAGCAAGATTTGCCACAACTAATTATTATCGATGGTGGAAAAGGTCAATTGTCTTCTGCTTTAAAAAGTTTAGATGTATTAGGTTTAAGAAATAAAATTGCCATTATCGGAATTGCCAAACGATTGGAAGAACTCTTCTATCCTGATGATCCAATACCTTTATATTTAGATAAAAAATCAGAAACACTTAAAATAATTCAGCAATTGCGAAATGAAGCGCATCGCTTTGGTATTACACATCACAGAAACAAAAGAAGTAAAGCCGCAATAAACTCAGAACTCAGTAATATTAACGGAATAGGCAATCAAACCATAACCGCATTGCTAAGAAAATTTAAATCCGTTAAAAGGGTAACAAATGCCAATTTAGAAGATTTAGTTAGTGTAGTTGGTAAAGATAAAGCCAATAAAATATTTAATTTTTATCAAACAAAATAATAATGCACATCATATTTTGATTTAAGCATAGTATTTTTTACTTTTGGACTAATTATTAGTATAAATACTTCCTAATTATCAATGCGTAATAATTTTATGAAAAAGAGACTTTTTTTGTTACTCACACTTGGCTTTTTTATGAGTTTTTCTCAGCAAAAAACAGAAAAAATGCAAGATCTTAAAGTAGGTTTGGTATTATCTGGTGGAGGCGCAAAAGGTTTAGCTCATATAGGCGTAATTAAAGTTTTAGAAGAAGCTGGAGTGCGCATTGATTATATTGGCGGCACAAGCGCTGGTGCTATGGTAGGTGCTTTGTATGCGTCTGGTTATAATGCCACTGAATTAGATTCCATTTTGCGATCGTACGATTATTTAGACTTAATTCAAAATCCAGACGCACGAGAATTGTATTCCTTTTATCAAAAAGAGAATTCAGAAAAATTTGCTTTAACATTACCCATAAAAAATAAAAAAATTGGACTACCAATAGCTTTATCAAAAGGGCAAAAAATGTTAAATCAATTATCAATTCTTACTAAACATGTACACGACATAACCGATTTTACAAAACTACCCATACCATTTTATTGTGTTTCAACAGATATTGAAACTGGAGATCAAGTAGTTTTAGAAAAGGGTTTTTTGCCACAAGCAATAAGAGCCAGTGGTGCTTTTCCTTCAGTGTTTGAACCCGTAGTTATTGACAACAAGCATTTAATGGATGGCGGTATTGTAAATAATTTCCCTGTAGATATTATGTATAGCAAAGATATTGATATCATTATAGGTGTTGACGTTCAAGGTAGTTTAGAAACTCAAGATAAATTATATTCTGCGGTTGATGTTGTCATGCAAATTGTTAGTTTTCAAATGTATAAGGATAAAAAAGAAAAACAAAATGCAACGGATATTTACATTAGACCTGATTTAAAAAAAGCAACCGTTTCTTCTTTTGATAAAATGGAAGAAATTATTAATTCTGGAGAGAAAGCAGCCAGATTAGAAATGGAATATTTAGTAAGTATTGCATCGCAACAGAAAAAGAAACCATTACAAATACGAAAAAAAATTATTCAGTATAAAAACAAATATCTAAAAATTAAACAGGTAAAAATAAAAGGTAATGTTCATTACACAAGAAACTACATACTTTCTAAATTGCATTTAAACCGAAATAAAAAAGACTCTATAAGTTACGAAGAGTTTAATAAAAATATTAACGAATTAGCTACTACCAAAAATTTTAGAAGTATAGACTATAAAATAAAACCATCTAAAGATGGAAGTATCATTGAGCTAAGTTTAAATGAAAATGAAGTGTCTAATTTTTTTCAAATAAGCGCTCATTATGATGACTTATACAAATCTGCGGTATTACTAAATTACACGGGTAAACATTTTTTAACAAATAACGACATCATTTCTACCGATATTATTTTAGGCGATAATATAAGGTACAATCTAAATTATTTAGTAGACAATGGCTTTCATTGGCGTTTTGGTATTTCGCATCGATACAATAGTTTTAAGAACGACTTATTTATTGATCCAGAAGGTGATACGCCAATTTCATTTACAAATAGTGTTCCGATAAATTACAACGATTTTACAACAAAATTGTATTTTCAAACTAAATTTAAAGAGCAATTTGCAATAAATGGTGGTTTTGAACATAAATACCTAAACATATCTACAGCGATATTAAACAATAATAAAAACAAAAAATTCTATTTTGATAAAAGTAATTATTACAATGTGTTTTCTAATTTAATATTAGATACCAGAGACGCGAAGTATTTTACAAAAAAAGGTTTGTACTTTAAAGCCAAATATACTGCTTATCTTAATTCAACCGATTACAATAATAATTTCAAGCCGTTTTCACAAATTCAATTAAAATTACAAAAAACCAATACGTTTTTTAACAAATTAACGCTTCAAGCAACTGCCGAA
>JALSLZ010000032.1 GCA_026988075.1 Flavobacteriaceae bacterium
ATTTTGATATAGAAAATAACCCAAACCTAAACTGTGTGTTTGTAGATAATGCTCAATACAGTCAATCTAACTGGACACATATATCATCTAATAGTACATTTGTAGAAACAGAATCAGAATGTGAAGCCTTGCAAATTAATGCTAATGTTATTGAAAATGAGTTTTCTTTTTACCCAAACCCTGTAAAAAACATTTTAACCATTAAAACACCAAACACAACAATTAAAGAAATTAAAATTTATACTGTTTTAGGTAAAGAAATTATTAAAACGACAAATAAAAAAATAGATCTATCGTATTTGAGTAACGACATATATATTGTTAAAATCACGACAAGTGAAAATAACATTATCACTAAAAAAATAGTAAAAAACGATAATTAAGCCTTAACTTAAAAACAGGTTTTAAATTTTTATTATATTTAAAGCCTGTATTAAAAAATTTACAAATGAAAACAAAACTTTTAATTTTACACTTATTCTTTGGTTTTTTAATTCAAGCTCAAATAATAAATTTTCCTGATCTTAATTTTAAAAACGCATTGCTAAACATGAATGTGCCTATAGATACAAATGGTGATAACGAAATACAAATATCAGAAGCAAATAGTTATTCATTACCTCTTCATTTAACAGGTCATCAAATATCTGATTTAACAGGTATTGAATATTTCATTAACACTAATGAAATATTATGCAGTTTTAATAATTTAACCTCGATAGATGTTTCGCAGAATATTAATATTAATAAGCTAATTTGTGAAGGAAATAATTTAACAACACTCAATATTTCTCAAAACACAAAATTACGAGGTTTAAATTGTAGTGTAAATAATTTAACAACACTCGACATTTCTCAAAATACAAAATTACAAGGTTTAGGTTGTAGTCTAAATAATTTAACAACACTCGATATTTCTCAAAATACAAAATTACTAACTTTAGATTGTAGTCAAAATAATATTACACAATTAGACTTTATAAATAATAACCTATTGTCTTATTTACATTGCACTGATAATAACCTTACTTCATTGGTATTACCAAATAGTATTTTCGAAGTTTATTGTGACGAAAACAACTTAATAAGTTTAGATTTTTCAAACCATACAAATTTAGTGTATCTTTTTTGTGGACAAAATTATGGTTTGTTAGATATTAACATTACAGGTTGTACTAATTTAGTACAATTTAATATGGAGAACACGCAAGTTTCCAGTTTAAATATAGAAAGTAACCCTAACTTATCTGCATTAGAAATTCCTGACAACCAATTAACAGCTCTTGATTTATCAAACACTCCTTATTTACAATATTTATATTGTGGTGGTAATGAAATTTCAACTATAGACGTAAGTCAAAACCCATATCTTATTGGTTTTGGTGTTGGTTCTAATAATATATCTACTCTTGACGTTTCAAACAATCCTAATTTATATCAATTTTGGTGTGCGAACAATAATTTATCTACTCTCGACGTTTCAAATAACCCAAATTTAGTTAACCTTAATGTTAGCAATAATAGTTTAACATCTTTAGATGTTAGAAATGGTAATAATATTAATTTTACAACTTTTTATGCCAGTAATTGTAATTTGTTGAGTTGTATTTATGTAGATAATGCTCAATACAGTCAATCTAACTGGACACATATATCATCTAATAGTACATTTGTAGAAACAGAATCAGAATGTGAAGCATTGCAAATTAATGCTAATGTTATTGAAAATGAGTTTGCTTTTTACCCAAACCCTGTAAAAAACATTTTAACCATTAAAACACCAAACACAACAATTAAAGAAATTAAAATTTATACTGTTTTAGGTAAAGAAATTATTAAAACGACAAATAAAAAAATAGATCTATCGTATTTGAGTAACGACATATATATTGTTAAAATCACGACAAGTGAAAATAACATTATCACTAAAAAAATAGTAAAAAACGATAATTAAGCCTTAACTTAAAAACAGGTTTTAAATGTTTATTCTATTTAAAGCTTGTTTTTTTATTTTATTTCTTGCTTTTCTTGCCATAACCAAGCACTACGTAAAGCATCTTTAAGCGTCAATTCAGATCTCCAACCAAGTTCGGTATTTGCAAAAGAAACATCGGCTAAATAAGCAGTAACATCACCTTCTCGCCTATCAACAACCTTATAATTTATTTTTAAATCATTCACTTTTTCAAAAGTTTTTATTACATCAAAAACAGAGCTTCCTACACCTGTACCAATATTAAAATATTCCATTTTTGCTTTTTGTTTGTCTTCAAACAAACGTTTCATGGCAATTACATGCGCTTTAGCTAAATCAGTAACATGAATATAATCTCTAATTGGTGTTCCGTCGTGTGTTTCATAATCGTTACCAAAAACAGACAATTCTTTTCTTATTCCTGCGGCTGTTTGTGTAACATACGGTATTAAATTTTGAGGTACACCAAGTGGTAATTCGCCAATTTTAATACTTTTATGACCGCCAATAGGATTAAAATAACGCAATGCAATTGCATTTAAATTTTTAACTTTTGTAACGTCTGCTATAATTTCTTCGCCAATTTGTTTTGAGTTTCCATAGGCGTTTTCAGCTTTTTTAATGGGTGATTTTTCTGTTATAGGAAACTCATCGGCATCGCCATAAACGGTACAAGAAGAACTAAAAATAAAATTAGTTACCTTGTTTTTATTCATTTCTTGTAAAACATAAATTAATGTAGCAATATTATTTTCATAATATTTTAAAGGCTCGTGTACACTTTCGCCAACAGCTTTTGAAGCGGCAAAATGGATAACACCATCTACTTTGTTTTCTTTAAAAAATTGAGCTACTTTCTGTTTGTCTTTTAAATCAATTTTAAAAAACGCAGGTTTTTTACCTGTTATAGAAGTAATTCCGTCTAAAACGCCAATATTAGAATTGGATAAGTTATCAATAATTAAAACTTCAAAACCTTCGTTTTGCAATTCTACAACTGTATGTGAACCTATAAAACCTAAACCACCTGTTACTACTATTTTTTGCATGTTGTTACTTGTATTACTTTTTAAACCACAATAAAAGCCAATCTTTTTGTTCGTTGTAAGCTTATTTGCAAAAATTTAAAATCGCATTGATCATAAATTGTTGTTGTTCTTCATCTAATTCAGTATGCATTGGCAAAGATAAAACGGTTTTACAAAGCTTATTAGTTACTTTAAAATCATCTTCGTTGTAACGTTCGTCTCTATACGCTTTTTGGTTATGTAAAGCAACTGGATAATAAATTGCATTCGGAATTTCTTTGTCTAATAAATATTGATGCAAAGCATCTCTATCAATACTTTCGTCTATTTTTAAAGTATATTGATGAAAAACATGCGTTGTAAAATTTGATATTTTTGGTGTTGTTATTTTATCATTACTTGCAAATCCGTCACTATAAAATTTGGCAGCTTTTGCTCTTGCTTCACAATAACTATCTAATAAAGGTAGTTTTATTTGTAAAACGGCTGCTTGTAAACTATCTAATCTTGAATTTACACCAACAACATCGTGATAATAACGTTTATACATTCCGTGATTTACAATACCACGAATAATATGTGCCAAATCATCATCATTTGTAAAAATTGCGCCACCATCGCCATAACAACCTAAGTTTTTAGAAGGAAAAAAAGAAGTTGTACCAATATTACCCATAGTACCCGATTTTTTCTTTGTTCCGTTAGAAAAAGTATAATCGGCACCAATAGCTTGTGCATTATCTTCAATTACAAATAAATTATGCGCTTTAGCTACTTTTAAAATTTCTTCCATATTAGCACATTGTCCAAATAAATGCACAGGTACAATCGCTTTTGTTTTTGGAGTGATTGCTTTTTTTAACGCATCAATATCCATATTAAAAGTATCAGCTTCTACATCAACTAAAACAGGTGTTAAATTTAATAAAGCAATAACCTCAACAGTTGCAGCAAAAGTAAAATCTACCGTTATTACTTCGTCACCAGGTTTTAAACCCAAACCCATCATGGCAATTTGTAAAGCATCGGTTCCGTTAGCACAAGGAATAACATGCTTTACGTCTAAATATTTTTCTAAATTTGCTTGAAAACCTTTTACTTCTGGTCCACCAACATAATAAGCAGTATCTAAAATATGCTCAAAAGCCTTATTTATTTGGGGTTTTATGTGTGCGTATTGACCTTGAAGATCAACCATATTTATTTTTTTCATTGTGTGTTGTTTTTGTGCCTCAAAAATACAAATAATTGTTGAGTTTCAAATTTGTAAATTTATGTAATGTAAAATTGAAAGTAGAATGCCATATAAATCGTTTCTATTTTTCTTTATTTATCAGTAATTTTGCTTACAAATTATAACTTTAAAAAAAGCATAATTAGCTTATAGTTGTTTTTTAATTAACTACTTTTGCTCCAATCATGTATTTTTTATATAACATATTGGCAATTATTACAAGTTGGCTCATTATTCCGATTGGTTGGTTTAATAAGAAAATTAATTTTTTCCTTAACGGAAGAAAACAAACGTTTAAACAACTTGATAGCATAAAAAAAACAGATGAGGTTA
>JALSLZ010000033.1 GCA_026988075.1 Flavobacteriaceae bacterium
GTAGAAGAGATAAAAACAAAACAATTTATAGGGTTTATAGGCATGATAAATACCTCATTTGAAGCATATTTTACACCATGTGTAGAGATAGGATGGCGATTACAAAAAGAAAGTTGGAATAAAGGTTATGCAACCGAAGGAGCAAAGCGATGTATAAAGTATGGATTTAAGGAATTAGAACTAAAAGAAATATATGCAATAACACCATTAAAAAACCAACCCTCAGAAAATGTAATGCAAAAAATAGGCATGCAAAAGCAAGGTACATTTGAACATCCAAAAATAGAAGAAGGACACTGGTTAAAAACAGAAATGTTGTATAAAATAGAGAAACATGAGAAATAAAATAAAAAGCGTATTGTTAAACGCAATGTTAATTACATTGTTTATAGGAACCTCTTGTAAAACGAAAGGGTATTTTCCAGAACCAGAGCATATACCATATAACAAAACAGATTATAATGGGTTTTATGATATCGGAGAAAACGGAAAAGAATTTAAAGTATTAAATGATAGCACCATCTCTTATATCGTAATAAAAGAAGGAGCAATAACATTAAACCGTATAAAAATAGCAAAAAATAGTTTACAAATCATCTTTAGAATTTAATTAGCTACCGTTTGTTTTTAACAAGTGCAAAAAAAAAAATCTAAAAATTTAAAAGTCTAAAAAAACCAAAATCAAACCGTAAAATCACCAACAATAGCATCAAAATCATCTTTAGTATTTACATTTCTAATTAAAGAATTATCAACCTCAATAACTTCAACAGCATTATTATTCAAAATTTTAGATAAAGACAATTCCCCGTGCGAAAGCGAAAGTAATAAAATAGGATAAGCCTTAGGCTCCCAAATAGTAATAAGAGGCTCAGGAAAATCATTATTAGCACCAATAAAAGTAGTAGCAATTTTAGAAGAATTTCTCTTAGAAATTAATAAATTAAGTAGATCTGTAGTAACAAAAGGCAAATCCGTAGCAATAACAAGCCAAGCTACATTAGGATTGAACATAAAAGCAGAGCAAATACCACCAAAAGGACCCAAATCCGTAAAATTATCCGTAATAGATTGCAAAGAAGTAACCTGTTTAGAATCCCTAATAGAGAGAAAAATATTGTTACTAGCAATAAAACCACCTAACAAATCAACCAAAAAATCACGCTGAGGTTTGCCATGGTAGTTAAGCAAACTCTTATCAGACCCCATTCTACTACTTTTACCACCAATAAGAACCAAACCAAATAAAGGAGCAATTTTTTCAAGAATCAGGTTTTTAATATGATTACAAATAGAATCAATATCCTTAATATTATAAGAAATTAGATTAATAATACTAGGATACTCATTAATTAAACGATTCGAAAAAGAAGCATTATTCTGTAAATTAACAATAAATTGTACATTAGATAAAAAATCAAAATTTTGAGATGACAAAAAATCAAAATTATCATCCAAAATCAAAATCTGTTGGTTGGCATTAAAATAATTACCATTAAGTAGTAAAAAATCAAGTTGTGAAAGAAAAAAAACATCCTTAATACGCGAAATATCAGAATTAATAAAAAAGTCAATAAAGTACTTTTTTTGTAGTTTTTCTTTGATTATTTGAAAAAAACTAGCAATAATAACATCATTAGAGCCAAAAACAGCAATTTCATTAACCGCAAAATTACCAAAAACTCTCTTAATTAATTTTTTTTTATTACCCATACATTACAAATTAAAATAAAAACTATTTCAATAATTTAATTTTATTATAAGAAGCCTGAATACCATGAATTAAAGCAGAGCTAAAACCCTCTTGCTCCATTTTATTTAAACCAGTAATAGTAATACCGAGCGGCGTAGTAACCTTATCAATTTCACTTTCAGGGTGATTATTATTTTTCAAAATCAACGAAGTAGCACCTTTAATAGTTTGAGCAGCAATTTTTTGCGCATCATCACTTTCAAAACCAATTTCAATACCAGCCTGCATGGCAGCCCTAACATAACGAAGCGCAAAAGCAATACCACTAGCAGCCAAAACAGTAGCAGAACCCATTAACTCATCCTCAATCAATAAAGACTCACCAAGATGCGAAAACAAATCAGCAACAACATTCTTTTGAGCATCAGTAGCATTGTTGGTAGAAATACAAGTCATGGATTCCTTAATAGCAATAGCAGTATTAGGCATAGCTCTAAACAAAGTAACCGAATTATTAATTTTAGATCTAAAATCATTTAAAGTAACACCAGTAATAGTAGAAATTACAATTTGATTCTCTAACATATCAGCAATATCAGCTAAGACAGCATCTAACTTATGAGGTTGAACACAAAGCCAAACAAAATCTTTACCTTTAATAGCAGAAGCATTGTCATTAGTAATAGAAACACCAAGTTTTTCAAAAGCAGCTAAAGACTTATAATTACGTTTCGTTAAAGTTAAATCCGTTGGGTTAACAACATTAGCATCCAATAAACCATTAGCAATAGATTTTCCTAAATTACCAGTACCTATAATCGTTATTTTCATTTCTATATATTTATATTAATAATATTATTTTCATAAGTCTTAATCCAATCATTAACCGAATATTTTTGCATTAAATTCGCAATTAAATCAAACGGAATATCCTCCATTTTTTTAAACCGAACACAACTCTTACCCATATCTAATTTAGATTTACAATGATTAGGATATTCAGAAACAAACCAATCGTGAATTTTAGGATTAGCATAAATACCCATATGGTACAAAGCAATAAAATTCTTTTGAGAAGCAATATTCACAAAAGGCAATGGCGTGTTAGGCGTAACATGATAACCACTAGGATATGTTTTTAAAGGAACAACAAAACCAACCATATTATAAATTAAACATTCATCAAAACCATTAGGAATATTATCTAAAATGATTTTTCGTAATTTATTGAAGAAAGGTTTTCTATCTTCAGGAATATTATTTAAATATTCAGTAACGGTCTTAACTTCAATTTTCATAAAAAACAGATTAGTAATATCGTAAAAATACTAAAAATAAGAGCAAATCATTTTATAAAAGCCCTATTTTTGATATTAAATATAAGAATATGCATATAGAAGAATTTAGAGAATATTGTTTAAGTAAAAAAGGAGTCACAGAAAGCCTACCATTTAACGAAGATGTACTGGTATTTAAAGTACTAAATAAAATGTTTGCATTAACCTCATTAAGTTCAGAAGAATTTAAAGTAAGTTTAAAATGTAAACCAGATAAAGCCTTAGAATTACGAGAAGAATATGAAAGTATAACACCAGCATTTCACATGAACAAAAAACATTGGAATTCAGTTAATGTAGAAACATTATATAAGGACACTTTGTTTATTCAATTAGTACAACATTCCTACGAATTAGTAGTAAAAGGAATGACAAAAAAGGATAAAGAAGTATTACAAAATATGTAAATTATTGAATAATTAATTTCTTAGAAAAAAGACCATTATCACTCTTAAACTTCAAAAAATAAAGACCACTTTTTAAATGAGAAAGAGGAATAGCAGTTATTTTAGAATCTAAAACCAACTCATTTAAAACCAACTGGCCTTGTAAATTAGATATAGAAACACGTACATTTTCAGAAATAAAACCTTCCAAATCAATATTAATTATAGTTGTAGCAGGATTTGGATATACATTAAAATTAGAAGCAACAAAACTAGAAACACTTAAGGTAACACTAGCATCTAAATAATCAGGAATACTATTATTATTAGTATCATCATCAGTAGGATCATCATTATTATTATAATCTTCATTAATAGTTAAAACGCCATCACCATCATCATCATTATCCAAATAATTTTCAATTAAATCCATATCTGTATCCACAAAAGGATGCAAAAACCTACCAGTAGAAATATTAATTTCAATATTAGTAGCAACAGAATCGCCATCATCATCATTATCTAAATAGTTAGGAATACCATCCATATCCGTATCATCATCAGTTAAAATACCATTATCGTTAATATCTTCATTACCATTAACAACGCCGTCACCATCATCATCGTTGCAATCTAAAGCATTTAAAACTAACGGAACAACAACAACACAACCATCAATTAAACTAGCAACTCTAATGGAAATAGAACTAAAAAATAAATTAGAAGTATCCGTAGAATACATACTAGGGTTAGTAATACTATTTATATTAACTAAAGCAAAATCTTCACTTTCGTGATACGAAATAGCAAATTCCGATAAAGAAACACCTAATTGCGACTCGACAGAAGTTAAATCAAAAAGAGCCATTCCAGTAGAATCATCAATACACTCCTCTAAAGGAGTAGGTGTAATAACCGTAAAGGGTTGTGTAGTTTGTACATTTATCCTTTGTGCACTAGTACAATTTGTAGCTTCTTCTGTAACAGATAAATGATAAACACCAGCCTGTGTAACAACAAGGATGTTAGCAGAGCTTAAAGTATTGTTATTATCATCCGTCCAAACAAGATCATATAAAGTAGGATTAAACCCAGGATTTAATATAACACTAGATTCGTTAAAACACATTATAACATCCTGTAAATTTATTACAGGGTTAGAAAAACGCAATTGAAAATTAACAATACTACTAATACAACCCATAGAACTAATTGCCCTAACGTAAATGGTTTGCGAAATAGAAGTATTCGTATAAGCTTGTGGGTTTGTAATTGGATTAGTATTGGTTTGAGCATCATAAAAAGTTTCATAAAAATACAAATCGCTACTTAAACCATTTAATATTTCGGTAGTTTTAGAAGTTAAATCAAACACTTCAAAACCATTATTATCCGAATCGCAAAGACTTAAATGAGTAGGAGTAGTTAAAAGCTCTTGCGTAATAACCAAATCCAAAGTAGTAGTAGAAAAACAACCAGAAGTAGTGTTTTCAACCCTAACATAAAAAGTAGTATTAACATCAATAAAAGTATTACTATAAGGAAGATTGCCAGTATTAGCATTACTTAAGGTATTATGATAACTAACTTGGTGTGTATTAGAATCTAAACTACCTAAAATTTCAATATCCGTACTACCAAAAGTAAAAAACACATAACCATCAGAATCCATAACACAAGCTTCCATCGCGTTTGGTAAATTAATGGCAGGGTTGTTAAAAACCTGTAACTCCATAGTAGAAATACCAGAACAACCAAGTGTATTAGTTGTGCCAACATATAAGGCTTGTGGGTTTGAAGTATTACTATACATGGTAGCATTAGTAATAGCATTTAAACTATTCTGAGCATCACTTAAAGACTCATAAAAAACATAAGTAGTAAAACCATTTTGAAGACTATCTAAATTAAAAACCGCAATACCATTACCATCAGATTCACAAACAACAAGAGGGTCTAAGCTAGTAGGCGTAGTATATACTTGAATAGTTAATGATACAATAGCAAAGCAATTAGTTGTTGTATTTTCAACCCTAACAAATAATTCTTGAGAATTTGCAATAGTATTAGTAAAAGGAGAACTTAATACATTGGTATTATTTTCAGCATCTGTTTGTGATAAAAAAAAAGTAACTACATTATTTACTAAATCATCCGTTAAAGAAGATTCATATTGCGTAAGATCAAAACTTACAAAACCATCAGGAGTAGTATCATCGCATTCGATAGCAGTAATATAATTCGCATTTGGCAAACTAATTAAAGTAATATTTATTTCATCTTGGTAGGTGTTTCCATTAGCAATTACAACAACTTTATACATACCAGTTTCTAAAACGTTTAAAGTAGCATCAGTTTCATCAGTAATAACGGTATTGTTTAAAAACCATTCATATTGCGTAGCTCCAGTAGTTGTAGCATCTAAAATAACACTATCGCCTTGGCAAGCAATAATATCATTGCCAAGGTCAACTTGAGCAAATATTGTAAAAGAAAAAAAACTTAAAATAAAGAGTAATTTATAGGGCATAGCTTGTGTTTTAAAAATTTGAATGTATTTACGTAAATAAGTTATTTACAATTAATTATTAATTTACAACTCTTTTAATAGTTTAATAGTTTTAGTAGGGTTTTCACTTTTAAAAACATAAGAACCAGCAACCAAAACATCAGCACCAGCAGCAAGTAGTTGTTTACCAGTATCAGCATTAACACCACCATCAATTTCAATAAGCGCCTTAGAGCCAGATTTATCAATCAAATCTCGTAATTGAATTACTTTTTTATAGGTGTTTTCAATAAAAGATTGACCACCAAAACCAGGATTAACACTCATTAATAAAACCACATCAATATCTCTAATAACATCTTCAAGAACAGTAATAGGAGTATGAGGGTTTAAAGAAACACCAGCCAACATATCTTCCGCTTTAATAGCCTGTATTGTTCTGTGTAAATGAGGGCAAGCCTCATAATGAACAGTTAAAACATCAGCACCATTTTTTTTAAATGTATTAATGAACTGACTAGGGTTAACAATCATTAAATGAACATCTAAAGTCTTTTTTGCATGTTTATTAATAGCAGCAATTACTGGCATGCCAAAAGAAATGTTTGGTACAAAAACACCATCCATAACATCAATATGAAACCAATCGGCATCACTGTTATTAATCATTTCAATATCACGTTGTAAATTCGCAAAATCAGCTGCAAGAATAGAAGGAGCAATTAAATGTTTCATGTTGTTTCGGTTTTTGTAAAAGTACAAAAAAACTCGCAACAGAATTGCGAGTTTTAATTTGTTATTTAATTTCTAGCCTAAGTAGGTTTTTAAAATTTTACTTCTAGAAGTGTGTTTAAGTCTGCGAATAGCTTTTTCTTTAATTTGACGAACTCTCTCACGAGTAAGTTCAAAAGTTTCACCAATTTCTTCTAAAGTCATTGGGTGACCTTCACCTAAACCAAAGTATAATGAAACTACATCCGCTTCTCTAGGAGTAAGCGTATCTAAAGCACGTAAAATTTCTACTCTTAAAGATTCGTGTAATAAATTTTTATCTGGAATTGGAGACTCTCCAGAACGAAGTACATCGTATAAGTTAGAATCTTCCCCTTCAATTAAAGGAGCATCCATAGATACATGACGACCAGAATTTTTCATAGATTCCTTAACATCATTAACCGTCATATCTAGTTCCTTAGCAATTTCTTCAGCAGAAGGAGGTCTTTCATTATCTTGTTCTAAACGAGCAAAAGTTTTATTAATTTTATTGATAGAGCCAATTTTATTCAATGGTAATCTAACAATACGAGATTGTTCTGCTAAAGCTTGTAATATTGATTGACGAATCCACCAAACAGCATAAGAAATAAACTTAAAACCACGAGTTTCATCAAAACGTTTTGCAGCTTTAATTAAACCTAAATTACCTTCATTAATTAAATCTGGTAAAGTTAAGCCTTGATTTTGGTATTGTTTAGATACAGAAACAACAAAACGTAAATTAGCTTTTACTAATTTATCTAAGGCACGTTCATCACCAGCTTTTATACGCTGTGCTAACTCCACTTCAATATCTGCAGTAATTAAATCTACCTTACCAATTTCCTGTAAGTACTTATCTAATGATGCGGTTTCACGGTTGGTTACCTGTTTTGTAATTTTTAGTTGTCTCATATTATTTTACACTTTTTTATAGTTACGTACTTATTATACGTAGTAATTATAAAAAATGTTACAAAAAAAATAAAAATTTTTTTTTGTAAAAATTACTATAACGGAAATTCTTTTAAAATTTTCAATCTTATTAGTAAATTATCAATTTGATTATAAATTGGTTTAAAAAAAAGAATGCGCTCTTTAAGGCCTGTATTTGATAATAATTTGGAATTGTTTAGTTGTTCGTGCAAAAAATCATCTATTTTATTACAAGTAAATTGATCTTCAATTTTGTAATAACGCAATAGAGAATAAGGAGATATTAATGTTTTTTTATTTTTATTTTTAATAATAATATTATTGTTTAATATTAGTAATTCACTATGATAAAGTTTAAAGTTGGTTTGTTTTTTATTATAGCGTTTTCCTAAGTAAGCAGTTTCTTCAATCTGTTTAATGGTTTTTCGTAAATCTTCACATATTAATAAAGCTAATTCATAAGACAATAATTTAGTTTCGAAAAAATAAGAAATTTGATTTATAATACTATCAATAATCCCATAATTCCAAAGTTCAGTAATCCGAACATTATTATAGGCAACACCTGTTTTTTGAGCGGTATGTAATAATGAAGTTGGTAAATTAAATTTTTCAAATGGGATGTTCTTTTTTGCAACATCTTTATCTAAAATATAAAGCCATACATATATTTTAAACTTAGAAAGTAGATTGTTTTGTAATACATAAAATATTGGTAAATCTTTTGCGCTATAAAAAATACTGCTTTTATCATTATTCAATACAGCTAAATCATTTGTTAAATTAATGAAATAATTTTCTAAATCAGCAGCATTTTTAATCTCTTTTGACTTTGTAATTGTTATTACATTTTTATTACCTATATTAAACAAATTGTTTAAGGAAATATTAAAATATTTTGATAATTTAACGGCATCTTCTAAAGAAATTGAAGTTTTCCCGTTTACTCTTCTATATGCAGCGTCATAGTTAATATCTAATGCAATAGATACTTCATCAATAAATGAAACATTTTTTAAACATTTTGATTTTAAATTTTTAATAAGTAAATCATCAATTAAAGACATTATTTGTTTTTGTTAATAATACAAATAATATTCTTATTATTTGTATTATTTGCAAATAATATTAATTTAATATTAACTATTTTAGCCACTTGATACGAAAAAGGAAAAACTCTTTGATTTTATTGAAGAACTAGAAAAACTCTCATTTTCCCCTTGATGAGAGTTTTTTGTTTATTTAATATAATATATGTAATAAAATAATTATTTTCGTATTGAGTAAATAGTATAGTTATAAAAAAGCCTCATCTAGCAATTGCTAAATGAGGTTTTAATTTCTTATAAATAATATTTAACTTATTCTCTAGGTTTACGTTCCTCTCTAGGAGGTCTTGGTAAAAGTGCTTTTCTAGAAACTTTTGGTTTTCTAGTTCTTTTATCAATACCAAAGTATTTTACTTCAAACTCATCACCCATTTTAACAACGTCTTCTACCTTATCAGTACGTTCCCATGCTAGTTCAGATATATGTAATAAAACTTCGTTACCAGGAGCATTTAAATATTCAACAACAGCACCAAAATCTAACATTTTAACCACTTTTACATTATACACCTCATTTACTTGAGGTTTAAAAGTAATAGAGTCAATCATTGCAATTACTTTGTCAATTTTTTCTTGGTTTGTACCTTGAATTTCAACAACGCCATTTTCATTTTCATCTTCAGTAATAGCAATTACAGTATCTGTATCTTTTTGCATTTGTTGAATTACCTTTCCTCCAGGACCAATAATTGCACCAATAAATTCATTAGCAACAATTACTTGAACCATTTTTGGCGCATGAGGCTTAACAGTTTCGTTAACCGAAGCAATAGTCTCTGTTAGTTTACCTAAAATATGTAATCTACCATCACGAGCTTGTTCTAAAGCTTTTTCAAGAATTTCATACGAAAGACCTTTTACTTTAATATCCATTTGACAAGCAGTAATACCATCTGCAGTACCAGTTACTTTAAAATCCATATCACCTAAGTGATCTTCATCTCCTAAAATATCAGACAAAACGGCATATTTACCAGATTCAACATCTGTAATTAATCCCATTGCAATACCAGAAACTGGTTTTTTAAGTTCTACACCAGCGTCCATAAGTGCCATTGTACCAGCACAAACTGTTGCCATTGAAGATGAACCGTTAGATTCTAACACTTCGGAAACTACTCTTACTGTATAAGGGCAATCTTCGGAAATCATACCTTTTAATGCACGTTGCGCTAAATTACCATGCCCAACTTCTCTACGAGATGTTCCACGTAATGGTCTAGCTTCACCTGTACAAAAAGGAGGGAAATTGTAATGTAAATAGAAACGTTCTTCACCTTCGTGAGTTGGTAAATCAATTTTATTAGCATCTCTAGATCCTCCTAAAGTTACTGTTGCTAATGCTTGTGTTTCACCACGTGTAAAAACAGCAGAACCATGTGCTGATGGTAAATAATCTACTTCACACCAAATAGGTCTAATTTCTGTAGTTTTTCTACCGTCTAAACGAATTCCCTCGTCCATTGTTAAATTACGGATAGCTTCTTTTTGAGATTTATTAAAATATTTTGATACTAAAGCTCCTTTTTCTTCTAATTCTTCTTCAGTAAATAAAGCTTTTACTTCATCTTTAATTTCAGAGAACTTTAAACCTCTTTCTTTTTTAGAAGTTCCTAATTTTGCAACTGCATAACATTTGTCATAAGCAAAATCGTTTACTTTTTTAGCAGTATCTTCACAAGTATCAGCCATATTGTACTCACGAGTTTCTAATACTCTACCTGCTTTTTTAGCAAGACTTACTTGTGCAGCACATTGTACTTTAATAGCTTCGTGTGCAAATTTAATTGCATCTGCCATTTCTTTTTCAGAACATTCATCAAATTCACCTTCAACCATCATAACAGAATCTGCTGAGGCTCCAACCATCATGTCCATATCTGCTCTTTCTAAATTAGCTCTACTTGGATTGATTACAAATTCTCCATCAATACGTGCAACACGTACTTCTGAAATTGGATATTCAAAAGGTATATCTGTCAATGCAATACAAGCAGATGCTGCTAAACCAGCTAAAGAGTCTGGCATTACGTCTTCATCGGCTGACATTAATTGTATCATTACTTGAGTTTCTGCATGGTAATCTTTTGGAAATAAAGGTCTTAAAACCCTATCAATCAAACGCATTACTAAAATTTCTTCGGTGCTTGGTCTTGCTTCTCTTTTAAAGAAACCTCCTGGATAACGACCTGCTGCTGCAAATTTTTCTCTATAATCAACGGTTAATGGTAAGAAATTCATACCTTCTTTAGCTTCATAAGCAGAAACTACAGTTGCTAATAACATGGTTTTACCTTGTCTTACAACAACTGACCCATGTGCTTGCTTGGCTAATCGCCCAGTTTCTATGGTAATTACTCTACCATCTTCTAATTTAATTTCTTCCGTAAATAATTCTGGAATCATAATTTTTTAATTTGTGTACACTGTCTTCAATCAGTATACGATTATACATTTATTACTTGTAGTTGTGTGTTTATAAGTAACCAATGAAGTTTAACTGTTTTTATATAGGTGATTTTTAAATCAAAAAAAGAGGCGCAAAGCCTCTTTTTTATAATAAAAATTATTTTCTAATTCCTAATTCTTTTATTATCGCACGATAACGTAATACATCTGTTTTGATTAGATAATCTAATAATGATTTACGTTTCCCTACCAGTTTTACTAACGAACGCTCAGTATTATAATCTTTACGATTTTTCTTTAAATGCCCTGTTAAGTGATTAATTCTGTGAGTAAATAATGCAATTTGACCTTCTGCACTACCAGTGTCTGTTGCCGTTTTACCGTGCTTTGCGAAAATTTCCGCTTTCTTTTCTTTTGTTAAATACATGCTAATATTTATTTAAATGATTTTTATGTACGCCGTCCCGACCATTCGGGATTAGACTTTTGAGTTTGCAAAGATACTTTATTTTATTGAAATGACAATTTTTAAATAGTTTTATAGATAAAAGAAAGTTTTTTTAGAAAGTAACTCACAAACTCAATTAAAACTTATCTTTGTGTTAATAGTAATACTATAAAATGAATTCTTACTACCTTTTTGTTATTTGTCTTTTAATTTCTTCTTGTTCTGGAAATAAGAAAAATATTTCTGATAAAACGGAAGTAAATGTAAGCAAACATATTGTTCGTTTTAATTCTATTATTGATACTGCTAATATAGATGAAAACCTTACATAATTTATTTAATATGTAAGGTTTTTAAATGTTACTTATTGTTTAATAAATACATAATTACCATTTCGCATATCAATACGTGGAGCCTCACTCATACCTTCAATATAACCTAAACT